>CALCTH010000341.1 GCA_937893795.1 uncultured Myxococcales bacterium | reverse complement strand
GCTGATGACGAGCCCCAGCCACCGCGCGGCGCTCGTCGACCGCCGCTTCACGGCCGTCGGCGTCGCCGAGGCCGCGGCCTCGGGGGACCGCTGCCTGGTCATCGTGCTGGCGGCCTGGCCGCGCGTCGTCGGCGGCCCCGCGCCGCCTCGCGTCCCCGTCGCCGCCGGAAGCGAGTAGCCTGGCGCGGTCATGCAGCCCCTGCTCGAGCTCCGCGCCCACGCGGACGCCTGCCTCTTCGCCCAGGACTATCCGCGCGCGCTTCACGCCTATGCGGCGCTCATCGAGGTCGCCCCGAACGACCTCGAAGCGCGGCTCCGCGTCGGCGATACGCTCCTCGCCCTCGGCGAGGTCCAGGGCGCGGCCTACGTCTACACCGTGCTGGCGAAGCACGCGGCCAACGCCGGGCACCCGACCATCGCGCTGGTGTGCATGAAGGTGCTCGAGGCCCTCGAGCCGCAGCTCGGCGCGTTGCTCGGCGAGCTCGCCGCGCTCTACGGAAAGGGCTCGCCGCGCGTGGGCCGTGGCGTCCGCATGAGCCTGGCCGATGGCGCCGCGCCCGTGCCGCCGCTCGCCCTCGACGACCCGCCGCCGCTCGCGGAGCTGGCGCCGGCGGCGGCGAAGACCGCGACGGACCTGACGCGCATCGCCGCCTATCCGGACCACGTGCCGCCGCTTCCGCTCTTCAGCACCCTCGAGCCGGACGCCTTCGCGAAGGTCCTCGGTGTGCTCACGCTGGTGCGCACGCGTCCCGGCGACAGCATCGTCCGCCAGGGCGAGGAGGGCGACGCCTTCTACGTGGTCGCCCGCGGCAGCGTCCAGGTGACCCGCAAGGACGAGGGCAGCCCACCCCTCGACCTCGCCACGCTCGGCGCCGGCTCCGTCTTCGGCGAGATGGCCCTCGTCGCCGCGCAGCCTCGCGCGGCGAACGTCACCTCGGTGAGCGATGCGGATCTGCTGCGCATGGACGTGGCGGCGCTCCGCAGCGTCGCCGGGGAGGTCGAGGCCCTGCAGGCGGCGCTGGCGAGCTACACGCGGGAGCGGCTTCTCCAGAACCTGATGGCCACCTCGAAGCTCTTCCGGCTCCTGGACCGAAAGCAACGCTTCGATCTCCTGCGGCGCTTCAAGGCCATCGACGTCCCGGCAGGGACGCCGCTGATCGTGGAAGGCCAGCCGGGCCAGGGGCTCTACGTCGTCCTGCAAGGGCAGGCGGACGTGTGGACGCAGGACGACGCCGGCGAGCGCGTGATGCTCGCGCAGCTGCGGCCCGGCGCGGTCTTTGGGGAGATCGCGCTGCTGCACGGCCAGGCCACCACGGCGACCGTCGCCGCGGCCGTCGATTCCACGGTGCTCTTCCTCTCGCGGGAGCTCTTCCAGAAGCTCACGGCCGCCGTGGACGCCGTCCGCGAGCACCTCGAGGAGCTCGGCGACGAGCGCATCATGGACAAGGGGATCTCGCTGACGCCGGAGGAGATCGAGGAGCTCGACCTCGAGGACCTGATGATCGTCTAGCCATTCTGCGGAAGACTCGCGCCCGGGACGCGCCGCGGCGTACCGTCGCGCGCGTGGAAGGCACGCCCCCGGAGGTCGAGCTCGTGGTGCCCGGCGCCGAAGGGAGCTGGATCGCGCGTGCGCTGCGCGCCGAGGGCTTCGTGGTCCACGTGCGCGAGGTGCCGAGCGAAGACGCGCTGGTGCTCCGGGTCGTGGAACGCTCCGTGCCCGGCGCGCTCGAGGCGCTCCGGCGCCTTCGCGGCGAGGACGCGGCGCGCCTGGTCCTCGTGGGCTGGGAGGCGGCTCCGGAGCGTGAGCTCGAGGCGCTCCGCGCCGACGTCTTCTACACGCGGCCCGTGCCGCTGCCGCGGCTCCGACGCTGGGTCCGAACGCTGCCGCAGCGGCCCTCCCTCGCGCCGCCGACGAAGGGACCGCTCTCGTCGACGCCGCCGGCACCCGAGAGCGCGCTGCCGCCGCTGGTGTCGATGCCCGTGCGCGGGCCGCTCTCGTCGACGCCGCCGGAGCCGGCGAGCGCGCTCCCGCCGCCCGCGACGCTCGTGACCGGGAAGGACGAGACGAAGGCTCCCGCGGCGCCCTCCACCGCGGCGCCCGACGTCTCGCAGGGCGGCCGCTACCCCACCGTGGTCCTGCCCGAGGGCGCCGCGCGCCACGCCACGAGCGAGGGACCCACGATTCCCACGGGCTCGGACGACGCGGCCGGCAGCATGGCGGCGGCCCGCCTCGGCGGCGGCTCGGCCGAGGCGGCGGTCGATCCCCCGACCGGGGCCGCCCACGCGCTCTCGCCGGGTATCGCGCGCCTCCTCCGGGACGCCGCCCGGCGCCTCTTCCCCGAGGAGGCGCCGCTCGACCTGCGCTTCGCCACCGGCAGCGAGGGGCCGGAGGAGCTCGTGCCCGACGATCTCCTCGATCCCGCAGAAGCCGACGGCTTGGTCGGGCTGGAGCCGGAGCCCGCCGACGGGCTCAGCGTGGTGGAGGACGCCCCGGCGGCGCCTCCCTCCGACGTGGTCCCCGCCCATCCCGCCGCGTCGCGGGTGCTGCCCGCGGGTCCCGCGTCCCTGGCGCCGCCGCCCGGAGAGGGCGGGGAGAACCTGCCCTCGACGGCGCCGCCGCCCCCGCCGAAGCCCGTGATCCCGCGACGGGAGGGAAGCGTCTCCGCGGCGGGCGTTCTGCCGCTCTTCTTCGAGCTGGCCGACGCCGAGCGCCCGACCTCGCTCTCGCTCGACCTCCCCGGCGGCGTCCGCCTCCGCCTCGTGGCGCGCGGCGAGGCGCTCCTCGGCTTCGAGGCGCCGCTCGCCTCGCGGGCCACGGACGCGCTTCGTGCCCAGGGTGCTCTCGCCATCACCCCGGAGGACGAGCCTGCGGCCCGCGAGCTGCTTCGGCGCGCGGTAGCGGAAGGAGACCTCGACGCCTACGCCTGCGACGCGGCCCTGCGCCGGGCCGCCGAAGCGCTCCTCACCGACGCCGTCGCCGCGCCGGAGGCGGGCTACGTGCTCGCGCCGCACCCGAAGGTGGGCACGCCGGCGGCGCGCC
>CALCTH010000340.1 GCA_937893795.1 uncultured Myxococcales bacterium | reverse complement strand
CTCTTTCGCGGGCCCCTCAGGCACATCTGTGATCAGCGCGCCTGAAGCGGCTTCCGCGGCGCGCTTCGCGCCGGCGGGCCCCGGCGCGCTCGGGGGAGCACGGCGGCCCGCGGCGGCGGGGCCGCCGTCGCGCCGCGGGGCCTGCCGGCGCTCCCGCTTCGAACGGTGCTCGAAGGGGCGCCGGGCCTCGTGCTCCTCGCCGGCGGCCGCGGCGGGCTCCTCGACCGGGCGCCCGACGAAGCGGCCCGAGACCGGCTGGTCGGACGCCTCGCCGAGGCCTTCCCCGGGGCCAGCTACCTCACGGCGCAGGATCACGATCTGGTCGAAGACGTCCCGCGCGTCGCCGCCGTGCTGGCGCAGGCGGAACGCCTCGCCCTCCCCTGGGTCGTCACCGGCGAGGTCCGCCACGCCGCGCCGCAGGACAAGGCCGTTCAGGACGCGCTCGTCTGCCTCCAGCACCGGACCACGCTCGCGGAGGCCGGCGACCGGCTCTTCCCGAACGACGGGCGCCATCTTCGGGGCGCCGGCGCCATGGCCCGGCGCTGGGCGGCCGCACCCGCGGGGCTGCTCCGCACCCTCGAGGTGGCCGAGCGCTGCAGCTTCGACCTCCGTCGCGATCTCCGACCGACGCTCCCGGCCTTCTCTCGGACGGCGCCTCGCACGCGCGGCGAGACCCTCGCCGGCGAGAGGGTCGAGGACCCGGACGCGCTGCTGGCCGCGCGCGCACACGAAGGCTTTCGGGCCCGCTACGCGACGCCCACGACGCGGCACCAAGACCAGCTTCGCCACGAGCTCGCCACCATCCGGCGCCTCGGCCTCGCCGGCTACTTCCTCATCGTCGCCGACATCGCGGCCTTCGCCCGGCACCGGGGCATCCTGGCGCAGGGCCGGGGAAGCGCCGCCAACAGCGTCGTCTGCTTCTGCCTGGGCATCACGGCGGTGGACCCCGTGGGCATGGAGCTCCTCTTCGAGCGCTTCCTGAGCGAGGGCCGAGGCGAGGCGCCGGACATCGACATCGACATCGCGCACCGGGACCGGGAAGAGGTCCTCCAATACGTCTACGACCGCTACGGCCGGACGCGCGCCGCGATGGTCTGCGAGTCGATCACCTGGCGGAGCCGCAGCGCCGTCCGAGACGCCGCGCGGGTGCTCGGCCTGCCCACGGAGGTCGCCGATCGGCTCGCCGAGCGCGTGGGCCATCGCGTGCCGAGCGACGCGCCCACGGAAGCCCTCTTCACGGGAGGCGCCACGGCGGGGGAGCTCCTCGCCGGCGGAGGCATCGAGGCCGCGGGCCTCGACCCTCGTTCCCGCGACATGCGCGCGCTGCTGCGCCTCGTGCGCGGACTCGAAGGGCTGCCCCGGCACCGGGGCATCCACGTGGGGGGCTTCGTGCTCACGGGGGAGCCGCTGGCCGAGATCGTGCCCATCGAGCCCGCCGCCATGGAGGGCCGCACCGTCATCCAATGGGACAAGGACGATCTCGGGCCCGTGGGGCTCGTGAAGATCGATCTCCTCGGCCTCGGCATCCTCACGCTCCTCGGCGACGCGCTCCGCCACGTGAACGACGCGTCTCCCGAGGTCCGCGGCCAAGGGGGCGGCGACCGTGCGCGCGACGACGAGGCTCCCGCTCCGCTCACCCTCGAAGGCCTGCCCCCCGAGGACCCGGCCACCTACGCGCTCATCCAGGCGGCGGACACCGTCGGCGTCTTTCAGATCGAGTCCCGCGCTCAGATGAACGTGCTCCCACGCACGCGGCCCGAGCGCTTCTACGACCTGGTGGTGCAGGTGGCGTTGATCCGTCCCGGGCCCATCCAGGGCGAGATGGTGCACGCCTACTTGCGACGGCGCCGCGGCGAGGTGCCTGTGAGCTACCTGCACCCCGTGCTCGAGCCCGTGCTCCGGCGCACGCTCGGCGTCCCGCTCTTCCAGGAGCAGGGCATGAAGGTGGCCGTCGCCGCGGCGGGCTTCTCCCCGGCGCAGGCCGACGCGCTCCGGCGCGCCATGGGCAGCAAGCGCAGCCGTCACAAGATGGCCCGCCTCGCCCTCGAGCTCCTCCAGGGCATGGAGGCCCGCGGCATCCCCCGCGACGTGGGCGAGCGCATCGTGAAGCAGCTCGCGGCCTTCGCGAGCTATGGCTTCCCGGAAAGCCACGCGGCCAGCTTCGCGCTCCTCGTCTATGCGTCGGCCTACCTCAAGGCGAACCACGCGCCGGCCTTCTACGCGGCCATCCTCGACGCGCAGCCGATGGGCTTCTATCCCGTCGGGTCCCTCGTCGCGGACGCGCGACGCCACGGCGTCGAGGTGCGCCGGCCCTGCGTGAACCGCTCGGCCTGGCTCTCCGTGCTCGAGGCCGCCACGCCCGGCGGCCGCCATGCGCAGGCGCTGCGCCTCGGCCTCCGCCTCGTGAGCGGCCTCGGCGCCAAGGCGTCGGCGGCCCTCGAGGCGGCGCTGGCGGCGCGCCCCTTCCGCAGCGTGGCCCACTTCACGGAGGTGAGCGGGCTCCCCCGAAAGGCGCTCTCGCAGCTCGCGCGCGCCGGCGGTAGCCATATCAGAGGATACGATCACCATGTTGCTGATGTCCGTAGCTGTCCACGGTTCTGGTTGTATGCCGAGCAGCATCCATTCTGGTGAGCGCCGTCCTTCACCCTGCTCGATGGCGAAATTCACACCGTCGGCAAACGCCTGGAAGACCTCTGTTACCTGAGGGTCCATACGCGCGGCGGATTTGCGCGCTACTTCTGGGAAACCATGATGCGCCCGATACGTGATGTCCATAGCTAGCAGCGCTTCGCCGAGCAATTCAGCGTTACGTCCATAGATAGCGCGGCGCATAGTCTCCATTTGCCAGAGACGATCCTG
>CALCTH010000339.1 GCA_937893795.1 uncultured Myxococcales bacterium | reverse complement strand
GTGGCCTTGCAGATCGCGAGCCAGGCCGCCGGCGTGGCCCTCGGCTGGCGCCGCGAGGGCGTGGAGCTCGGGCTCACCCTGGAGGGCGGCGGCTGGATCCTCGGGCTCGCGACGACGCTGGCCGGCGGGGAGGCGGAGGACGCCCGCCCGACGCTGGCGCGCTACCCCGGCGCGTTCGGGGTCCTCGCGCTGACGGTGGGCTGGCATCGTTCGCTGGAGGGGGGCGTGCGATGAAGCGGGCGTTCGCGCTGGCGCTCGCGCTCGCGGGGTGTGTGCTCGACGCCGCGCCGGGACTTCGGGTAGCGCCCCTCGACGTTCGGGCGATCGAGATCGCCGTCGACGGCCGCATCGTCCTCCAGGACGGTATCTCCGAGGCCATCTTCCTTCAGGCCACGGCGGTGCTCGGCAGCGGCGAGCGCCTGGACGTCACCGAGGAGGTCGCTTGGCTGACGAGCGAACCGACGCTCGCGGCCGTGGCCCCACCCGAAAACCCCGGCGCGCCGGCCGAGCTCGTCACCAACGGTCTCGTGGGCGGCGAGCTCGACGTCGTGGCGGAGCTGGGCCCGCCGCTCATCCGTCAGCCGACGGTGGCGGTCACGACGGTCCGGCTGGCGACGCGCCTCGTGGAGGGTCCCTTCGACGCCGACGACGTCGATCGCCAGCGAGCGCTCCTCGAGGAGCGGCCGACGATGGAGGGCGACGCCGGGCTTCTCCAGCCGCTCGCCGCCGCCGGGGGCATCGACGCGGCGATCCCCACGGCCTTCGGCGGCTTCGAGGTGATCTGGGCCCCCGGCGACGTGGGCGACGTGGTGCACGTCTGCCTCCGCAAGGGCGGCGACCTCTCCCAAGCGTGTCTCGCGCTCGAAGCCGACGGCGCCGGAGCCCCCGACGTGCGCATCGAGCGCGGCTTCATCGAGGGCGGGGAGAGCGACGACCAGGAGCGCACCTGGACGCTGCGGGGCGCGCCCTTCGTCGCGCTCGCGGAGACCTCGCCGGAGACGCCCGTGACCGTCGAGCTGACCCGGCTCACGGAAGGGCGCGTGGTACGCGAGGTGCGGCGGCTCCGCCTCGTCCCGACGCGGGGCGTCCAGAGCTGGATCTTCGAGGCGACGGACGCGCTCGGGCGCCTGCTCCGCACCAACTCCGAGACGGGCAGCCGGGACGTGCTCCTGCCGGCGCCCTTTGGAAGCTTCGGCGCAGGCGAGTGCCAGGGCTGCCACGTGGTGAGCGGCGGCGGCGACGCGCTCCTGACGAACGTCGGCGGCTACTTCGAGGGCACGAGCTTTGCCGGGCTGGCGAACGTGGAGACGCTTCGCCTCGACCCGGCCCAGGGCATCGAGGGGCCCGACGCGCCGGTGTGGTTCCCGGCGGCGAGCGCGAGTGGACGCTCCCTCGTGACCGCGACGCCCGGCGGCTTCGTCTTCGTGCTCGGGGTGGAGACGAACGACGAGGGCCTCGACGCGGCGGAGATTCGCCCGCTCACGCTGGGCGCGCGGCTCACCATGCCGGCCTTCCGGCCCGACGACGAGGAGCGCCTGCTGGCCGTGCGCGTCGACGCCGCGCCCGAGGACGGGCCCGCAGGCCGCCTGAGCTTCGAGGCGAGCGCGCTCGTCCCCTTCGCCCTCGACGGGTCCGTGGGCGAGGCGCTTCTTCGCGGGGACGCGCTCGCCGAGCAGCCCGAGGGAGGCCGTGCGCTGAGCTATCCGACCTTCACGCCGGAGGGGGCGCGCCTCGTCTTCGTTCATGGCCCCTGGGGCGGGCTGCGGGATCTGGCGGGCGAGCCTTCCCCTGCGGCGATGTACTGGACGAACGGCGACGCCAGCGAGCCCCCGGTCCGCCTCGGTCGGGCCCTCCCCGGCGAAGCGAGCGCCAGCTGGCCGACCTTCCTCCCGGACACGACGGACGACGCGGCCCAGTGGATGACCTTCACGAGCCGGGCGCCGGTGGGGCACGAGCGCACGGACCTCTACCAGCTCTGGGTCACGCGGGTGCGCCGGGACGCGGAGGAGGGCGAAGACCCGACCTCGCCGCCGGTGCACCTGCCCTTCCAAAGCCCCTTCGCGCACCAGCTGCGGGCCCAGTTCGTGGACCTACCCATCGGGCGCTGCAGCTCGTCCCTCGACTGCCCGGAAGGCCGCCTCTGCCGACCGCTGGAGCCGGACGAGCCCCCCGTCTGCGCGGCCGGCGTGCTCGAGGAGGAGGAGTGAGGGCGCCCGCGTTGCTGCCCCGGAGCACGCAACGTATGTTCAGTGCGTGCCCAAGCCGGTCGCGAACCCGCCGAACCCCTTCCACGAGGCCCATCTCGAATGGGAGGGTCCACCGCCACCCGCGGAGCTCGAGGTCTTCGAGGAGACCTGCAAGAGCGCGCTCTCGAAGAACGACAGCCCGGACGTGGGCTTCACCTGGTCCGTGAACCCCTACCGCGGCTGCTTTCACGCCTGCGCCTACTGCTACGCACGTCCCTCGCACCAATGGCTCGGCTTCGGGGCCGGCACGGATTTCGACCGGCGCATCGTCGTGAAGACGAACGTGGCCGAGCGGCTCCGGGAGGCCTTCGACCGCCGCTCATGGAACGGCGAAGGCATCGTTTTGAGCGGCAACACGGATTGCTATCAGCCCCTCGAGGCGAGCTACGGGCTCACGCGCGCGTGCCTCGAGGTATGCCTCGCCTACCGGAACCCGGTGGCGATCATCACCAAGAGCAAGCTCGTGCGCCGGGACGCGGAGCTCCTGGCGGCGCTCCACCGAGAAGCCGGCTGCCACGTCTTCGTGTCGATCCCCTTCGCGGACGACGTGATGGCCCGCGGCATCGAGCCCTACGCGAGCTCACCCTCGAAGCGTTTCGAAACGGTGCGCGTGCTCGCCAACGCCGGCGTGCCCGTGGGCGTGAGCGTCAGCCCCATCATCCCGGGGTTGAACGACGCGCAGATCCCGGAGGTGCTCGCCCGCGCCAAGGAAGCCGGCGCCCGGGCCGCCTTCATGATCCTCCTTCGGCTCCCGAAGGAGGTGCTCCCGGTCTTCGACGCGCGGCTGGAAGCGGCCTTCCCGCTCCGCGCGCAGAAAGTCCGCCACGCGATCCAGGATTTGCGCGGCGGCAAGATGAACGAGGCCGCCTTCGGGGCCCGCATGCGCGGTCGGGGCCCTCGCTGGGAGGCCATCCGCCAGCTCTTCGAGACCCACCGGCGACGGTACGGGCTCGACGTGCACCGCTTCGGTACGCGCGAGGGCCCGAGCGCCTTTCGCCGCCCCACGCCGGAGCCGGCCCAGCTCGGCCTCTTCGGTTGAGCGCTACGCGATGCGCATCGGGCGCGGCGTGTCGAGGGCAGCCTCCCAGGCCGCGTCGAAGCCGCGGCCCACCTCTTCGAAGGTCGCCCGCGCCTGCGTGATGGCTGCGTCGAGGCGGAGGGGAGGCGCGAGTAGCGCATTCATGCCGGCGCGGAAGCGCTTCCACATCGGGCCGACCTCGCGGCCGTAGCCCCGATAGTAGTGCAGCGGTTGGCCCTCGAGCGCGGGGGTCGCGGCGAGACGCGGCGTCAGCACGGCGCCGCCCAGGGTCGCGCCCTCGAAGACGTAGAGGCGCCCGAGCAGCGCGCCGAGGTCGAGCGGGCCCGGGAGACTCGCGTCGAGGGCCCGCGCCAGCGACGCGGGGAGGACGCCGTCCCGGCCCAGCGTCGCGAGGTCGGCCTCGAGGAGGTGTGCCTTCATGCGCTCTGGTCCCCAGACGGCACCCAGCACCGGCGCGTGCGCGTCCAGACGTCCCTCGAGGTCCGTCAGGAGCACTCGAAAGACCTGCAGGTGGAGCCCGTAGGCACGGGACCCGAGCGATCCGCGGCCAAGCGCCTGCGGGAGCGGCAGCCGCTCCGTCGCGCGATGCTGCGCGTCCGTCGCCGCCTTCAGGCGCGCCATGGGACGAAGCTCGGAGCTGCGCGGCACGGCGAGAGAATAGGGCATCGACGCGGCGCACGCCGCGCCGCTGGCCGCCGTTGCGGCCGCGGCCCATGCTCGGCGCCCATGGAGCCCGTCGAGCGAGAAGGTCAGGTCACGCCCCGCCTCATGCGCCGGGCGCTCCTCGCCGAGCAGCCGCTCCTCTCCACGGCCGGGGTGGCCGCCGTGCTCATGCCCGTCTTCGCCTTCGGCCTCGGCTGGCCGGGCATCGCCATGGCCCTCTTCGTCGCCGCCACGGCCCTCGCCGCCGGCGTGCACCAGGGCGTGAAGACCGCCGTCGCGTCGGGCATCTCCCTCCGCTATGCGCTCGGCGAGACCCTCTCGGTGGCGGGCCCCGGCTTCGAGGAGGCGCAGGCGTGGTCGGACGCCCGCGGCTGGTATCCCGTCGAAGGGGGCAGCGTGGTCGCGTTTCGGGACGGCAGCGTCCGCGCGCTGCCCCACGACGACGCCGCAGTGACCGACGCGCTCCGTACCACCCTGGGCGACGCCGTGTCCTCGCGTGCGCGCCGCGAGCTGCTGCCGGCGCTCGGCGCCCTCGCCCTCGGCGCGGCTCTCGCGAGCGCCGTCACGCTCTTCTTCTGAGCACCCTTTCCGACGCGCCATCCTCGTGTAGATTGGCTCGTATGGGTGGGAACCGCCGTGTTGGGCGGTCCGGGTCACCGGCCGCTTCTTTTCTTTTCTTTTCGCTTCCTCTCGTGCTCGCCGGCTGCGCCGGGGATTCGGCGGAGGTCCTGGAGATCCTCCGCAACCAGGCGCCCCTCGCCGACTGCTCCCTGAGCCCCACGGGTGCCGGCACCACGCTGCGCGAAGGGACCTTCGACCTCGCCATCGGGGACCGCGCGGCCTACGTGCTGACGCCGGAGGTCGCCAATACCGGCTCCGAAGAGGTCGTGGTGACCGGGGCGCGGGTCCGCGTCATCGGCGACGACGGAGTCTTCGTCGTCTTCAACTGCACCGACCCGGAGGGCTGCGGTGAGTGGGAGCTCGAGGTCCGCGGCGACCGCGTCCTGCCGCCCGGTGTGACGCGGACCTTCGAGGTCGACGCGATGCCCCGCGTCGCGACGAGCTGGTACCAAGGCCAGATGGACGCCGACGTGCGCGAGGGGCGCGCGCCGCAGCGCTTCGACCTCACGCTCCAGGTGGAGCTCCTCGGCCGCTCGGACGGCGAGCAGATCGTCGGGCCGCCCTTTCTCTACCCGCTCCGGCTCTGCCTCGGCTGCCTCGTCGAGTTCCCCGAAGGCACCGACAGCCCCGCGCTCCCGGGTCCCGACTGCTGTGGCCCCGGACGCCCGGTGGCGAGCTGCTACTCGGGCCAGGACGACCCCATCGATTGCCGCGCCTGCATCGGGACGCTCCCCGAGGTCTGCAACTGGGGGCGCACCTCGTGCCGATTCTGACGCGCCTCGCGCCGCTCCTCGGACTCGCCCTCGTGCTCGGCGCCTGCTCCCGGACGCCGCTCAAGGCCGGCAGCTTCGGCGCGGGCGACGACGGCGGCGCCGACGGGTCCACGGGCGACGGCGGCGTGGACGCCGGGCCCGATGCCGGCCCCGACCTCGGGCCGCCCTGCGAGCCCACGGGGCCCGAGCTCTGCAGCGACGAGCTCGACAACGACTGCGACGGCGACTTCGACTGCTCGGACATGGACTGCAAGGACTCGCCGGACAGCGACATCTGCGGGCGCGACATCTGCGACAACGGCCGCGACGACGACAACGACAGC
>CALCTH010000338.1 GCA_937893795.1 uncultured Myxococcales bacterium | reverse complement strand
GGCGCGTCGCCGCTCCGGCCGTCGGTCGCCTCGAGGCGTCGACGAGCGCGGCGTGCCCGTAGAGCAGCAGGAGGCCGAGCGCCGCGCGGGGCAGAAGCCCCCGTGGCGTCCGCAGCGCGAGGTCGGCGCCGCGCGCCGACTGAACGACGAGGGCCACACCGAGGGCGAGCGCCGGCACCATCCCCGTGAGGGCCCAAACGTTGGACGCGAGCGCCTCCGGCGTGGATCCCAGCCGGCGCCGTCCGGCACGAAGGAGCACCGCCAGGCCGAGCGCCGCGAAGGCGTAGAGGGGAGGCGCCGCGAGGGCGGCCGGCGGCACCAGCACCGGCGACGCCCCCAGCGAGAAGACCGGGAGGCTGGCCGCGGCACCGACGACGCCGGCGATGACGGCACCGGCGACGTTGAGCGGCCGCAGGGACTGGAGCCGCGGTGGCGCGTCCGGGACGCGCAGCGCCAGATCGAGGACCAGCCCGCCGGCCGCCGCGGTGGCCACCGCGAAGAGCAGCTCCGAGAAGAGCCCCGGTCCTCCGAGGCGCGCCGCGAAGGAGAGGGCCATGAGGCTCCCGAGGCTCGCCACGCGGCGCGCGCCGCTCTCGTCCACGCGGCGAAGAAGCGCGGGCGTCGCGTGCAGGAGCGCCAGGCCCGCCAGGAGCCGCGCGTCGAGGCCGAAGGCATCGTTCGCGGCCGCCTGCACGGCGAGGTAGAGGACCAGCACGGGTGCGAGGAGCGGGAGCAAGCGCGAGGAGGTCACGGTAGGCCTCGGCACGGGCGAAGCGCTGCTTCGCGACCGGCGCAGCTTTCGCCTACCATCCGGCGCTCGGCACGCCAGCCGGCCGAGGTAGGCGATGAGCCCAGACACCCGCGCCCAGACCCGTCATCGCGAGCTCGCAGAAGAGCTCCGCGCCCACGCCCACGCCTACTACGTGCTCGACGCGCCGGCGCTCACGGACGCGGAGTACGACCGCCTCTTCCGCGAGCTCCTCGAGCTCGAGGCCGCCCACCCCGCGCTGGTCACCCCCGAGTCTCCCACGCAGCGCGTGGGCGCCGAGCCGGCCGAGGGCTTCGAGAAGGTCAAGCGCGCGGTCCGCATGTACTCCCTCGACAACGTCTACGACGCCGAGGAGCTCCGGGAGTTCGACCGGCGCGTCCGTGAGGGACTCGGGCCGGACGCCGCGCCCCGCTACGTGGCCGAGCCGAAAATCGACGGGGCGAGCATCGAGTGCCGCTACGAGGACGGCCGCCTCGTCCAGGCGTCGACGCGCGGGGACGGAAGCGTGGGCGAGGACGTCACGTCGAACCTCCGCACCGTGATGTCGCTGCCGCTGCGCATCGCCGACCGGCGCCCGCTCACGGTGCGCGGCGAGGTCTACATCCACGGCGCCGACCTCGACGCCGTGAACGCGCAGCGCGCCACGCGCGGCGAGGCGCTCTTTGCCAATCCCCGCAACGCCGCGGCCGGATCGCTGCGGCTCCTCGACCCGCGCATGACCGCGGAGCGCCCGCTTCGCGTGGCCTTCTACGACCTCGTCGAGGACTACTTCCCCTCGCACCTCGCGATGCTTGCCCACCTCGCGGAGCAGCGGTTGCCGACGCACCGGCAGGAGCGTGCCCTCGACGGCGTGGAGGCCATCCTGGCGTTCATCGAGGAGTTCGACGTCCTCCGCCACACGCTGGCCTACGAGACCGACGGCATCGTGCTCAAGGTCGACGCGCTCGCACAGCGCCGTGCGCTGGGCTTCACGGCGCGTTTCCCGCGCTGGGCGACGGCCTGGAAGTATGCCGCCGAGAGCAAGGAGACCGTGCTGCGCGACATCCTGGTGGACGTCGGCCGCACCGGCGCGCTCACGCCCGTCGCCGTGCTCGACCCCGTCCAGCTGAGCGGGACGACCGTGAGCCGCGCGTCGCTCCACAACCTCGACCTGATCGCCGAGCGGGACGTGCGCGTCGGCGATACGGTCGTCGTCCAGAAAGCCGGCGAGATCATCCCGCAGGTGCTTCGCGTCGTGCCCGAGCGGCGGCCCGAGGGCGCCCTCCCCTGGGCACCTCCCACCCATTGCCCGGTCTGCGGGACGCCCGTCGAGCGCGCCGAGGGCGAGGCCGTCCTTCGCTGCCCGAACCCGGCATGCAAGGGGCGGCTCAAGGCGGGGCTCCACTACTTCACGCGACGGAGCGCCATGGACGTCGACCGCATCGGCCCCTCGCTCATCGAGCAGCTCGTCGAGGGGGAGCACGTCCGCGACCTGGCCGATCTTTTCGCCCTCGAGAGCCGAACGCTGCTCGGGCTCGAGCGCGTCGGGGAGAAGACCGCCGAGGCGCTCGCCGCGTCGCTCGAGGACGCGAAGGCGAGCCGGCCCCTCGACCGCCTTCTGACCGGCCTCGGCATTCCGCTCGTAGGCAGCGTGGGGGCGACGCTCGTGGCCGAGCACGTCGGGAGCCTCGAGCGCCTCCTGGGAGCCGATCCCAGCGTCCTCGAGGACGAGCTCGCGGAGATTCACGGCATCGGCGCCAAGATGGCGGCGAGCATCGTGGCCTTTCTCCAAAACGCGACGCAGCGCGCCATGCTCGAGAAGATGCGCGCGCTCGGCGTGCGGGCGACGCAGCCGCGGCGGGAAACCAAGGAGGGCCCGCTCACGGGCTCGAGCTTCTGCGTGACCGGAACCTTCGACCGCAAGCGCGACGTGATTCACGCCCAGATCGAGGCCGCCGGAGGCGAGGTCCACAAGAGCGTGCGCAAGGGGACGACCTATCTGCTGGCGGGCGCCAACGTCGGAAAGAAGAAGACCGAAGCCGCCGTGAAGCGCGGCGCCCGGGTCATCGACGAAGCCGCCTTCGAGGCGCTCCTGAGAGGCGAGGCACTGCCGGAGCCCGAGGACGCGGCGCCCCGGGAGGCCGCCGAGAGCGCCTGAGGCGACGGCGCCGCCCACGAAGGGCACGCCGTCGGGCGCAGCGTCGCCGGCGAAGGCCGAGGGCGAGAACGCCGAGCAGCCAGAGCATCGAGCCCGCCCCGCCACCGGCCGCGCAGCTGGCGCTGAGCGTGGTCGTCGGCTCCGTGGGCGTGAACCCGCCGTCGACGTCGCCGCCGGCGTCCACCGGCGGCCCGGCGTCCTCGGGGCCCATGTCCTGGGGCGGCATCGTCATGTCGGTCCCCATGTCGCCGGGCCCGGGGTCCAACCCGGGACCCATGTCCTCGGGCGGCACGTCGGAGTCCTCCGCGCCCTGCGCGATCCAGTCGCGGACGAGCGCCTGGTCTTCGACCGCGAGCGCCGAGTCCGGCCGCATCCGCTCGCCCACCTGCGGGTCCCAGCAGCGGAGCTTCTCCATGAGGTAGCGCGCGTCCGGATCGAAAGGCGTGACGAGCGGCAGCCCGGGCACTTCCTGGCTCACGATGCGAAGGAGGTCGCCGTGGCTCTCGTCTTCGGTGAGGTTGAGGCCGAAGCCGTTCTCCGAGCCGGGGCGATGGCACCCGACGCAGAGCCGGCTCCAGATGGGCTGAATCTGCGTCCGGTAGTCGACCTCGGGCGTCGCGGCGATCTCGCTGAGGTCGTCGCACTCGAGGCCTCCGTCGAGCAACCCGACGAGCAGGTCACGCTCCGTTCGTCCGCGCGGGAGGTCCAGGTCGAGGCCGTAGGGGATGTAGAGGTCGACGCCCGTGTCCCCGGCGAAGTCGAAGGTGAAGGTCCCGGCGTCCCGGAGCGGGAGGTGCACGAAGCCGAGCACGTCGCTCGTGACCCGGTGCGCCACGCCCGTCGCGGGCGGACCTCCATCATCATAGTCGCGTCCGCCCACGATGGCGTAGGGCGCCCCGCCGCGGCGCACGCCGACGTCGACGTTCGCGATGGCCTCCCGCGTGTCGCGTACCTGACCGGCGAGCGCCACCTCGGCGAGCACGAAGGCCCAGGTGACCCGGTTGTCGAGCATCCCGGGGTCCACGGCCCGGGCCGCGCGATGCGGGACGAGGCCCGGCGCGGAGAGCTCGCCGACGATGGCCGCGTCCGTGAGCTCCACGGTGGCGACGGCGTCGATCACGCCACCGCGGATGGTGACCTGGTTCCCGTCGGGGCCCTCACCCTCCGGGAAGGCGAGAGGCCGCACGCCATCGCTTCGGAAGAGCGAGAGCACCGCCTCGCCAGTGAAGCGTCCGGCCCCGAGATCCCGGCCGTCCTGCACCTCACCCGCGAGCTCGACGCGGAAGGGACGAAGCGCGACCACGCTCGCGCTCGTCGTCGCCGCGAGCCCGCTGTCGTCGACGACCGTCAGCGAGACCGTGAAGTCGCCGGAGTCGGTGTAGGTGTGCGAGGGGCTCTCGAGGTCACTCGTGCTGCCGTCTCCGAAATCCCAGCGGTACTCGACGAGGGTGCCGTCGGAGTCCGTCGAGGTGTTGGTGAACGAGACGGCGAGGGGCACGCGGCCGGAGATGGGGTCCGGCGTGCTCGTGAAGCCCGCGACGGGCGGGTCGCCACCCACCCATCGGATGCGGTTCATGAACCCGGCGCCGAGCGCGTCGCCGCCGGCCGAGGAGACCCAGTAGAGCCCGCCATCGGGAGCGAACTCCAGGTCCACCGCCGAGACACCGCGCGCGAAGATCCGGGTCGCCGGATCGCCGGTGACCGTCGCGATGCCGTCCAGGTCGGCGCCGGTGAGCCGGTAGCGCCAGAGGTTCCCGTTCCAGCCGGCGACGTAGAGGACGTCGTCGCCGCGGTCCGTGAAGGGCCCCGACGCCGCGATGGTGATGCCCACGAGCGCGGGCGAGGGGCCCGTGTAGGTCTCCAGGACCGCGAAGTCCGGGTCCGGAGGCGAGAGAAAGCCGCCGGTATCGCCCACGGGGCTCCACGCGCCATCGCTGCCCGCGAGCACGCGCGCCATGCGGTCCGTCGAGTCGCCGTTCTCCGAGATCCAGAGGGGATCGTCGCTGGGCGTTCCCGCCACGGGGTGGAAGGTGAAGCGGAAGGGGTTGCGCATGCCGATGGCCCAGATGCGCGCCCGTACCGAGTCGAGGGTGTCTACGCCGGCGCGGTAGAAGGGGTTCGTGGCGACGCCTTCGCCCGTCGCCGCGTCGACGCGCAGGATCTTCCCCGTGTAGAGCGTGAGGTTCTGGACGTCGCCTGGCGCCCCGTCGTCGCCGAGGGCGATGTAGAGGTGGTCGGGCTCGCCGGGCCGGAAGGCGAGGTGCCCGGCCTTGTGGATGGCGGTGCGCGCCGGGAGGCCCGAGACCAGCACGCGCTGCCGCGTCACGGTGGTGCCCGTCGCGTTGAGCGTGAGCTCCAGGACCCGCTGGTCCGTGCTCGTCGTCTGAAGCAGGTACGCGAGGCGCGAGGTCGGATAGTCCGGCGCGAGCTCGAGGCCGAGGAAGCCCCCCTCACCGTCGGAGTCGGTCGTGGCGAGCTCGTCGAGGACCGTGGAGGGCGAGCCGAAGCCTCCGCGCCCGTCGGGCGCGATGCGAAGGAGGCGGCCGCGCTTCTCCGCGAGGAGGATGCTCCCGTCGGGGAGGAACTCGAAGGCCGTGACGCCGTTGCCGTTGAAGAGGTCGATGTCGACCACGAAGTTCGGGTCCGAGACGGTCTGCGCGGACGCCAGGGGCGACGTGAATGCCAGGAGGAGCGCGGCGAGGAGCGCCGGCGCGGCATGCATGCGGAAATGCATCATCCGTGTGTGTCCTTCGTGCCGGCGAGGATTCGGCGTCAGCCCCTTACCACGCGGTGACGCGTTGCGCTCGTGTCGAAGCCGTGCAGCGTCATTGGACGAGCACGGGCCCCGCGCGCTCTCTGCCCGGCGCATCGTGGAACGCGCTGGCCATGCGTGGACGCGATGGACCACGCACCCTCCGCGCGGCCGCGACGACGGGACACGCGCGGCGCTCAATCCGTGAGCTTCCTCGCGTCTCGTGACCTCGGTCGCGGAATAGGGGCGCCCCGACTCTGTTGAGCGCGTCGGCCGAGCCTTGACGTCCCGCGCGCGCTGGCTAACAAGGGCGTCGCGCTGGCACTCGCCACTGGCGAGTGCTGGTGCTGGTGAGGCGGTGATTCCGGAGCCCCTCGCGGGCCATGCGGGAGGCTCCTCCCGGCAAGACGAGCGGAAGGATGGTCATGAGCGACGTGATGATCGAGGCGCGGGACCTGACCAAACAATATGGTCCGGTCTACGCCCTCCGCGACGTGAGCTTCGAGGTGCGGAAGGGCGAGGTGCTCGGCTTCCTCGGCCCGAACGGCGCGGGGAAGACCACCACGATGAAGATCCTCACCTGCTTCATCGCGCCCTCCGGCGGCACGGCGAAGGTGAACGGTGCCGATGTCTTTCAGGACTCCATGGCCGTGAGGAACGCCATCGGATACCTGCCGGAGAGCACCCCCCTCTACACCGAGATGCTCGTGCTCGAGTACCTCGAGTTCGTCGCCGAGATGCGCGGCTTCAAGGGCCCCGAGGCGCGGAAGCGGATCAAGAAGGTCGTCGAGCAGACGAGCCTCGGCGACGTCATCGCCAAAGAGATCCGCGCGCTCTCGAAGGGCTTCAAGCAGCGCGTGGGCCTGGCGCAGGCGCTCGTGCACGAGCCGCCGGTGCTCATCCTCGACGAGCCCATGAGCGGCCTCGACCCGAACCAGGCCGCAGAGATCCGCGACCTCATTCGCGAGCTCGGCCGGGAGCGGACGGTGATCCTCTCGACCCACGACCTGGCCGAGGTGCAGGTCACCTGTGACCGGGTGCTCATCATCTCGAAGGGCCGCCTCGTCGCCGACGACACGCCCGAAGAGCTCCGCGAGCGGACGGGCAAGGCCAACTTCGCCGTCACCTTCGCCAAGGAGGGGGCCGACGCGAAGGCGCTCCGGGACGCCATCGGCGGCGTGGCCGGCGTCGCCAGCGTGAAGCAGAAGGACACGGCGGAAGCCGACGAGCTCCTCTACCTGGTGCGCCCGAAGGACGGCCAGGACCTTCGTGCCTCGCTCTTCCGCGCGGCCGTGGACGGCGGCTTCACGCTTCTCGGCCTCGAGCGCCGCGCCGAAGGCCTCGACAAGGTCTTCCGCGACCTGACCACCAGCGAGGCCGCGCCCCTCGAGGGCGGCAGCCGCGAGGCCAAGATCGCCGAGGCCAAGGCCAAGGCCGAGGCCCGCAAGGCCGCCACCGACGACGCCGACGATGCCGCCGACGCCGACGCCGACGCCGACGACGACGCCGCGGACGAGGAGCAGGACTGATGTCGACCACGCGAACCATCGCCGGGCGCCAGTTCCGGAGCTACTTCAACGGCCCCGTCGCCTACATCGTCATCTGCACGGTGCTGGTCGTCCTGGGCTTCCTCTTCTGGGAGACCTTCTTCCTCTACAAGCGCGCGACGACGCGGGAGATGTTCCGCTTCCTCGGGCTCATCAACTACTTCGCCGTTCCGGCCCTCACCATGGGGCTTCTGGCGGAGGAAAAGCGCAGCGGCACCATCGAGCTCCTCATCACCATGCCGGTGAAGGACTCGCAGGTGATCCTCGGCAAGTTCCTCGGCGTGCTCGGCCTCTACGCCGTGCTCGTGGCGCTGACGATCCCCTACGTGATCAGCGTCGCCTCCCTCGGCGACCTCGACTGGGGCCCGGTCTTCTCGAGCTACCTCGGCCTCTTCCTCCAGGGTGGCGCGCTGCTCGCGCTGGGCCTGATGATGTCGTCCTTCACGGACAACCAGATCATCGCGTTCTTCGGCGCCCTCGCCCTGTCGATCTTCTTCTTCCTGGTCGACAAGTTCCTGCCGCTGATGCCGGCATCGCTCGCGGACTTCCTCGAGTTCATCGCCTTCGACGCGCACTTCGAATCGCTTCGCCGCGGCGTCATCGCCGTGCGCGACGTCCTCTACTTCCTGACCGTCGGCGGCCTCGCCCTCGCGGTGGCCTTCCGGGCCCTCGAGAAGCGCCGCTGGAGCTGAGCCATGGCCACGTCGCGCAAGAACGCCGCCGCCGAGTCCTTCGGCTTCCTCACCCTCCTGGCCGGGATCCTCGTCGTCCTGAACTTCCTGGCCTTCAACTTCAGCTTCGGGCGCCTCGACGTCACCGAGGCGCGCCTCTGGTCGCTGAGCGACGGGTCGAAGCGCGTCGTCCGTGACCTCGGCGACCGCCTGGAGGTCGTGGCCTACTTCACCGAGAAGGCGCCGGCTCCCTGGAACAGCCAGCGCCAGGTCGTTCGCGACCTGCTCGAGGAGTACCGCACCGCCGCCGGCGGCAACGTCTCCATCCGCTTCGTCGACCCGGACGACGACGAGAAGAAGGAAGAGGCCGAGGCCGCGGGCGTGCCCGCGCACCCGGTGCCGGACTACGAGACCGGTGGCGCGACGCCCATCTACCACGGCGTCGTCTTCCGCTACCTCGGCGAGGAGAAGGTCTTCCCGCTCCTCCAGAGCACGGACGGCCTCGAGTACCAGTTCACGATGGCCATCAAGGAGCTGGCCGGCGACAAGGCCCCCCTCGGCATCGTGACGGGCCACGGCTCGCCGAGCCTGACGGAGGGCCTGACGGCGCTCCGCGAGGTGCTCCCGACCTACGAGATCGAGGAGGTCGACCTCGCCGAGACCGTGGACACGGACCTGCGCGCCGTGCTCATCGTCGCTCCCGGCGAGGCCTTCGAGGAGAGCGAGCTCCAGCGCCTCGACGAGTTCGTCATGCAGGGCGGCGGCCTCGGCGTCTTCGGCGGCGCCTTCAACGTGAGCCTCGAGCAGGCGCCGCGGGCGACCTCGGTCGACACGGGCCTGAACCAGCTCCTCGGCAAGTACGGCATCGAGCTCGAGTCGGGGCTGGTGATGGACCAGCAGGCGGGCCGCGCTCCCATGCGCGGTCCGCTCGGGCTCCAGATGCTCGTGCTCTTCCCGCCGGTGCCCGTGATCAGCTTCACGGACGCGCAGCAGGACCACCCGGTGCTCTTCCAGATTCCCTCCGCGCCCATGCCCTTCACGGCCGCGCTGGGCCTCACGACGGCGCCCGAGGGTGTGCGCGTGACGACGCTCGGGCAGTCGAGCGAGTACAGCTGGCGCACGACGGAGACGAGCCTCGACCTCACGCCGAAGGATCCGCGCGAGTGGCGCGTCACGGCGGACCAGGGACCCTTCACGGTGCTGGCCGCCGTCGAGGCCGACGAGGGCAAGCTGCCCTCGGCCTTCGCCGTGGCGGCGAGCGGCGAGGGTGAGGGCCCGACGGGGCCGAGCGAGAACACGGCATCGGCCCGCGTCCTCGTCGGCGGCACCGGCGCCTTCTTCCTCGACCAGTTCATGCCGCAGCCGGGTCCCGGCGGCGAGCGCCAGCTCAACGGTGCGCTGGCCTTCGCCCTGAACGCCGTGGACTGGCTGGCGGCGGACTCGGATCTGATCGCCATCCGCGCCAAGACCGTCGAGGACCCGCTCCTCGAGGTGCCCGACGAGGTCGAGGCCGCCGAGACGGAGGCCATCGAGGCCGCCGAGAACCAGGACCAGGAAGCCTTCGACGCCGCCCTCGAGGAGCGCAAGGAGGCCATCAAGGCCTGGGACGGGAAAAAGGCCCTCTACAAGTGGCTGAACACGCTCGGCATCCCGGCGCTCTTCGGCCTCTTCGGCTTCCTCCGCTGGCGCTTCCGGCAGAACAAGCGCCAGACCCTCTCGATCTGAACCGACCCTCGACCGCGAGCCGAATCGATGCAGCAGAACCGCCTGGCCATCGCCGCCGTCGCCTTCGTCGCCCTTCTCGGCGTCGCCATCTTCACCGTGCGTCAGCGCGACGCCGCCCTCGAGACCGGGGGCGACGACCCCTCCGAGGTCCCCACGCCACCCGAGATCGATGGTGACGCGCTCACCGAGATCGTCATCACCCGCCCGGGCGAAGAGGAAGGCGACCCGCGCGAGAGCGTCACGCTGAGCAAGGGCGACGAGGGTTGGAGCGTCACGGCGCCGCTCGAGGCCGACGCCGACGCGACGGCCGTGCAGACCGTCCTCGACAAGCTCGGCGAGCTGAGCTTCACGGGCATCGCGGCCAACAACCCGGAGAACCACGCCCGCCTCGAGGTGGACGCCGAGGGGGGCATCGAGGTGGTCGCCAACGCGGGCGAGGCCGAGGTCGCGCACTTCTTCGTCGGCGCCTATCGGAGCCGGAACACCATGATCCGCATGGACGGCGACGACGCCGTGGTCATGGCCGAGGGCTCGATCAAGTACGCCTTCAACAAGGCCCTCAAGGAGTGGCGCGACCGCCTGGTGCTCGACGTGGACCCCGCGCGCGTCGCCAGCGTGCTCTTCGAGGTACCGCCCACGAGCACGGGCGAAGCCGACGCCGAGACGACGCCGGGGCGACGCTTCACCTTCGTCCAGAGCGCGGATGGCTGGGAGCAGGCTCCCGGGGAAGAGCCCATCGAGCGCTTCGGCGCCGCCAAGGTGCGCTCCATCATCGCCAGCGCCGCGCGGCTCCGCGCCGTGGACTTCGCCGCCCCGGACCAGGGACCCGGCGACGTCGGCCTCACGGCCCCGACCGGGACGGTCACGCTCCTGGTGGGCCCGGAGGCGGAGGACGACGACGCGGAGGGCGAGGCCGAGGAGGCGCCCGACGCGGCAGACGCCGGCGATGCCGCGGGTCCCGACGTGGTCGCGCTCCTCGAACCCACGGCGGCGCTCGCCGAGGGCTACTCCCGGGTGGTGCTCCGCGTCGGCGCCCAGGACGGGGAAGATCGAGAGTTCTTCCTGCTCCGCGAGGGCTCGGACGTGATCTACGTCGTGAGCCAATACCTCGCGGACCGGCTCCGCCCGGACGTGGAGGCCTTCCAGGAGCCCGAGCCCGGCGAAGAGCCGGAGGCGCCTCCCGGCATGCCGCCCGGCGGCCTCGGTGGGCTGGGCGGACCGGGCGGCCAGCTCCCGCCGGAGCTCATGCAGCAGCTGCAGCAGCAGCTGGGCATGGCGCAGTAGCCGGTCCCTCCCCACGGCGCTCTCGCTGCGTCGAAAACCGCGCTTCCCTTCGAGGGAAGCGCGGTTTTTCGCGTCGCGGGACCCGGGCCGCCTACCCGCCGCCCCCGGTGCGGTGGAGACCCGGATCCGCGCACGTTCGGGTGCTCAAAAATGGCGGACGCCGACCGTGTAACTCGTTGCGCCCTTCTTCGGGCGCGGCCGCGCCACCGCGCCGTGTGGTCGGTGGGGGACTGAGTGCACACGTCCGAGCATTACGAACTGATCGAAGAGCCCGAGCTGCGCTTGGTGAAGCTCACGCGCACGTCGAGGCGCTACGAGCACGTCCATCAGGTTCGTTCGGAGGTCGACGCGCTGGTCGCGTGCTTCACGCCGAGGCACCGCAGCTGGTCGATCATCGTCGACATGCGGGCCGCCCCCCCGCGCAACGACCTGGACTTCGAAGAGGCCATGCGCCACCTGCGCTTCGCCGTCGGTCGGGCCTTCGGGCGGGTCGTCGTGCTCGTGGCCACGGCGAGCGGTGAGATGCAGGTGACGCGGCTCCACCGCGAGGCCGGCAGCCAGTACCTCATCGCCCGGACGCTGGAAGAAGCGCGCCAGCTCGCCGCGGGCGGCGCACGCACCGCCTCCGCACGCCCCGCCTCCCTTCACCCCTCGTCGATTCCCTCGCCGGGTCCGGCCTCCGGGGTGGGCTTCGGGAACGGCGGCAGCTGAGCGGCGGCGCAGAGGAGCAGCAGCGTGTTCTACTACTTCGGCTACGGCTCCAACATGAGCGTGCGCTCCCTCGAAGCGAAGGGGGTGAGCCCGCTCAGCTCGGAGCCGGCCATCATCGATGGGTGGAGCCTCTGCTTCGACATCCCGGACTTCTTCCGCATCGAGGGCGGCACCGGGAACGTCGGCCGCGCCGACGACGACACCGTGCACGGGGTGCTTCACGCCTGCCGGGACCGGGACCTGGCCACCCTCGACCGCCTCGAGGCGCTGGGGATCAGCTACGAGCGCATCGAGGCCACGGCCATGACCTACGGCGGACGCCGCGTGCGCGCGTTCGTCTACCGGGGCATCCCGGGAATCCTCGACGCCGATGGCATGCCCTCGGCCCGCTACAAGAAGATCCTGCTCCGCGGCGCCCAGCACATGCGCCTCGACCCGGGCTACATCGAGCGACTCCGCACGATCCCGGTGAAGGAGCCCCCCGGCTATCCGGCCTTCGTCTTCCCGGACGCGCCGGACGAGCGATTCCGTCTGGAAGACCTGAAGGGGCGCCCGATGCTGGTCGCCCTCGGCGGCGCGGTCTTCGACATGACCGAGGCGCGGCCGCGGCACGCCTACCTCCAGCGGCTGCTGGCCGGCAAGGACGCCACGCTCCTCTTCCTGCGACGCATGGCGTGCAGCGACGGCTCGGAGACCTTCGAGGATCTGCGGGACGACGACCTCGGACCGGCGCAGCGCCAGCACATGAACGACTACCTGCACGAGTTCGCGCGGGAGTACCGCTACGTCGGGCGCATCGACTACGCGGCGAGCACGCAGGTCTCGCCGGAGGACCTCCTCGGCGCTCCCGTGCGTCTCTCGCGGCCTCCGCGGGCGGCGGGGGACCCCTCGCATCACGGGCTCGTGCCCCTCGCCCCGCCTCCTCCTGCCGAGGACGCCGTGCCAGCGCGCGCGGCGCTCACGGTGGCCGAGCGAACGAACGCAGCCGCCGGCCACGACAACCGGGGCTCGCTCTCGGAGACCGCGGGCTTCATGCCTCGGAAGCCCCCAGCCGCGAAGCTCTCGTCGCGCGAGCACGAGGCGTGGGACCAGGTCGCCGCCGAGCTCCCGGTCCTGCACCGTGACCTCCGTCTCCGCGAGCGCTTGGAGACTCTCCCGGTGCTCTCCGCAGCCGCCGAGGACCTCCCCGAGGGCGATCTGATGCGCGCCGCGCAGCTCCTCTCCATGCTCTCGCACGCCTACTGGTACGTGGAGACGCGACCCCCGGAGGAGCTGCCGGCGGCGCTCGCCCGCCCCTGGGCCCAGATCCGCGAGCGCCTCGGCCGCGGCCCGGCGGTGCTCAGCTACGTCGACCTGATCGTGAACAACTGGCGCCTCGTCGACCCGAAGCGCCCCGACCCGATGCGCGTCGACAACATGCGCCTCCTCGTCCCCACCGTGGACAACCAGGAGGAGCGGGTCTTCTACCTCACGCAGACCGAGATCCTCGCGCACTGCAGCCCCGTCATCGGCGCCGCCGTACGGGCCCAGGAAGCCGCCATCCACGACGACCGCGAGGCCCTCGAGTGCGAGCTCGGCGTGATCATCAGCTGCTTCCAGCGGGTCCTCGGCGAGTCCCTGCTGCGCATCAACCCGTGCACCGCGAGCTCGACCTACGTCGACCCGGTGGTCTGGGCGAAGACCGTGGCCCCCTTCGCCGTGCCCTTCGTGAAGGGCGTGCTCGGCCCGAGCGGCACGAGCTCCCCCATCTTCAACACGCTGGACATCTTCCTCGGCAGGAAGTCCTACGAGACCTTCCTCGGCACCGAGATCAAGGCGCTCCGCGACATCTACCCGCCGCACTGGCGGCGCTACCTCGCGGCGCTCCACGAGGTGGACGTGCCCGGCTACATCCGCCGGACCGAGGACCCGAACCTCATCGGGCTCCTCCACGAGGCCGTCGAGCTCTACGCCGGCGAGGATGGTTTCCTCCGGCGTCACCGGATGAAGGTCTACGGCTACCTGGAGCTCGCCTTCAAGGTCGGCCGGAGCGTGACCATCGGCGGCTTCTCCGGGATGTTCCAGGACCGCACCTGGGACCGCGTCGACGACGAGCTCGAAGCCTCCCGCACGGAGCGCCTCGAGCGCTACCCTCAGCGAGCCTACGAGGCGCGCGTGGTCTCCGTCGGCCCGAACGACCCGGAGGCTCCGGACGGCGTCAAGCACGTCACCCTGGACGTCACGGGCACCGGCATCCGCTACGAGCCCGGCGCCCGCTGCGGCGTGCTCCCGGAGAACCGCGACGCGCTCGTGGAGCGGACGCTCGCCTCCCTCGGCGCCACCGGTGACGAAGTCGTGCCGCTCACGAAGGAGTGGCGCGACTCGGTGCGGCTCCGCGCGGGCTACCGGGACAGCGAAGAGCTGACCGTGGCCGACGTGGTCCGCTTCGGGCGCGTGCGTCCGGTGACGCCGCGCCTCGCCGAAGCCCTTCACGCCGTCACGCAGAACGCGACGCTCCTCGAGCGCATGACGCGGCGCACGACGGAGGACTGGGAGCTCTGGGAGCTGCTCGACATGATCCGGGCCGAGGGCTTCGACCCTGGGCAGCTCTGGGAGGGCGAGCACGCCGGCCGCCTCTGCCGCGTGGTCCCCCCGGAGACCTTCCGCCTCTACTCGATCTCGTCCGTGATGGGCTCGGCCAACAGCGCCGCCCGTCGCGAGATCCACCTGACGGTGAACCCGATCCGCTACCTCCCCCCGGGCGGCGAGGGCGAGCCCCGCTACGGCACCGCGTCGAACTTCCTCACGGAGGCCGCGAACCGTGACCGTCCGATCTCCGTGGCGCTCTTTCGCCCGCCGCGCTTCCAGCTCCCCCGGGACCCGCGGCGCCCCATCGTGATGATCGGCGGCGGCACGGGCATCGCGCCCTTCCGTTCCTTTCTCATCGAACGTGCGCGCCAGCACGGCGCGGGGCCGACCTGCCTCTACCTCGGTCTTCGCTCCCGCGAGTACCTGAACCTCTACCGGGAGGAGCTCACCGGACCGCTGCGCGAGGGCAAGCTCGAGCTCAAGGTCGCGTTCTCGCGGGACGAGGCCATTCCGCGCGTGGTCGAAGACGACAAGGGCACGCGCTTCACCTATCCGCCCGGCACGCCCCAGCACGTCGACGAGGTGCTCCTCGCCTCGGCCCGCGAGCTGTGGGAGCAGCTCCGGAGCGAGCGGGAGGGCGGCCGGGGCGGCTACGTCTACGTGTGTGGCCGAAGCAGCTTCGCCAAGACCGTGCTCGACGCGCTGAAGGAGGTCGTCCGCCGCGAGCAGACGGGCTCGGCGGAAGAGCGCGAGGCGAAGGCCCGGCGCTTCATCGAGAGCCTCCTGGGCGAGCGCCGCTTGATGACCGACGTCTTCACGGACGCTCGGGCCGCGGAGGAATCCCCCGGCGGGCTGAACGTCTCCGAGCTCGCGCGGCACAACGATCACGACACCGGGTGGTGGATGGCCGTCGACGGCGTCGTCTACGACCTCACGGAGTTCGTGCGCCAGCACCCCGGTGGCGACCTGGTCCTCCAGGGCTACTGCGGCATGGACGCGAGCGAGGGATACCGGCGCGCCCACCAGGGGCGCGCCGACATCGCCGCGATGCTCCACATGTACGAAGCGGGCAGCCTGCGACGCCTCGACTTCGGCGGGCGCACGGGCACCGTCGAGTCCGAGGGCGGCGCGCAGAGGGTCTCCTTCTCGGCGCTTCACCGGCTCTGGGTGAAGGCGCTCTTCCTGGTCGTCGAGATGCAGAACGCGCTCCGCGCGGACCAGGGCCTGCAGACGTCGCCGGCGGTCGGTGAAGATCCCCCCGGGGGCCGCTCCGCCTACAAGCTCCAGCGGGCGCTGGAGACGCACCGGCGCTTCACGGCGGCCTACGTCGGGGCGCTCGCGGCCGAGCCCCTCGACCAGCTCTGGCGGCTGACGCGCGGGCTTCTCGCGCCCGAGCGCGGGTCCGAGGAGATGGCGGTACGTCTCGGCCACACGCTGGGCGACAAGGCCGCGCGCACGACCGCGGCCATCGTCGACGAGCTCGAGGTCCGCCTCCCGCAGCTCACGAGCCACGGGGGTCCCGAGAGCGCGGCCCAGCGCCGCCTCGAGCGCGCCTGCCGGGTCCTCGAGGAAGAGGACGCGCGGCTCCTCGTCGAGCTGAAGGAGAGCCTCTGCGCCGGCGGCGCGCTCTTCGAGACCTACGAGGCGGAGGTCGCCGACCGAGCGGCCAGCGTGCTGACGGAAGAAGCCGCCCGGCTGCCGCGGCTCTTCGAGGACTACTACGAGCGCCTGGTGCACCGCCTCGGAGAGCTCGGTTGGGCCGTGCGTCCGAGCCGCCTCCCGCCGCCGCCGGAGGTCGCCGAGGGCGCCGTCGACCCGCTCCGGGAGGTGCTCCTCAGCGAGAACCTCTGGGTGATGGAGGAGAACGCCGACCGGCGCTACGTGCTGCTCCGCCGCACCCCCGAGGAGGTGGACTCGCTCATGGAGCTGGTGCACCAGAACGAGAAGGTCATCGACCTCATCCGGCCCGACCACGAGTCCGGCTTCGGCCTCGTCTGCGACTTCCGCGAGGCGCGTGGCCGCAACGACCCGGACTTCGAGGAGGCGATGAAGCGCCTCCGCCACGAGCTCACCACGCGCTTCCCCCGCGTCGCCGTGCTCCTCGCGAGCGAGCAGGGCGTGCTGCAGGTGAACCGGCTCCAGCGGAGCGAGGGCAGCCGGACCTTCGCGACGCAGAGCGAGACCGCCGCGATCCGCTTCGCGATGTCCCAGGGCACGGCGTCACCGCTCCCGCCCCGCCCCCCGGACGGGAACCGCGAGCCCTACGAGTCGGTGGCGCCGAACCCCCGACCGAGCGACCCCGCGGCGGCCTGACGCGCCGCCCGGCTCACTCCATCCCGAGCTGGGCCTCGAGGAAGGCGTACATGCGGGCGTAGCGCAGCACGAGGTCCGAGCGCCGCGTCCCCGCGCCGTGTCCGAGGTTGCGCTGCATGTAGAAGTAGATGGGCGCCGGTCCCGTGCTCGCCTCCTGCAGCGCCGCGGCGAACTTCGTCGAGTGCGCCCAATGCACGCGGCTGTCGTGGTCGGCGGTCTCGATGAGCACAGCCGGGTAGCGCGTCCCCGGGCGCACCCGGTGATAGGGCGAGTAGGCGAGGAGCCAGCGCAGCTGCTCCGGGTCGTCCGCGCTGCCGTACTCGGGCACCCAGAGCTCCGCCGGGGGGAAGTGGTGGTAGCGCACCATGTCGTAGAGCCCGACGTAGGAGGCCGCGGCCGCGAAGCGCTCGGGCACCCGCGTCACCATGGCTCCCATGAGGAGCCCGCCGTTGCTCCCGCCTTCGATGGCGATGCGCTCCGGTCGGCTGAGCCCGCTCTCGCTCAGCCAGGCGATGCAGGCCTCGAAGTCCTCGAAGACGCGCTCCTTCTCGCCGAGCATCCCGGCGCGGTGCCAGGCCTCGCCGCGTTCGCCGCCGCCGCGGAGGTTGGCCAGGGCGAAAACGCCGCCGCGCTCGAGCCAGTAGAGGATGTTCCGGCGGAAGCCGGGCCGGAGCGAGACGTTGAAGCCGCCGTAGCCGTAGAGGAGCACCGGCGCGTCGCCGTCCCGGCGCGCGGCGCGGTCCGCGTCCATGACGAGCCAGAGCGGGACCTCCGTGCCGTCCGCGCTCCGCACGCCCACGCGCTCGACGCGCAGGTCGGCGAGCTCCGCGTCGGTCTCCACGGCGAGCTGGGCCTCCGCCTCACCCGTCGGGGCGATGCGCAGGAGGGTCGGCGGCGTGCCGAAGGCCTCGAAGGTGGCGAAGACGTCCTCGAGCGCCGGTGAGCCCGCGAGGCCACCGAGGGCGCCGTCCCCGGGAAGCGCGGCGACGGCCCGCTCCGTACCGTCGGGCCCGAAGAGCACCACCTTGGCCCGCAGGTCGTCGAGGTACTGCGCGGCCACGCCCCGGGCCGTGAAGGCGATGGCCTCGAGCGGGGCGTCCCGCTCGGGCAGGAAGGGCGCGAAGTCGAGCGCCTCCGCGCCGGCCCCGAGCGGCGCGCGGTCCACGCGATAGCGCGGCGCGCCGGCGTTCGTGTGGAGGTAGAGGTGGTCCTCGTGGACGAAGCCGACGTGGATCGCGTCCTGCCCCACCGCCACGGGGCGCAGCGGTGCGGCCGCCGACGGCGCGGGCCCGGCGTCGCGCGAGAAGACGTAGACGTCGGCCTTCGACCAGCCGCGAAAGACGTTGACGGTCACCCAGCGGCCGTCCGTCGACACGGCGGCGGAGGGGAAGTCCGCCCCATCGTCGGCCCCGAAGACCCGTGGATCCTCCGCGGGGTCGGTCCCGAGCGCGTGGAAGAAGACGCGCGGGAAGTAGCCGTCCTCCTCCTCGGGGTCGAAGCCCTCTTCGCCGGGCCGCGGATAGCGGGTGTAGTAGAAGCCGCTTTCGTCCGGCAGCCAGTCGAGGCGGCACCACTTGGTCCGGGGAATGCGGAGCGGGCGAAGCGCCTCGTCGTAGCTCGCGCCGCTGGCGACCGCGTCGACGTCGAGCAGGTGGAGCTCGCTCCGTTCGTCGCCGTTGCGCGAGACGCCGAAGGCGAGGAGCCGGCCGCGCGGGCTCGGATAGAACCAGTCCACCGCCGCGCGTTCGCCGAGCGCCTCGGGATCGACGAGAGGCACGATGCGGCCCTCGCCGCCGAGACGCACCTCGACGCGGGGTTGCTGGCGATCGCCCTCGCGGCGGCTGAAGAAGACGCGAGGCTCGCCGGGGACTCCTCCCACGGCGATGGCCCCCAGCGTCCCGATGGAGAGGAACGCATCGAGGCGCGCCTGCATGGCCTCGCCGGGGACCAGCGCGTCCTCGGTGCGCGAGGATTGGGCGTCGATCCAGCGCTCCGTGACCTCTCCCCGCGTCTCGAGCGCCCGGTACGGATCGTCCACGTCCTCGCCGTGGAGCGAGTCCACGGTCGCGCCGGCCTCACGCGCCTCACGGTTGAGCGCGTGAAGCGCGGCCGGCGTCGAGTCGGGGCTTGCCATGGGCGTTCCTAAGGTAGCGCGCGATCCGGCGGCGCACGCGAGGAGCGTGGGAAGAGCGAGGGCCAGAGTCCGGCACATGCAGCGCAGCCTCGCGCGACGCCGGCGAGATCGAGAGGATCGAACGCACGCCGTGCGCCGGCCTCGCTTCGGCGCCAGGGTGCGGCCATGCCTTCCTTCCTCGCCGTGGCCGCCGCGCATGGCTTCCTCGCGGTCGCCCTGGGGGCCTTCGGGGCCCACGGCCTCCAGAGCCACCTCGAGGGGCTCGCCGACGGCGCCACGCGCCTCGGCTGGTGGACCACGGCCGCGCACTACCAGCTGACGCACGCGCTGGCCTTGCTGCTCGTCTCCGTGCTGCTCGCGCCGTCCCTCGTGGACCGCTTCGACCGGCGGCTCCTCCGCGGGAGCGCCCTCGCCTTCGCCGTGGGCCCGGTGATCTTCAGCGGAACGCTCTACGCCATGACGCTCACCGGCGTGCGCGTGCTCGGCGCGATCACCCCCCTCGGCGGGCTCGCGCTGCTCCTGGGCTGGGGCCTGCTCTTCGCCGCCGCGCTCCGCGCGCGCCAATGAGCGGGCTCAGGTTCGAAATCTCGTCGCCGTTCGAGGCATGTGTGAGCCTGGAACCCTCCCCGGCTGGGGGCTAGGCTCGCGCCCAACGATCGGATCGCCATGTCGCACGACTTCGGAGTCAACCAGGGTCTCGTCGAGGAGATGTTCCTCCGCTGGGCCTCCAATGCCGCCTCGGTCCCGGAGCCCTGGCAGCGCTACTTCGACGGGCTGCCGCAGGCCGAGTGGCCGCAGCTCACCAGCGCCGGCGGGCTCCCGGCCCCCGTCACGCTGCCCGGCGTGGGCCCGAACGGGAACGGCGCCTCGGCGAACGGTGCCAACGCGCACGCTGCCGCCCTGGAAGGTGCCGGCGCGAACGGACATCACGGCGCCACCGGCGAGCCCTCGCTCTCCGTCTTCATGCCGCCGGATACGGAGCAGCTCCCCTTCGTCGACCGGCCGAGCACGCCGCCCTCGGCCGAGGTGCTCGCCGCGAACGAGCTGCAGGGCCGGCTCACCGCCCTCATCAACGCCTACCGCGTGCGCGGCCACCTCTACGCCGACCTCGACCCGCTCGGGCTCCGCAGCGAGCCCGCGGATCACGAGCTCTTCCTCGAGCGCTTCGGCCTCGCGAACGTCGATCCCAACACGGTCTTCAGCACCGGCGACATGGCCGGCCCCAAGACGCTGACGCTTCAGCAGATCGTCGACCGTCTCTCGCGCACCTACACGCGCAGCATCGGCGCGGAGTTCACCTTCCTCGAGGACCGGGAAGCCCGGAGCTGGCTCAAGGAGCAGATGGAGTCGACGCAGAACCGCATCGACCTCGACCGCGAGGACCGCGTCCGGCTACTCACGAAGCTCACGGACGCCGAGATCTTCGAGCAGTTCCTCCACACGAAGTTCATCGGTGCGAAGCGCTTCTCCCTCGAAGGCGGGGAGAGCGTCATCCCCATGCTCGATCAGCTCGTCGAGCGCGCCGCCGAGCAGGACGTCGAGGAGATCGTCCTCGGCATGGCGCACCGCGGACGCCTCAACGTGATGGTGAACATCATGGAGATGGACGTCCGGGACATCTTCGCGGCCTTCGCCGACGAGGACCCCGAGCTTCACATCGGCCGCGGCGACGTGAAGTACCACCTCGGCTACTCGCTCGATCGACCGACGGAATCGGGCCGCGACGTGCACATCACGCTCGCCTTCAACCCGAGCCACCTGGAGTTCGTGAACCCGGTGGTCGAGGGGCGCGTGCGCGCCAAGCAGGACCGGAAGGGTGACGCCCGACGGCGCACGGTGCTCCCGCTCCTCATCCACGGCGACGCGGCCTTCATCGGCCAGGGCATCGTCGCCGAGACGCTGAACCTCGGTGAGCTCGGCGCCTACCGGACCGGCGGGACGATCCACGTCGTCATCAACAACCAGATCGGCTTCACCACGATCCCCGAGGATTCGCGGAGCACGCGCTACTGCACGGACATCACGCGCATGCTTCGCTGCCCGGTGTTCCACGTGAACGGCGAGGACCCGGAGGCCGTGGTGCAGGTCGTGAGGCTGGCCGTCGAGTACCGGCAGCGCTTCCACAAGGACGTGGTCATCGACCTCTACTGCTACCGGAAATACGGCCACAACGAGGGCGACGAGCCGCGCTTCACGCAGCCGACCATGTACGCCGCCGTCGACGCCAAGAAGACGGTGCGCGAGGTCTACATCGAGCGCCTCGAGGGCAAGGGCTACGTCACCAAGGCCGAGGCCGGCGAGATCGAAAAGCGGCGTCGCGCCGTGCTCGAGCAGGCCCTCGACGAGACGAAGGCCGGCGACTACGCGCTCGTGCCCGGCTTCGGCAAGGGCGTGTGGGAGGGCTACGCCGGCGGGCCCGACCGCGACGTCGAAGACGTCGACACGAGCGTTCCTCGCGAGACCCTCGAGGCGCTGCTGACGAGCCTGACGGAGACGCCGGAGTGGTTCACGCCGCATCCGCGCATCAAGCGCTTCCTGCTCGACAAGCAGAAGAAGATGCTCGCGAGCGGGGAAGGCCTCGACTGGGGCACGGGCGAGAACCTCGCGATGGCGAGCCTGCTGGCGGACGGAACGCGCGTTCGGCTCACGGGGCAGGACGTGCGGCGGGGCACCTTCAGCCACCGGCACGCGGTCATCTACGACGTGGAGACGGGGCGCCGCTACACGCGCCTCGGTCACCTGACGCCGGAGCAGGCGGGCCTCGAGATCTACGACAGCCCGCTCAGCGAGGCGGGGGTGCTCGGCTTCGAGTTCGGCTACTCGCTCGACTCCCCGGACGCGCTCGTGTGCTGGGAGGCCCAGTTCGGCGACTTCGCCAACGGCGCCCAGGTCATCATCGACCAGTTCATCTCGAGCTCCGAGGACAAGTGGCACCGGCTGAACGCGCTCGCGCTGCTTCTCCCGCATGGCTTCGAGGGCCAGGGGCCCGAGCACTCGAGCGCACGCCTCGAGCGCTTCCTGGCCCTCTGCGCCGAGGACAACATGTTCGTGCTCAACTGCACGACGCCGGCGCAGATCTTCCACGCGATCCGGCGCCAGGTGGTGCGGCCGGCGCGTAAGCCGCTCATCGTGATGACGCCGAAGAGCCTGCTCCGGCATCGGCGCGCGGTGTCGTCCCTCGACGACCTCGCCACGGGCACCTTCCAGCGCGTGATCGGCGAGACCGACGAGCGCGTCGGCAAGGCGCGCAAGGTCCTCGTCTGCTCGGGCAAGGTCTACTACGACCTGCTGGAGGCGCGGGAGGAGCGCGAGGCCTTCGACGTGGCCATCGTCCGCTTCGAGCAGCTCTACCCGCTGCGCGAGGAGGAGGTCGCGGCGGCGCTGGCGCCCCACGGCAAGAAGGCCGAGGTCGTCTGGGTCCAGGAGGAACCCTGGAACATGGGCGCTTGGTTCTTCATCCAGGCCCGCCAGAAGAAGGTCTTCGGCAACCGCCCCGTGACCCCCTGCGCCCGCCCCGAAAGCGCGAGCCCGGCCACGGGCTCCGGCGCGAGCCACAAGCTGTAGCAGCGGAGGCTGATGGATCAGGCCTTCGCCTAGGGTCGCGCAAAGCGCGACCCTAGGCGACCCGTGCCCGTGCCCGTGCCCGTGCCCCGCTGCGGAGCGAAGGCGCCGCACCAGCCCGGCCACGCTGACGCCCGCGCCAGCGCGAGGGGCGCAGCGCACGTATCGCCCCCGATAGCGGCCACGTGGCCTGTGACGCCCTTTTCGCGAGCAATTTCAGTCGCGAAAGGTCCGACCACCGTTCCACTGCCTCCCGCATCGCCCCTCGGGCGCCGACGGACATCCCCTACGAGCTCGTCGCGCCGTCCGCGCGCCTCGGACCACGGAGGTCCCCGGCTCGCGACGTCGAGCAACGAGCCCCCGCCCGTCGAACCCTGCGCTTCCCGAGCCATCGGTCCCCTCTTCCAGGCGAATCGGTCCCCCGCTCCGAGCAAGTTGGTCCCCAGCTCGGCCCCCACCGACATCCGAACCGCGCGTCGAGCAGTCGTCCGCCAAAGCGGTCGCTCCCCAGCTCCCCGACGACCGGTGCCCCGCTCCGCAAGGGTCGGTCCCTGACGGGACCTACTTTCCGGAGCCCCGTTGGGCCGAATTGCGAGTGAAAATAGGGTGTTAACGATGCAGCGGCGCCCCACGAACGACACGACCCCCGCGCCAACCGGCACGGGGGTCGTTCGCATTCCAGCGCGGCTTGCTCAGTTGACCTTGACGTCGACCTTGCGCGCGCCCGGCGCCTGACGCTTGGGGAGACGTACGCGCAGCACGCCGGCCTCGAGCGACGCCTCGATGGCCTCGGCGTCCACGGTCTCCGGGAGCTGGAAGCTCCGGCTGAAGGTGCCGTGGTAGCGCTCGACGCGCCGGAAGCCGCGGCCCTCCTCGAGGGTCTCGGCCTTCCGCTCACCGCGCAGCGTCAGGAGGTTCTTCTCGACGTCGAGGCTGAAGTCCTCGGCCGTGAGGCCCGGCAGCTCGGCGTGGAGCTCGAAGGCCTCGTCGGTCTCGAGAATGTCGACGGAAGGCTTGAAGCCCTGCGCACGCGCCGCGGTGCGCGGCGCGAAGAGCTCGTCGTGGAGGCGGTTCAGCTCGGTGAAGGGATCGAAACGGGTCAGCATGACGTAGGTCTCCATGACGCTGCGTTCGCACGCAGCGGGAAAGGGGGATCGGTGGCAGCGAAAATCGCGACGGCGGGCGTCGCTGGGATGGTCGGTGCAGGTCCGGAGAGCCGCGATAGCGTCTCTCTCCGGGACGCCTGGCACCGTAAGCACGCCCTTTCCCTCGTCAACACCGCGGTCCCGACCGGGGCCGCGAGCGCGCCCCCGGGCGCCGCCCACCAAAGCCCCGGCCCCCGCCGCCGTTGACCCCCCGACCACCCCCGGGCCACCGTCCTCCTCGTGAAGAGCTCGGGCCCTGAATCCTCGCGGCCTCCAGGCCGTCGGAGACACGACATGACGCGACTTGGATTCCTCATGATCGGCGCGACGCTTCTCGGCGCCTGCGAGACGACCATCACCTTCGACCCCTTCCTCGTTCCCGAGATCCCCGTCGAAGCCAGCTGGACCGTGGAGGGCTTCGCGCCCGACGTCGCCGGCTGCGCGGCCCTCGGCGTGGACCGGGTGCGCGTGGAGGTCTTCGACGAGTTCAGCCGTCCCCTCGGCTCCACGCCGGCCCTCGAGGCGCGCTGCACCGACGGGTTCCTGGCGACGCCGCCGCTGCTTCAGAGTGGCGTCTACCGCTTCCAGCTCCTCGGCCTCGACGCCGCGGGCTTCGTGGTCGCCGATACGGCCCTCACCGAGCCGGTCTCGGCCTTCGGTAACGTGGTCATCGAGGCCCTCTTCGACCTCCTGCCGACCGGCGTGATCTTCGATCCCTTCGGCGCGCCGGAGGTGAGCATCGACGCCGCCTGGACCGTCAACGGCTTCGCCGCGGACTTCGCGAGCTGCGGCGACGCCGGGATCGCCACGGTGCGCATCGACGTCTTCGAGAACGTCGGCGGCGTGGCCGAGTCCACGGCGGCCCTCGAGGCGCCCTGCGAGCAGGCGGGGCTCGTCGTGGACTCCCTGCTCCGCGCCGGAAGCTACGTCTTCAACGTCCGCGGCCTCGATGCCAGCGGCCTCGTGGTGGCCGAGAGCGGCTTCACGGACCCGCTCACCGCGGGCCTGGGCCAGACCTTCGTCATCGACACGGACCTCGTATCCATGAACCAGCCCTTCGCCCCGCGCGGCTTCGGCGCCGACGTCACGGTCAGCGGCACGTGGAGCATCAACGGGACCATCCCCGACGCGGCGCTCTGCGGCCTCGCGGGCATCGCCACCGTGCGTCTGACGGTCTTCGATGCCACCGAGACCCAGTTCGTCGACTACGACTTCCCCTGCGCGGCCGGGGCCTTCACCGACACCTACCGGCGCGATCTCTACTTCACGCAGTGGACGGCGCTCGACGCCACGGGCCTCGCCGTGACCGATCCCGTGCCAAACCCCGCCGAGGCGCTGGACCTCGGCGCCGTGACGACGGCGAACCTCCGGCCCTTCGACATCGTGGCCGACCTGGGCCCGGCGAGCCTCGAGATCACGCTCAACTTCGAGAACACGCTGGGCGGCATGGACTTCCGGGACTGCGCCGGCGCCGGCGTCGCCACCATCGGCTACGAGCTCTTCTCGAGCGTCGAGGGCGTGCTGGCGACGGAGTTCGGCGTGCCGTGCGCCAACACGCTCTTCGTCGAGGACGCGCCCGCGGCCGACTACACGCTCTCGGCCATCACGGCCGACGGCATCGACGGAACCAAGTGGGGGCCGGACGCCGCCTGCGCCACCATCGGGGCCTTCGCGGTGTTCGGCGAGGACGCCGGAACGGTCGTCCAATACGACTGCTTCCTCCTCATCGAGCCCTGAAGCGCCGAGGCGCGCGCGACCGTCTCCTTGCCGTCGCGCGCCCCCCTACTTAGGTAGTGAGCGTGTTCCGGCTCCCGCCGCTGCCTCCCTTCACGAAGGCGTCGCTCATCACGTTCTTCGTGTGCCTGGTCCTCGAGAACGTCGCGCTGAACTTCCTCGGCCTGAACCCGGACGCGGTGGTCGCCCTGATGCTGACCACGGGGTCCCTCGGCCTCGAGAACCTCTGGCAGCTGTTTACACACCCTTTCCTGAGCGTCCCGGGACCGCGCGGGCTCACGGACTTCCTCCTGAGCGGGCTCTTCTACTGGTGGATGATGGCGCCCTTCGAGGCGCGCTACGGGAGCCGCCGGGCCGCCCAGCTCGCCGTGGCCGTCGTGCTCGGCTCGGGCATCGCGGCCCGCGTCGTCGGCGCTTTCTTCGCGCCGGCGGTCATCACCGGCTTCGGGGAGATCGTGAGCGGCGTCATCGCCGCCTATGCCTGGGCGCTGCGCGGCCAGGGCGCGCTCTCCTTCTTCGGCGTCATCGACCTGCGCGCCGAGCAGCTCCTCGGGCTGCTGGTGGCCTTCACCGTGCTCCAGTTCATCGTCGCGCCCTCGGCCGCGCTGCTCGCCGCGGGCCTCGCGGCCGTCGCCATCGGCGTGGGCTTCATGGAGTGGGTGCAGAACCAGGGGCGCCCGAAGCCGCCGCGGAAGCGCAAGGACAGCGGCTCCCGCCGCCGGCGCAACGGGCTCCGCGTCATCGACGGCGAGGGCCAGGGCTCGGACGAAGCGCCCAAGTGGCTCAACTAGCTCGCCCCCGACCGTGAAGAAACGCCCCGTCCTCCTCGTCGACCGAGAGTTCGCCCACCTTCGAGAACCCCATGCGCGCCTTCCTCCTTCCCCTCCTCGCCGCGACCCTCCTGAGCGCCTGTGCGTCCGGGAGCAGCGAGCTTCGCCCCCTCTACGACGAGTGCATCCTGGCCAACGAGTGCCGGCTGGGCGGCCCCGTCACCGGCCAGGCCATTTGCCAACCGCTGGCGGGCTTCGACTTCATCGACCGCGCCATCTGCACCTACGAATGCGACCCCTTCGCGGACCCGCTGGACCCGGACCGGGACTGCCTCCCGGGGGCCAGTGGCCTGGTGGGACGCTGTGATTTCCCGCCGGTGAGCGACCCCCGCGACGCCCCGGACCCCGTCTGCCTCGAGCGCTGTGACTTCGACGGGAACTGCGCGATCGGCTTCGTCTGCGACCCCGTCGAGTTCGACGTCGGCGGCGGGGTCTTCGAGACCGAGCTCATCTGCGTCCCGGAGTAGCCGCGACGCGGGCGCCGGCCCGGGCCCCCGAAGGCTGATATGAAGCCGGCGATGCGTCCTGTCCCTCGCCTTGGTTCGGGCCTCCTCCTCGCGCTCCTCCTCGCGTGCGGCGGGGACGACCGGCGTGTCCCCTTCCAGGACACGCCCACGGTCGACCCGGCCCCGGGGGACACGCCGAGCGCGCCGGGGCCATTCGCGCCGGCGGAGGGCCGCGCGCTGCCCGCGGGGACGCCCACCGTGGACCTCGAGGGCGCCGAGCTCTCCGGCGCGGGCGCCGAGCTCCGCGCGATCCTCGACGTCGACGTCGACGGGGACGACGACCGCGACGCCTTCGCGCTGGCCTTCAGCCCCGCCGCCGAGGCCGGCGACACCACGCTGGTGC
>CALCTH010000337.1 GCA_937893795.1 uncultured Myxococcales bacterium | reverse complement strand
GCCCAGCCCGGCGACGACGAGCGTCCAGCGCCGAACGTCTCGCGGCAGGAAGCCCCCGCCGCCGGCCGTGAAGCCCCAGCCGAGGTCGTTCGCGATCTGATTCGGCCAGCCTCGCGGTCGCCGCACTCCGAGGAGCTGATGGAGCCGATCCTGCACCGGGTCGCCCTGCGCGCGCGGGCCGAGGGCCCCGAGGCGCAGCCGCAGCACCGCCACGCCTCGCCGCCGTGCGTGAAAGGCCGCCGCGTCGCCGTAGAGAAAGGCGCCGAAGCCGTGGTCGCGCGTCGGGGGCTCGACGCGCTGGATGTTCCGGGACGTGTAGAGCACCTGACCGGCCCGCAGCGCCACGTGCCAGTCGCCTCCGAAGCGCTCGCGGACGCGAAGGGCGAAGGCGAGCTCGAGGCGGCTCGAATACCAGCGGTCGACACCGGCGAAGGTGTCGTTGACCACCCGGAGCGCCGCCACCCCGCGCGCGCCGGAGGGCGTGTCCCGCGGGGACTGCGGCTCCGGCTGGGACCGCGGCTCCGGCTTGGACCGCGGCTCCGACTGGAACTGCGCGGCGGCCCGCGGAGTGCGCGCGAAGGCGAAGACGAGGACCACGAGAGCGAGAGCGAGCGCGACGCGCACGCGCGGAGGCTACTTCGCCACCGTGCCGCGCGTCCTCAAAGCCCCCGGCGCACCTCCGGCCACTTCTCGTCGGCCTGCGCGATGTAGCTCGCCCGGTCGCCGTTCCAGCGCCGCCGCACGTCGAGGCTGTAGTTCAGGTAGAGCTTGCCACGGACGATGGACCAGGCGTTCGGGTCGATGCGCACGGCCCGCCCGTCAGCCATCGCGAAGGCGCAGTAGCCGCCGTACTGCGGCGCGTAGCGGCGCGGGCGCTCCTCGAACTGGGCCGCGTGCTCGGCGCTGGCGAAGAGCCACGTGCGACCGCCCCAGCGCACGGAGTGCTCCTCCGAGCCGCGCGTCGGCTGCCGGTCCGTGAAGTACGCGACCACATCGTAGCCGCCGATGGCGAAACGGGTGCCGTTCGTGTTGTAGGGGCCCCCGCCGCCCTGCGCTTCGGCGACGGAAGGACCCACGGCCTCCTCGAGCCCGCCCGGCGCGATCACCACGAGGGTCATCGCGAAGAAGAGCGCCATGCCGGCGCCGCGGAGAATGGTGTGCTCGGGGTGCGTGGGTCCAATCATCGCTCGGGCTCCTCGCCTACCTGTAGACCCGAGCGCTCGCGCCGTTAGCCCGCCGCGAGCCCTCGCCGATGCCCGCACCGGCCCCATGCACCTCCGTGCACCAGAGACCGGCCAAGCCAGTCCATCCGCCAATCAACACCGACCCGTGGGTTGGGGGGCCCACGGAACGAATGCCCTCCCCTGCGAAAGAGATTCGAGACCGGCTAAGCCAGTCCATCCGCCAATCAGAGAAGTGGCGGGGGTGCCTGTGAGATGCCACAAAGGGACGCGATGACCGACTGGAGCCCGAACAGCTGGACCACGAAGCGGGCCGCACAGGACATCCTCTACGAGGATCGCGAAGAGCTCGCCGAGGCCAAGGACGCCCTCGGGCGCCTTCCGCCGCTGGTCACCTCCTTCGAGGTCGAACGCCTCAAGTCGCTCCTCGCCGAGGCCCAGGAGGGCAAGCGCTTCGTGCTGCAGGGCGGCGACTGCGCCGAGGCGCTCCTCGAGTGCGACTCGGACGTCATCGCACGCAAGCTCAAGGTGCTCCTGCAGATGAGCCTCGTGCTCGTGCACGGCGGGCACCGCCCCGTGGTGCGCATCGCGCGCCTCGCCGGCCAGTACGCCAAGCCCCGGAGCCAACCCACGGAAACCCGCCGGCTCCCGAGCGGCGAGACGCTCACGCTCCCGAGCTACTTCGGGGACCTCATCAACAAGCCCGAGTTCACCCCGGAGGCGCGCCGCGCCGACCCCTGGCTGCTCGTGCGCGGCTACCAGCACGCGGCGCTCACGCTCAACTTCGTCCGCTCGCTCACGGAGGGCGGCTTCGCGGACCTGCACCACCCGGAGTACTGGGACCTCGGCTACCTCAATGGCTCCGCGCGCCGCGCGGAGTACCAAGCAACGGTCGACGAGGTGCTCGCAGCGCTCCGCTTCATGACGGCGCTCGGCGACGGTCCCGTGCGTGAGCTGCAGCGCGTGGAGATGTTCACCAGCCACGAGGGCCTCAACCTCCACTACGAGAGCGCGCAGACCCGCCGCGTTCCTCGCCGTGACGGCTGGTACGACCTCACCACGCACCTCCCCTGGATCGGCGAGCGCACGCGGCAGCTCGACGGCGCCCACATCGAGTTCTTCCGGAACATCGAAAACCCCATCGGCGTGAAGGTCGGCCCGACGGCCAGCGCCGGCGACGTGCTCGGTCTCCTCGGCGTGCTCAACCCGCACGACGAGCCCGGGAAGATCGTGCTCATCACGCGCATGGGTGCGGGCAAGATCCGCGACGGCCTGCCACCGCTCATCGACGCGGTGCAGAAGGCGAAGAAGCGGGTGCTCTGGGTGAGCGACCCCATGCACGGCAACACGCGAAAGACCGACGCCGGCGTGAAGACGCGCAACTACGACGACGTGCTGGCAGAGCTCGAGGCGTGCATGGCCGTGCACGATGCTCGCGGGAGTTATTTCGGCGGCGTTCACCTCGAGCTCACGGGCGACGACGTGACCGAGTGCGTCGGCGGCGAAGAGCGGCTGCGCGAGGCGGACCTCGCGCAGAACTACACGACGGCCTGCGACCCGCGCCTCAACGGCCGGCAGGCCCTCGAGGTGAGCTTCCGCGTCGCCCAGAAGCTCACCCGCGCCGGCGGTTGAGCGCCGGCCCCCCTCGACGACGATCCTTCGCCACGTCCCCTTCGGTAGGCCGCGGGCCGTAGCTAGCCTGGGGCCATGGCCCGTCGCGTCGTCCTCTCCCTCGTCGTGCTCGCGCTCTCGCCGAGCCTCGCGCTCGCGCAGGCCGAGGCGGCGGACCAGGTCGGGCCCGCGCCCGAGGCCCTTCGATTGCGCCTGGGGGTGCACGCCACCTCCCTCGTGCAACCGGGCCTCCGTCTGAGCACACCCATCGACCTGCGGACCTACGCGCGACCCGGCGGCCGAGGGCAAACGCTCTTCGCCGGGCCCCGGCTGGGCGTCTTCGGCGCGCCCGCGAACCACGTCAGCCTCCAGCTCGGCGCCGTCGCGGGCTATCGCTTCCTCACGCCTCGGAAGCGCCGCTTCCACGAGCTCCGGGTCGGCGCCGACTACGTGGGCGAGTGGCAGATCACCTCCCTCGCGGTGCACCTCGGGACCGGCAACGTCACGCCCCGCCGCGAGCTTCGGAGCTACTTCGTACCCACGCTCGGCTACCTCTTCGGCCGCGAGGGCAGCGGCCGCGTCGGCGGCTACGTCGGCGTCAGCACGGGCGCCTTCGTCTCGCGCGCGTTGGAAGCCTCGCTTTACCTGGACGTCGAGGCCGGCCTGCAGGTGCGCCTCGGAGGCTCCCGATGAGGCGCCGCGACTTCCTGCAGGGGACGCTGGCGGCCAGCGTGCTCGGCCCGCTCTCGAAGGGCTGCGCCTTCGAGGCCGGGGGCCGCTACGACGACTTCGAGATCGCCTTCGACGGCAAGGTCGTCGTGATCGGCGCCGGGGCGGCCGGCCTGGCCGCCGGCTATCTCCTCGACCGCTACGGCATCGAGTACGAGATCCTCGAGGCGGCGGACCAGATCGGCGGCCGGGTTCGGCGCGTGGAGGGCTTCGCCGACTTCCCGCTCGACGTCGGCGCCGAGTGGCTCCACGACGCGCCGACCATGCTGGCGCAGCTCGTCGACGACCGACGCGTCGACGAGAGCGTCGAGCTCGTGCCCTACAGCCCGGACGAGATCCGAGCATGGAACGGACGCCGGCTCCGCCGGATGCACTGGGTCTCGCCCTACTACACGGAATACAAGTTCCGCACGACGACGTGGTTCGGCTTCCTCGAGCGCTTCTTTGCGCCGGCGAGCACGGGGCGCCTTCGCCTCGGGACCGAGGTCGTGCACGTCGACACGACCGGCACGCAGGCGCGGCTCACCACGGCTGCCGGCGAGACCGTGGAGGCCGACCGCGTGCTCGTGACGGTGCCGCTCAAAGTGCTGCAAGAGGGACGCATCGCCTTCACGCCAGCGCTGGACGACGAACGCGAGCAGGCCCTCGGGCGCGTCGAGGTACCCGCCGGGCTGAAGGTCTTCTTCGACTTCGAGCGGCGCTTCTATCCGGACCTGGTGCTCGACGGCGGTCCGCTGAGGAGCGGCGGCCTGGACAAGCTCTTCTACGACGCGGCGTTCCGGAAGCCGAGCGAGCGCCACGTGCTGGGCCTCTTCTGGGTCTCGAACGACGCCGCGCCGGTGGTCGCGCAGGACGACGAGACCATCGCGGCGCGCTTGCTCGAGGACCTCGACCGCATGTTCGACGGGCGCGCCTCGCGCTTTCATCGCGGCCACGTGGTGCAGAACTGGAGCGCCGAGCCCTTCATCCGGGGCGCGTACTCGACGCGCTTCACCGGTCACCGAAGCCGCACCATGGACACGCTCCGGACGCCGCACGACGGGCGGACCTTCTTCGCGGGCGAAGCCCTCTCCGACGCGCACCAGAGCACGGTGCACGGCGCCATGCTCTCGGCCTACGACGCCGTCGAGCGTCTCCTCGCCGGCTGAGGGTCACGCACGGCCCCGGGGGGCCTCAGCGCGGGCCGCGCCGACCGGAAACGAGATACTGCGTGATTCCTCGAGCTCCAGCGTAGGTCCCTGCGGCCACGGCCTCCCGGAAGCGCTCGTGGTGGGCCGCGAGGCTCGCCCAGCCCCGGTCGAAGGCGGCGGGCGTGCCTCCGGCGGCGCGGTGGAGCTCGCGCACGTCCTCCTTCGCGCCCCAGCCCGAGGCCGCCTCGTCGAGGAAGCGCAGCTGCTGCGCGATGTCGCGCTTCTGCGCGGCGTCCACGTAGGGCGGGACGAGCGCCGGGCAGCGATCGTTCGAGACCACGGCGAGCTCGACGAGCCCCGCCTCCGCGAAGCGCGCCGGCAGGCGCTCCCCGACGGAGTTGTCTCCGCGCCCGAGGGCGATCTTCCCGCGGTGAAGGGACTCCTGGAAGCGGAGCAGCTCGAGCGTCTCCTCGAAAGGCAGCCGCGGCGCAGCGAGGCTCTCGACGAGGGCGTTGGCGAGGTTGTTGGGCTCGGACGCCACGACGAGCCCGCCCGGCCGCACGACGCGCCGCATCTCCGCGAGCACGGCGACGGGATCCGGCACGTGCATCAGCACGGTCTGGCAGGTCACCAGGTCGAAGCTCGCGTCGGCGAAGGGGAGCGCATCGCCCGTCGCCTCGTGGAAGGTGAAGGTGAGCTCGCGCCGGGCGGCGCGTTCCTCGGCCGGGATACGAAAGCCGCCTTCGTGGTCGAGGCCGTGGAGCTCCACCCCGGGCGCGCAGCGTGGCGCGAGGAGCTGCCCCCAATGCCCCACGCCGCACCCGACGTCGAGCGCGCACGTGACGGCGTCCAGGCGCCAACGCCGGGCCATGAGATCGAGGAAGTCAGCGTTCCACCAGTCGTCGCGCCAGTCGCCCTCGAAGCCGTGGCGCTCGCCATAGGTATCGGCGCTCCAGCCGCGGTTGATGTCCTCGCTCATGCGCCCTCCGCCGATCGTGTAGCGCGTGGCCGCGTCGCGCCGCGAGACGGAGCACACGGCGCGGCCTCAGCGACGTCTCCGGGAGGTGGTACGCAGGAGACATGGCCAAGCTCATCGACACCGTTCGCGAGGCCATCATCGGCAAGGACGAAGTGCTCGAGGGGCCCTACGGGCCGCGCCGGGTAACCTACGCGGACTACACGGCGTCCGGGCGCTCCCTCGCCTTCATCGAGGACTACATCCGCCGCGAGGCGATGCCGCTCTATGCCAACACGCATACGGAGGCGTCCGGCACGGGACGCCACACGACGCGGCTCCGCGAGGACGCGCGCGGCATCGTTCATCGCGCCGTCGGCGGTGGCCCGGACGACGTGGTGCTCTTCTGTGGATCCGGCGCCACGGGCGCCATCGACCGGCTCGTGGGCGTGCTCGGGCTCCGCATCCCGCCGGAGCGCGACGAGCGCCACGGGCTCCGCGAACGCATCCCGGCCGGCGAGCGCCCGGTGGTCTTTCTCGGCCCCTACGAGCACCACTCGAACGAGCTACCGTGGCGCGAGTCCATCGCCGACGTCGTGACGATCCCGGAGGACGAGGACGGGCGCATCGATCTCCAGGTCCTCGAGGCCGAGCTCGTTCGTCACGCGGCGAGGCCGCTCAAGATCGGGAGTTTCTCGGCGGCCTCGAACGTCACGGGCATCGGCTCGAAGACCGGCGCCATCGCCCGGCTGCTCCATCGCCATGGTGCGCTCAGCTTCTGGGACTTCGCGGCTGCCGGCCCCTACGTGGGCATCGACATGAACCACACGGTGCCCGGCGAGGACGGGCACCTCGCCTACAAGGACGCGATCTTCCTCTCGCCCCACAAGTTCATCGGCGGTCCCGGCACGCCGGGCGTGCTGGTGGCCAAGCGGCACCTCTTCACGAACCGGGTGCCGGCCGTGCCCGGCGGCGGCACGGTCGCGTACGTGAACGCCGAGGAGCATCGCTACCTCGACGAGGTCGAGCTCCGCGAGGAGGGAGGCACGCCGGACATTCTCGGCTCCATCCGCGCCGGGCTGGTCTTCCAGCTCAAGGAGGCGGTCGGCGTGGAGGCCATCGAGGAGCGGGAGCGCGCGTTCACGTCGCGGGCCATCGCGCGCTGGCGCGAGGAGCCCAACCTGCTGATTCTCGGCAACCCCGAGCTCTGGCGCCTTTCCATCGTGAGCTTCGTGGTGCGCCATGGGCGCCGCTACCTGCACAACAACTTCGTGGTCGCGCTGCTCAACGACCTCTTCGGCATCCAGGCCCGCGGCGGCTGCTCCTGCGCGGGGCCCTATGGCCACCGGCTCCTGGGCATCGATCTCGAGCGCTCGCGCGCCTTCGAGCGGGAGATCGTTCACGGCTGCGAGGGCATCAAGCCCGGCTGGGTGCGGGTGAACTTCAACTACTTCCTGACGGACCTGGCCTGCGACTACGTCATCGACGCGGTGCGCTTCGTGGCCCAGCACGGCTGGAAGCTGCTGCCGGACTACCGCTTCGACGCGAGCGCCGGCACGTGGACGCATCGCCACGCGACGCGCGCGCACGGCACGAACGACGTGAGCCTCGAGGACGTGAGCTACGCCACCGGGCGCATGGAGCACGCTTCGCGGCACCGGGCCGAGCCAGAGAGCGTGCTCCCGCGCTACCTGGAAGAGGCACCCGACGTGCTCGAGCGCGCCCTCGCAGGCTACGGGGAGCTGGGCGACCTCGACACGCTCGAGGGATCGCCGGGGCGCGCGGACTTCGAGGCGCTCCGCTGGTTCCCGCTACCGGGCGAGGCGCTTCAGGAGCTTCGGGGCCAGCTCGCGCTCCGCGGGCCCATGCCCGCCTGTTCCATCCAGCCGCGCGCGACGGCGCGCTGAGCCATGGACTGATTCGAACGCCTCTTCGGCTTCGCGCAAGAGTCCCCCGCGCAGGTGCGCTCGCTCGGGGGACGGACGGAACTAAAGAAACCAACGACGCTCCAAAGGCCAACGATTCCGGGCGACCCCCCGAAGCGCGTCAGGCCGGCGTGTCGGCCTCGCCCGCGACGAACCCCTTCCAGCCGCCCATGTAGGCGACGAAGGCATCGCCGAGGCCTTCCGCGCGGAGCGTCTCCGCCGAGACGGGGATCGGACGCGCCGCGAAGTCCGCGTCGGCCCCGAGCCGCGCGGGGAAGTCGTGGTGCAGGATGGCGGCGCGGCCGAGGGACACGAAGTCGGCGCCTGCCGCCAGGGCCCGGCGCACGTCGGCGCCGGACATGATCTTCCCGGCGACGCCGAGGCGAACGCCGCCGCGCTCGTGCTCCGTGAAGTGGGAGAGCAGGCTCCGCCCTTGGTGCTCCTCCTCGGCCGGCTCCTTGAAGCTGTCCCAGAGCGAGAGCTCGAGAAAATCGAGGCGCGCGTCGCCGAGGAGCTGCGCGCTCAACGTGCGCATCTCCGCGAGCGTGATGCCGAAGCGCTCGCCCGAGAGGCGGACGCCGACGGTGAAGTCCGGGCCGCAGGCATCGCGCACGCCGCCGAGCACCTCGAGGAGCAGCCGCGCGCGGCCCGCGAGGTCGCCGCCGTAGCGGTCCTCGCGCGTGTTCAGCGTCGGGCTGAGGAACTGCGCCAGGATGTAGCCGTGGGCGCCGTGCAGCTCGACGCCGTCGAAGCCCGCCCGCTCGGCGCGAAGGGCCGCGGCGATGAAGGCGTCGCGCAGCGCCTCGACCTCGGCGAGCGCGAGCGCCCGCGCCCCCTTTCGCTCCTGCGCCGTCGCGCTCACCGGCGCCTCGCCCGTGAGCTCGGCGTTCGCGCGCATGCCCCCGTGGAAGAGCTGCGCGTAGGCCACGCCCCCGTGCGCGTGAATCGCCGCCGCCAAGCGCGCGAGCCCCGCGACGTGCACGTCGTCGAAGATGCCGAGCTGCCCCGGAAAGCCCTGCCCGTTCGCCTGCACGTGCATCGCGCACGTCATCACCACGCCGAAGCCGCCGCGCGCGCGCATCGTCAAGAAGCGCAGCTCGTCCTCGGAGATCGTCCCGTCGGCGTGACTCTGGGTGTTCGTGAGCGGCGCGAGCCAGAGCCGGTTCCGCGGCGCCGGGCCGCGGGAGAGCGGGAGCGCGTCGTGCGCCGAGTGCGTCATGGCGCGAGTGCTCCCACAGGAGCGGCCCTCACGCACTCGCCGGCCACGCGCCCCCCAGGAACCGGGTCGAAAGCGCGCCCGGTCGCTCCGATCATCTCGCGCGGAGCCGCCGTGCTCACTCCGCGGGAAACTCCGTCATCGGCACGCCCATCGCGGCGACCGCACGCTCGAGCCGCGGTGCGGGCTCGCCCGATCCCTCCGTGGGCGCGTAGCGCACCCGCGCGACCACCCAGCCCTCTTCCTCGCGAATCTTGAGCTCCCCGCTCTCCGGGAACTGCGCCGCGAGGCGCTCGCGCACCAGGCGAAGGCCCGTGCCCCCCGTGCCCTTCGCCGCGAGGCTCCCGCTATTGCGCACCTCGAGCATCACGACGCCCTCGGCGGCGCGCGCGACGAGGCGCAGGCGGAGCGTCGCGCCACGCTTCAACCCGTGCTTGATGGCGTTCTCGACCAGCGGCTGGAGCAGCATGCCCGGCACCGGGAGCATGGCGAGCGAGGCAGGCGCGTCGATGGCTACCTCGAGCTTGTCGCGGAAGCGGATCTCCTCGCAGCGGAGGTACTCGCGCACGAAGTCGAGCTCCTCGTCGAGGCGCACCAGCTCGAAGCTCGCGCCGTCGAGGGTCCGGCGCATGAGCGCCGCCAGGCGGCGCATCATGTCCTGCGCCTGGCGCGGGTCGACCTCGACCAGGCCGATGACCGAGTTCAGCGCGTTGAAGAAGAAGTGCGGATTGAGCTGAAGCCGGAGCGCCTCGAGCTGCGCGTCCCGCGCGAGCGCCTCCACTTCGGCGAGCCGCTCCCGCGCGCGGCGAAAACGCAGCCGGTAGCGCACTCCGTGGAAGACCGCGCTCCAGATCACGAAGACCACGAAGAAGTAGATGCTGCTCCAGTAGGGCACGGTCTGGACGAACCACGCGCTCTGCCAGGGCATCGCCGCGTAGGCCGCCGACATCGCCGGCACGCACCCTGCCGTCGCCAGCACCGCGAGCCCGACGGTGACGGCCGCCAGCCGGCCACGACGGTCCTCGAGCCAACGCTCCGGCAGCGCCTCGTAGACAAAGGCCAGGAGGCTCGACGCGGTGAAGCCCAGCGCCGCGAAGAGCCCGAGGAGCAGGAAGACCGCCATGAGCGGCGCGTCCTCGTTGTTCACGTCGTGCGCCGACCGGTGACCGAGGCACACCACGCTCACCATGGGCCAGCTCGCCAGCTGCGCGAGCCAGAAGCCGCGCCGCCGGGTCGCGGGTCGCTCGATGGGGCTCGCTCCTCGGCGCATGTGTGCGGCTAGCACGGCGCGGACGACCCAAGCCAGGCGGCCCGCGCGCCGACGCGCCGTCGGGCGACCGGGAACGACCGCTGAGCGACATTTGGAGAGGGCACGCACAGTTGAATTTGGTTTTCAATAACAGAAGCCACTAGACGCGGCCCATGCCGAACACGACCCGACTCCGCGCCGACCACCCGTGGGGAGCCCTCCTGCTGGCGCTCGGTCTGCTGCTTTCCGCCGTGGGCTGCGGCGACGACGACGCCACGACGGGCACGGACGACATGGGCCCGAGCCCGATGGACGCTGCCACCGACCTCGGGGACATGGCGGACGGCGGCGACGACCCCGACGCAGGCCCGCCGCCTCCGGCCTTCGCCGTCTGCGGGTTCACCATCGGTCCCGACGGCCTCACCGGTCTCGTGGACGTGCTGCCCTCCATCGACGACGACGCCGTCTTCGACCCGAGCACCGCCATCGAGTTCGGCGGTCGCCCCATCTGCGCAACGGACGGAGAGGCGCTCTACCTCTCGGACCCGGAGGCCCCGAACATCACCCGCTTCACGCTCGGCGACGACGGCCGGCTCGTGGAGGGCGACACGGTGAGCTTCATGCGCTTCGGGACGGGCCCCCTCTCGGGCATCCAGGTCGACCTGATGCAGTTCATCTCGCCGGAGAAGGCCTACTTCGTCGACGTCGCGCAGGCGCAGGTCATCATCTGGAACCCGACCGCGATGACCACCATCGGGAGCATCGCGCTGGACATCGAGACGCCGGAGGGCCTCGTCCCGGCCGGCATCGGTGGCATCACGCGGCGCGGTGACCAGCTCATCCTGCCCTTCAGCTACGGCAGGGAAAGCGGCGTGAACTCGGACACGACCTCCTTCGCCTTCGTCGACCTCACGACGGACGCCTTCACGGTCGAGACCGTGACGGGCTGCGGCGCCCTCCAAACCTCCATGACCGATGAAGCCGGTGACACGTATCTCGCGTCGAACGCCGTGTCCGCCATCGGATTCCGCGTCGGCCTCGAGGACGCCTTCCCACCCTGTGTCGTCCGGATCCGCGCCGGCGCGAGCAGCGTCGACCGCACCTTCGACCTCGAGCTGAACAGCCTCGTGGGCGGCTCCATGTCGGCGAGCCTGCTCCAGGGGCCGGGGTCCTCGGGCTTCCTGACGGCCTACGACGAGACCGTGGTGCCCATCGAGGGCATCGACCCCGCGAGGCTGATCGCAACGCCCGCGTGGCGCCTGCACCGCGTGGACGGCCCGGGCACGGCGACGACGGCCACGCGTGTCCTCGGCGTGCCCCTCGGAGCCGGGCGCATCGGCTCCATCGTGGTCGACGGGCGGACCCTCATCTGGGTGCCAAACGCCGAGTTCAGCGAGACGACGGCCTACGACATCACGAACGCGACCGATAGCGTCGCGGCCATCGAGGCCCTCACGGCGCCGGCGGTTCTCTACGCGGCCGTCCGCCTCCGCTGAGGGCGTGCGACGCTCGGGCACGTGAACGGAGGCGCCGAACGCGGGCTCGACGTCCTCGTCGTCGACGACGAGTGGCTGGCGCGGGTGGCGCTCCGCTCGCTGCTCGACGAACGCGAGGACATCGTCCGCATCCGGGAGGCGGAGTCCGTCGAGGCCGCCGCCGCGGCGCTCGGGGACGCGACGGACGTCATCTTCCTCGACGTCCGCCTCCTCGACGAGAGCGGCTTCGACCTCTTCGAGCGCGTCGGGGTGCGGGTGCCGGTGGTCTTCGTCACGGCTTACGGCGACTACGCCGTCCAGGCCTTCGGCGTCGACGCCGTGGACTACCTGGTGAAGCCGGTGCTGCGGGAGCACCTCGACCGCGCCCTCCAGCGGGTGTGGCGGGAGCAGCGCGTTCGGAGCCAAGGGCCGGAGACCGGAGGGCGGGTCTCGCTCCGGACCGGCAAGGACGTCTTCTTCGCCCGGGCCGACGAGATTCGCTTTGTGCGCGCCGACGGCGACTACTCGAAGGTCCAGCTCGCCGATGGACGAAGCGTCCGCGTCAAGGAGTCCCTCGAGCGCTGGCAGGCGCGGCTCCCGTCGAGCTTCGCGCGCGTTCACCGCTCCGTGCTCGTCAACCTCGACGCAGCGGAAGGGCTCGTGTCCCGGGCGGGGCGCTGGGAGCTTCGCCTGCGCGACGTGCCGGCGCCGCTCCCCGTGAGCCGCCGGCTCGCGAGCGCCCTTCGCCGACGGCTCGAAACGTAGGACGACGACCTGTCGTGGGGCTCTTCGTGCCCGCGCCAGGCTGACGTCCGCCCTCCGGCCGACCGGACCCACATCCACGTACGCGCCGGCGGTGCCGCGCTGGCTCGGGCCCTGCAGTGGGCTGGCGGCATGGCCAGACGCAACGCCTCCCGTCCCCACCGTCGAGCACGCCTCGGCATGACCCTCATCGAGCTCCTCGTCGTGGTGAGCCTCATGGCGCTGCTGGCTGCGGCGGTCGCCGTCGGGGCGATGAGACACATCGGACCCGCGACGGAGTCGACGGCCGAGACGGACGCGCGCAGTATCCGGGCCGCCGCACAGGCGTACCTCCTCGAGCGAGGCGCCTGTCCGGCGGACGCCGCCGAGCTCTTCGACGAGGGCTACCTGGACCGGGCGAGCCGGCGCGTCGACCCGTGGGACGGCGAGTTCGAGCTGACCTGCGAGGGCGGCGAGATCGAGGTGGCGAGCGCCGGTCCCGACCGCACCTGGGGCACGGAGGACGACCTCCGCGTCCCGGACGATGCCCTCACCGGCCGGGGCGGATACTGATGAGACTGCAGCTGCCCGAGCCGACGCTCGTCGAGCTGGTCTTGCTCCTCGTGCTGCTCTTTCTCGTCGCGCCCTCGGCGGTGCTTCCCGCCGCGCCCGTGGACGAAGCGCCTCACTCGCAGGGGCAGGGATCGAAGGCACGGCAGGGGTCGCTCCCGGCCGGGCAGTCGAAGCAGCCCTCACGCGGGCCATCGGGGTCGCCAAACGACGTCCGGGGCACGAGCGCCCGATAGCGTCGCGTCGTCGCTACGGTCCCCGCGACCGTCACGTCGAGCGCCGCTTCGTACGCGGGCGGCTCGTCGCACTCCGGGAGCGGGCTCCAATAGCGATGCGGCTGGACGCGGTTGGGCCGGTTGAGCACCGCGAAGCAGAGCTCCGCGCCCTCCGCCGGGGCGGTGAAGGTGTCGGCGAAGCCATCCCCATCCGTGTCCTCGGCCGCTTCGTCGGCGCAGCCCGGAGAGCCCGTGTCGACCTCGACCCGCTCGATGAAGCGGAGGCCCGCGTCGACGTCCCGCGCGACGAGGCGCACGGGCTGCCCGCCCTCGCCGGCGGCCACCACGCGGCGCACGGCGGGTCGGAGCTCCGGGGGGTCGGCCGGCTGGCGAAACGGCACGATGGCGAGGAGCACGCCGAGGGAGTCTGGCGTCTCCGCGGGATCCGTCCCGTCCGACCCGGCGGCGACCTCGAAAAAGTCGTTCGCACCGTCGCCGTCCGTGTCTCGACGGAGCGGCGAGAGGCCGAGGACCCGCTCCTGCGCATCGAGGAGCCCATCGTCGTCGCTGTCCGTGTCGAGGAAGTCCGGCGCCCCATCCGCGTCCGAGTCGCGCGGCGGCGTCGCGACGTCGTCGTCGCCCGCCTCCTCCGCGTCGGACGCTCCGTCCCCGTCGCTGTCGCCGTCGAAGCGGTTCGGCACGTCGTCGAAGTCCTGGTCCCCGAGCCCCTCGGCGCCGTCGTCGATGGTGTCGCCATCGGAGTCGAGGTCACGGAAGTCCGGGAGCCCGTCGGCGTCGAAGTCGCGGGGCACGAGGGGGTTCGGCGCTAGCTCGTCCGCGTCCGCGAGCCCGTCGCCCTCGTCGTCGGGGTCGCGGAAGTCGAAGACGCCATCGCCATCGAGATCGCCGGGCACCCCCACCGCATCGGCGAAGGCGTCGAGCCCGTCGGGGCGCCCGTTGTCGTCGCAGTCGGGGTCGCGGAAGTCGAACACGCCGTCGAGGTCGACGTCCGCCGGATCACCGAAGCGCCGCCGCGGCAGCGCCTCCACCTGATCGGGCAGCCCGTCGTCGTCGCTGTCGAGGTCGAGCCCGTCGGGGGTGCCGTCGCCGTCGGTGTCCACCCCGTCCGCGAGCTCCTCCTCGACGTCGGTCAGCCCGTCGCCGTCGCTGTCGAGGGGTCCGGCGTCGACGGCGAGGTCCGCGCCTTGATCCGCGGAGGCGTCGACATTGGCGTCCGGCGGCCCGGCGTCGACGGGCGCAGGAACGCTGGTGCGGGGACAGCCGAGCAGGGTGGCGATGGCGAGGAAGCGAAGGAACGTGTGCATGTCGTTCGTTCTCAAAGCGCACACGAGCAGCGCCACGCGGCGCGACACCTGGGATCCGGCTCGCACGAGGTGCAACGCGGGTCCTCCTCGCGGCCGCCCCCATCGTTGACGATGATCGCGAAGACGGCCTGCGTCGCCACCACCTCGCCGGCGTTCACCGCCTCGAGCGCCGCTTCGAGCGGGCGGGTCAGCTCCGCGCACCCCGGAAGAGGCGCGAAGGAACGGTTCGGGTACGAACGGTTCGCGGCCACGTCGAGGGTCCAGCAAAGCCGGCTTCCGCCCGGTGGATCCACGAAGGTCTCGGCAACGCCATCGCCATCCCCATCTTCCGCCGCGACGCGGCTGCAGCCGGGGGCGGTGACGTCCACGCGGAGCGGCCCGAGGAAGACATCACCGCCGAATACGTCGCGCAGCCGCGCCGCCACGGGACCGGTCACCCCCGCCGCCGGAACGTCGTAGGTGAGCGCGGCTGGAACCGACTCGGGAACCGGCGGCCGACGAAAGTTCGCGACCACCACGAGCCAGCCGCGTCGCGCGGGGTCGTCCTCCGGGTCGAGGCCGTCGGTGCCGACGCCGGCCTCGAAGAAGTCCGAGGTCCCGTCGTCGTCCGTATCCCCATCGACGCGCGAGAGCCCCGCCACGTGCTCGAAGCGGTCGGGCAAGCCCTCGTCGTCGCTGTCGAGGTCCAGGTAGTCGGGAAAGCCGTCCGTATCCGAGTCGACGGGCGGCGAGTCGAGGTCGGCATCGCCGGCTTCGACGGCGTCGAGGACCCCATCCCCATCGCTGTCGAGGTCCAGGTAGTCGGGAAAGCCGTCGCCGTCGCCGTCCGGCTGGAGCTCTCGGAGCTCCGCGGAGTCGAGAATCGTGTCGTCGTCCGAGTCGACGTCGCGGAAGTCGGGAGCGCCATCGCCATCGAAGTCGCCCGGCGCCTCCGGGCTGGGGCCGAGCTCGCGGACGTCGAAGATGAAGTCGCCGTCGTCGTCGGGGTCACGGAAGTCGGCGAGGCCGTCGGCGTCCAGGTCGCCGGGCGCGCCGTCGTCTCCGGGAAAGGCGTCCGTCCCGTCCGGTCGGCCGTTGCCATCGCTATCGGTGTCACGGAAGTCTGCAACCCCATCGCCGTCGGAGTCCGGGGGTAGCCAGGCATCCCGTATCCGAGGCTGCCCTTCGACCTGATCCGGCAGACCGTCGTCGTCGCTGTCGAGGTCGAGGCCGTCGGGTGTGCCGTCGCCGTCGGTATCGACACCCTCGGCGAGCTCCTCCTCCTCGTCGCTCAGCCCGTCGCCGTCGGTATCCGGCGGCCGCAGCTCCGGCGCGTCGGCAGCGGCGTCCTCCGGCGCGAGATCCACCGTGGCGTCGATGGGGACGGCGTCGCTGCGGCAGGCGACGGCGAGGAGCGCCAGGCACGTCGCCGCGCGGGCGGCACGCTGCCCGCTCCCCAGGCTCGCGTGCCGCTTCAACACAGGCAGGGGCATGAGCTGAAGTTGTTGCGGCAGGCGGGCTCGCAGCTCGTGCATCGGGCGTCGTCCGGGCCGACGGGGATGCAGTCCGGGGAGATGACGGCTAGGAATCGCGTTACTGGTTCGGCGCCTCCCGCCGTAGAAACGGCCAGCGCGGCCTCGAAGATGGCGGGGCCCGCCTCCGCACACTCCGGGTTCAGGTTCCAGCGCCGCGCCGGAACGGTGCGGTTTGGACGCACGACCACCCGCCAACAGAGCCGAGTCCCAGGCTCCGGCGCCGTGAAGGCGTCGTCGAAGCCGTCGCCGTCCGTGTCCTCGGCGGCGGCGTCGTCGCAGCCCGGCGACGTCGTGTCGACGACCACGCGCTCGAGAAACTGCGCGCCGCGGCTCACGTCGCGCACGCCGACCTCGACGCGGCCAGATACCCCGCTCGCGGGCACCTCGTAGCGAAGCGCGCCGGGAAACTCGGCGGGCGTCGAAGGCTGACGGAAGGGGACGAGCGCCACCAGCCAGCCCCGGGTCGTCGCGTTGTCTTCCGGGTCGTTGGGATCCGTCCCGGCGCCGACCTCGAGGAGATCGTCGTCGCCGTCGCCGTCGCTGTCGACGCGCGTCGGGCGCGTACCGGCGACCACCTCGAGCCACTCGGGAAGCCCATCGTCATCGCTGTCGAGGTCGCGGAAGTCGGGGATGCCATCGCCATCCGTGTCGACGGGCGGCGTGTCGAGGTCGGAGTCGCCGGCCTCGACACCGTCGGGAATGCCGTCGCCGTCGGCGTCCAGGTCGAGGAAGTCCGGGAGCCCGTCCCCGTCGGCATCCAGAAAGGTGTCGTTCCACTCGTCCGCGTCCCGAATCGCGTCGCCGTCCGCGTCGACGTCGCGGTACGTGAGCAGACCGTCCAGATCCGCATCGCCAGGGTCGAAGCGGCGTTCGACGGCATCGGGAATCCCGTCGCCATCGTCGTCAAGGTCCCGGAAGTCAGGGGTCCCGTCGCCGTCGAGGTCGCCGAGCCTTCCAGCCTCGTCGCGGAAGGCCTCGTCGGCGTCGGCCACGCCATTGTCGTCGCTGTCCAGGTCGAGGCCATCCGGCGTGCCGTCGCCATCGGAGTCGACGCCGGCGAGCAGACCCTCCTCCGCATCGTTCAGCCCGTCGCCATCCGCGTCGGACGCCGCGGCGTCCGGTCCCGCGTCGGCAGGCGAACGCGCGTCGCTGCCCACGCCCATCTCGGCGTCCGGCGTCGATGCATCCGGGGGCATGACCGCGTCGGAAGGGCACGCGACGAGCAAGACGCACGCCGCGACGAGCGCCCCTCGACGCGGCCCGGAGCTCAATCCCAGCACAAGCACGGGCAGATGCCTCCTCGGCGGCAAGGGGTCTCGACGTCGCAGTCCGTGCAGCGGGGATCTGCGGGCCCGGGAGCGGCGCAGTTCGGAGAGATGATGGCGAAGAAGCGCGTCGCGGGCGGGGCGCCCAGAGCTCCTCGGAGCGCGAGCGTCGCCTCGCGTACGTTCGGGCCCAGGCCGCAGGCCGGGTCCGGGTTCCAGTAGCGCGCGGGCACCGTCCGGTTCGGCCGAACGATGAGGCGCCAGCAAAGACGCGCCCCGGCGCTGGGCGCCGTGAACGTGTCGTCGAAGCCATCGGCGTTCGTGTCCTCGGCTGCCGCCGCGTCGCAGCTCGGCGAGATCGTGTCGACCTCGACGCGGTCGATGAACTGCGCCGCGCCGTCCACGTCCCTCACCTCGACCCCGATGGGCCCGCCCGGGCTCTCGACCTCGAAGCCCAGCACGGGCCCTAGCTCCGGGGGCTCGGCGGGCTGCCGGAAGTCCACGAAGACGGCCAGCCAGCCGCGCACCGCCACACCGTCCGCCGGGTCGCGGCCGTCGGTCCCGAGGGCCACCTCGAGCAGATCGCCCTCCCCGTCGGCGTCGCTGTCCCCGAGGACCGGCGAGACACCCGCGGCGCGCTCGTAGTCGTCGGAGAGCCCGTCGTCATCGCTGTCGAAGTCGAGGAAGTCCGGCACGCCATCGAGGTCCGTGTCCACGGGCGGCGTCTCGAGATCCGCGTCTCCCGCTTCCCGGGCGTCGGGGAGACCGTCGTCATCGCTGTCGAGGTCCCGCGTGTTTCGGAGTCCGTCGCGGTCGGCATCCGGGCGGAGCTCGTCGTGCTCGTCGGCATCGAGGATCGCGTCGCCGTCCGAATCGCGGTCGCGGAAGTCCGGCAGCCCGTCGCCGTCCGCGTCGGTGTCCCCGAGGGTCGCGTCGAGCTCGACGACGTCTCGGATGCCGTCGCCGTCGTCGTCCGGGTCCCGAAAGTCGAGGACGCCGTCGCCGTCGAGGTCTCCCAGCGCGCCCGTCGCGTCCCGGAAGGCATCGAGGCCATCGCGCCGGCCGTTGTCGTCGCTGTCCGTATCGAGGCCATCGGGCGTACCATCGCCATCGCTGTCGACGCCCTCGGCCAGCCCCTCCTCACGATCCGTCAGCCCGTCTCCGTCGGCGTCGGTTCCAGGGTCGGGATCCGGCGCGTCGGGCGACGCGTCCTCGCTCCCGAGCTCCGTCTCGGCGTCTCGCCCCGCGTCGGGCACCTCGATGAGCGCGGGCGGCTCGCTCCCGGGGCAGCCCAGGAGGCAGACGACGAGCAAGGGGAAGCGCACCCGAGCAGTGTCGGCGCCGGAGGTCGCCGGCGCAACGCACGGTCTGCCGCACGGCCTGCGGTCGCCTCGAGTGGGCGTCCTGGCTACCTTCGGCGCGGTGACCAGGGTTCATGGATGCGGCCTCGCGGCCATCGGGCTGTGCCTCGCGCTCTCCGGGTGCGGCGCGAAGGGGGCCCTGGACGTCCCGGCCATCGATGCCGGCCTGCCGGGGTTCGAGATCGTCTTCGTCCCGGACCTCGGTACGGCGATTCCCCGGGCCAGCGTGACGGCCACCCGCGGTAACGTGGTCTACGAGCTGAGCCTCCTCTGGGACCCGGTGACCTCAGCGCTCGACATCGTGGCGCCGGAGCCATGGCGCGTCGTCACAGCCCGGCGCGGGACGCTTGGCGTCGACGGCTTCGACCAGGCCGCCAGCGGCTCGGGCTTTCTCGACTTCGACCCGGAGGCGGGGTCCTGCCTCGACGCCATCGACGTGCGCCTGCGCTTCCTCGACGGGGAGGACGTGCGCATCGTCGGGAGCGACATCGGCGTCTGCCCCTGAGGACCGCGCTCAGACGTCGAGCTGCGCCATCACCTGGTTGATCGACTTGGCGCTGCTCATCACGTAGAAGTGCACGCTCGGCGCGCCCTTCTCGAGGAGCTCGCGGGCCTGGCGGACCGCCCACTGGACGCCGACCTCCATGCGGTGCTTCTTGTCCGCGCTGTCGAGCTCGCGGGCGAAGACCTCCGGGATGTCGCAGTGGAAGACCCGCGGAATGCTCGTGAGGTGCTTCCGCAGCGTGAGCACCTTCAGCCCGGGGATCACAGGCACGGTGACGCCCTCGGCGCGCAGCTGGTCGACGAAGTCGAAGTACTTCTGGTTGTCGAAGAACATCTGCGTCACGACGTACTCGGCGCCGGCGTCGACCTTCTCCTTCACCCGGCGAATGTCCGAGGCGAGGTTCGGCGCCTCGAAGTGCTTCTCCGGGTAACCCGAGCACCCCACGCAGAAGGTCGTGGGCTCGGCGTCGAGGTGCGCGTCCAGGAACTGCCCCTGGTTCATCGCGTGGATCTGGCCGATGAGGTCGGAGGCGAAGTCGTTGCGCGTCCGCCCGCCGGTGAGGGGCTTGGTGTAACCCTTGTCGTCGCCGCGGATGGCCAGGACGTTGTCGATGCCCAGGTAGCGGAGCTCGATGAGGAAGTCCTCGGTCTCCTGCTGCGTGAAGCCGCGGCAGAGCACGTGGGGCACGGCGTCGATGCCGTACTTGTTCTGAATGAGCGCGCAGACGCCCAGCGTGCCCGGGCGCTTTCGCTTCACGTGGCGCTGAATACCCTCGGCGGTCTCCTCGTAGACGATCTCCGCCGGGTGGCTGGTGATGTCGATGAAGGGCGGCCGGTGCTGGCTCAGCTCGTCGACCAGCCGGAGCACCTCCTTGGCGCTGCTCCCGCGCTTCGGCGGGATGATCTCGAAGGTGACGAAGGGGTTCGTCGCCTTCTCTAGGTGCTCGGTGACCTTCATGCGGGTGTCCTTAGCTCACGACGCCGGGCGCAGCAGCCCCGTAGGGCCGTGGCCGGCGAAGGCGAAGGCGCGCGCCGCCCGTTGCGCCGGATCGCCCGGCTCGAGGTAGCGTCCCACGGCAGTGGGGGACCGAGCCGAGGACGGCGAGCTGCTGGCGGAGGTGCGCGCCACGGGCGCCCCGGCGGAGATTCGCGGGACGATGCTCGTGGCGTCGCGGCGCGCCGCCGACGAGCGCGGCCTCGGCGACGCCTACGAGGCCCACCTCCCGCCGGAGCACCGGGAGACGCTCCGCGGGATCAACGCCTTGGCCTGGTACCCGATGGCGCTCGCCGAGGTGCACTACGCCGCGCTCGACGCGCTCATCCCCGAGGAAGCCGACCAGCTCGGCATCGGGCGCCACGTCGCGGCCCGCGTCCAGGGCCGCTTTCTGGCGACGCTGCTTCGCGCCATGGCCGTGACGGGCATGGTCACGCCCCACCGCGCCTTCACGCTGGCGCCGAAGCTCATCGGCCGGAACCTACGTGGCGTGAGCGTCGCGGCCTATCGCACCGGCGTCGACAGCGCGCTCGTGCGCGTCGAGGGCCTCGAGATCCTGCGCCACGCCTTCTGCCGCCACACGCTCCGTGGCTGGCTCGAGCACGGCATCGAGAGCATCGCCGCCCGCGCGGAGACGCGCGTGGAGGTCCGCGCCGACGACGCCGTCGCCCTCCGCGTCTCGTGGCGGCCCTTCGGTCACGACGGGCGGAGGGTCACGACCACGTTGTAGTCGGGGACCCGTCCGCCAGGGTCGCGGCGGTCGGCAGGCAGGAGCACGTTGGCCTCGGGCCAGTGCATCTGGGCGTTGCCGGGCCGCATCTCCGCCGTCAGCGCCCGACCCGCGAAGTGTCCGTGGGCGCTCTCGACGACGATGGGCGTGTCGTCGCGGAGGCCGAGCTCCACCATGTCCTCCGCGGCCAGCAGCACGTGGTCCCGCGCGGCGCCCGTGAGGTCGTCGACGTCCTTCTGCACCAGGCTGTTGAACTGCTTGCCGCGGCGCGTCGCGAGGTGGAGCTGGCCCTTCGGCAGCCGCCGGTCGGGCACCGGCGCCGTGACGAAGCGGGCCTTGCCGCTCGGCGTCCCGAAGCGCTCCTCGCAGAGCCGCGGGCCGCCCCACTGGAACTGGTCACCCTTCTTCGTGAGCTCGCCGATGCGCGCGTACGCCGGGATCGTCCGGGCGATGTCCGCGCGCACGGCCGTCGCGTCCTCGAAGGCCGGCGCATGCGCCACTCCCGTGGCCTGCACGACCTCGCTCACGATGCGCCACTCCTCCCGTGCCTCGCCCACCTCGTGGCCCGGAACGTGGGGGCTGAAGATGACGCGGCGTTCGGTGGTGGTCTCGGTCACGCCGCCCCGGTGCTCGTAGCGGGTGCGCGCGGGCAGCAGCCACGCCTCCCCGGCCCGACCGTTCACCGCCGCCGGCGGCGGCACGAGCATCGACGAGTTGAGCACGATGTCCTGGTGGACCCGGAGCCCGACGCGACCGAGCCCCACGGCCACGCCGGCCGGGTCCGGGAGCGTCTCGAGGAAGTTGCCGCCGATGGCGTAGAGGGCGTCGAGGCGCCCGCGCTTGGCCGCGTCGACCATGGCCGCCGCGTCGAGGCCTTCCCGCGCCGGCGGGCGGAAGCCCCAGAGCGCCTCGAGCGCGTCGGCGCCGGCGTCGTCGAGCGGGTGCCCGGGGAAGGCCGTCGCGTAGGCACCCATCTCGGCGCCGCCCTGCACGCCGGAGTGTCCGCGGATCGGCATGAGCCCCGTACCGGCCTGGCCAACGTAGCCTCGGCTGAGCGCGAGGCTGCAGATGGCCGCCACCGTGTCCGTACCGTGCGCGTGTTGCGTGAGCCCCATGCTCCACACGAAAACGGCCTTGCCGGCCCCCTCGAGCGCGTCCGCGAAGCGCGCGACGTCGTCCGCGCTCGCCCCGCTTCGCGCGCAGAGCTCCTCCTCGGAGAAGCCCTCGAGGTGCGCCACGTAGGCGTCCCAGCCCTCGGTTCGCTCGGCGATGAAGCCCCACTCGACGGCGCCGCGGGCGAGCAGCACCTTCTGCACCGCGTAGGCGAAGGCGAGGTCCCCGCCCGCGTGCACGGCGACGAAGTCGTCCGCGATGGCCGTGCCGAAGAGCGCCGAGTCCGCCTCGCTCGGGATCCAGTAGCGCTCGAGGCCGGGCTCCCGATAGGTGTTGACGACGATGACCTTGGTGCCGCGCTTCTTCGCCTCGTAGAGGTACTTGAGCGCCACCGGTTGATCGTTCGCCGGATTGCTCCCGAAGAGCACGACGAGGTCCGCGTCGTACCAGTCACGGTAGCTGCAGGTGCTCGCGGCCACGCCGAGCGTCGCCTTCATGGCCGCCGTCGAGGGCGAGTGACAGAGGCGCGCGGCGTTGTCGACGTGGGGAGAGCCGTAGGCACGCCAGGCCTTCTGCGCCGCGTAGTAGACCTCGTTGGTGAGGCCCCGGCTCGTGAGGAAGAGCCCCGCACGGTCGGGATCCGTCGCCGCGAGGCGCGCGCCGATCGCCGTGAGCGCCTCGTCCCATGACGTCCGCTCGTAGCCGGGCGTCCCGGCGCGCCACACCATCGGCACGGGCAGGCGCCCGAGGCGCCGAAGCGCCTTCGAGCTCCGCTCCCGAAGCGGCGCCACCTCCGCGAGCAGGGCGGGATCGAGCGGCCCCATCGTGTTGAGCTCGAGCAGGTTCAGACGCACCAGGCAGAGGTGCGTGCCGTCCAGCGTCCAGTCGCGGAGGCCGCTCGTGCCGAGGGCGCAGCCGTCGCACACCCCGTCGTTCAGGATGCGCCAGGCGTAGCCGAGCTTGCCCCGGTTGTCCCAGGCGATGCGGCCCATCTCGCGGAAGTGCCGCGGCTTCGTGGCGCCGATGCCGAAGGGCAGGCGACTCCGCGATCCGCGACGCTTGGCCTGGGCGCCTCCGTCCATGGATGGGGAGCGTATCAGCGCGGGCGCTCGCGGAGCGTGAAGGGCGTCACGTCGACGGGTTCCTCGCCCTCCACCGCCAGCGCGCGCTGAAGCTCGAGCAGGAGCGCTTCCCGCGGCGCCTCGCGCAGCGCACGCGCCGTCGCCTCCCGCGCGGCCTCGCGGTCACCGGCGCCCGCGAGCCAGAGCGCCTCGAGGTAGCTCCGCCAGAGCCGGCGGCGGCTCGTCTCGAGGTCCCGGCTCCCCGCGAAGCGCGCGTCTCGCCGTGCCCAGCTTTGCCGGAGCTCGCGCACGGCCTCGCTCCGATCCCCGGCGGTCGCGGGGGCGGGAAGCACGCGCGCCAAGCAGCCTTCGGGCACGAGCGTCGCGGCCACCTCCGGCGTCAGCCCGGGGTCGAGCTCGACGAGCACGGGGCGCACGCCCGCCAGGCTCTGCAGCTCGTCGACCGGCAACGCGCCTTCGAGGAGCGTCGCCGCGAGCAGTGGCCGGAGCGAGGGATCCCGTGCGACGAGGCCCTCGGCGAGACCGGGATAGGCGAGGAGCGGTACGGGTACGAGGGTCACGTCGGGGCGCATGCCCTCCTCGGCTTCCGCGCCCCACATGCTGAAGATGGTCTGCGGGTCATGGGCGAGGACCACGGCGCGCTCCGGGAGTGCGCGTCGCAGGAAGTGGTCGGTGGTGTCCGTGTCGCGGAAGCGCGCCAGACCCGCCGTCCGGCTCGTGGTCACGGGCAGCGCGGCGCTCGACACGAGCACGGCGTAGGCGGCGACGATGGCGAAGCCCGGCGTCCGGCCGAGGGCGCGCACGAGCAGCGCGGCGCTCGCCACGACGGCCACGGCCACCGCCGCGAAGGCGGGCATCAGGTAGCCGGCGGCGTCCGGGTTGTCGCGCACGAAGCCGAGCCAGCCCCGGGCCGCCACGTGCACCACGAAGATGGAGAGCCAGAGCGTGCCCGCGCGCCGCGCCGGCCGCGCTCGCAGCAGCACGTAGAAGCCGAACGCGGCGGCCGCCAGGAGCGGCGCGGGATAGGCCTCGACGAAGAGCAGCGCCACCTCGGCGAAGCGCTCGCCGACGGTCTCGGGAGCGCCGGCACCCGCGTTGCCCTGGAAGGCCTCCGCGCTGACCACCCAGAGGAAGCGGCGAAGCGTCTGCGGATCCCCGCGCGCCAGGGACGCGCCGGCCGAAGCGCGAAGCGGCAGCGCGACGTAGAGCGCGAGGGCGGCCCCGACGAGCCCCGTGGCCAGCACGAGCACGCGGCGACCGAAGACCTCATAGGCGCGGGCGAGCGAAGGCGCCGCCGCCGGAAGGAGAAGCAGCGCGAGGAAGTGGTGGTTCGCGAGCGCGAGACCGAAGGCGACGGCCGCCGCGAGCACGGGCCCGGGCTCACCCCCGGGCCAGCGGGCCTCGAAGGCGAGGAGGCGCTCGAGAGCGTAGAGTACGAGCGCAGCCTGGAGCGCATAGACCTCCGGCCGGATGGCCTGGAGCCACCAGGCGCTCGCGCCCGCGCCGAGCCAGGCCGCGGCGACCGCGAGGGGCACGACGAGGCGACGGCTGAGGCCGAGGGCGCCGTAGCTGTGCGCGGCCGCGCGGGCCAGGAAGAGTGCCGCGAGCGCCGCGAGCACGGCGCTCGCGACGGCGACGCGATAGCTCGCGGGCCCGAAGGGCAAGAGCAACACGGCGGCGCCGTGCACGAGCCCGGCGAGCGGATGCCCCGGCGGATGGCTGATGCCGAAGGACGTCGCCTGGGCGACCATCTCTCCGGCGTCGAACCAGTGCCCATAGCCCGACGCCGTCGCCAGATAGAACGCGAGGAGGGGGCCCGCGGCCAGCGCCTCCGCCCAGCGCGGCAAAGCGGCCGTCGCACCGGGCCGAGACGCGACCGGCGACGAAGACGACACCCGCGCCGACGTGGACACGAGCGCATGCTACCCGGCGCGCGCGCTCAGATGAGAATCACGTCGCAGGGGAAGCTGGCGGTCAGCGTGACGCCGGGGGACTCCGTGAGCTCGGTGCAGGCGTCGCCGAGGATCTCGATGCGCATCGCGTCGAGGGCGCGCCATCCGTTCGGGTCGTCGCAGGGGAGGAGCCGCCCGTTGAGGCGCACCTCGCCGAGGCAGGCCTGCTCGAGGTTCTCGATGCGACCGTCGAGGGCGACCTCGCAGCTGAGGGCACCGCCGACGATGGCCTGGAGCGCGCTCCGGAGCCCCGCATCGTCGCCGGCCACGAAGAAGGGCGCGCTGTCGTCGCCGGCCCCCCGGCCGAGGCCGGCGTTGGCCATGTCCTGCAGATGCTCGTCGCTCACGACGCCCTGGCCCACGCTGATGACGAAGGTGCGGATGCCGGCCTCGAAGGCGGCCTCGGCCGCCGCCACGCTCCGGGCCTGACCGCGCTGCGGGTTGAGCTCGGAGCACTGGTCCGGCTCACCGTCGGTGGCGAGGACGAAGAGGATCGGGTCCGTGGGGGGATCGGGGATGTCCGTGAGCCGGGCCGTCAGCACCTCGAGGGCCTCTCCCGTGGGCGTCTCGTCGATGGGCTCGCGCATCGCGTAGACGGCCTCGATGGCGTCGTAGTTGTCCAGCGCGGCGTCCACGACCTCGACCATGGGGCACATGCCGATGGGCGGCCCCGCGGCGTTCCCTTCCGCCCGCGCCGTGTAGAGCGCGAGGCCGAAGCGCACGGCGTCGTCGAGCTCTGCGACGAGGCCGCTCTCGCGATCCAAGAGCGAATCGCGAAGCGCGTCCCAGCGATTCGAGCCCCCGAAGCCCTCCGTCATGCTCCCCGACTGATCGATGACCAGATAGACGTTCGGGGTGACGCGCCTCGCGCCGACCTCGATGCGCGCGCAGTCGTCCGGGCCCATGTCCGGGACCATCTGCGGGCAGCGACCGTCGGGGCCGCAGCGCGCGCCTTCGGGGCAGGCCTCGCCGGGCACGCAGTCGGCCGTGCAGCGTCCGCCGGGCCCGCAGTAGAAGCCCTCGGCGCAGGCCAGGGCGCCGCTGCAGGGCGCATCGCACTCGGGCGGAGCCGAGGGCCCGACGCAGATCTCACCGGTGCCTCCACCCGGCGGGACCAGGCTCGCTTCGCCCACGGTGCAGGCGAGCGCGAGGGGCAGCAGCAGCCAGCGCATGGCTGACGTTACCATCCGCGGGACACCGGACACGGCGGAGAGGCGCCCGCGGCCGTTACCTATCCGACGTTCCGAGCCCCGCGACGGAACGTGAGGTCCATCCCATCGCTGGGGACGTCCCCATGGCAGCTTCCGCGCCATGAAACGACCTGCTTGCCTTGTGTTTTCAATGATCTTGGCCGCCTCGGCGTCGCTCGCGTCGGGGGCGACGAGCGCCCAGGCCCAAGCTCGGGACGAGGCGCGGCGCCCCGGCACCCTGCGCCTGGGTCTCCGCAGCCAGCTCATCGATTACCAAATCGACGAAGTCTCCGCCGAGCGCGGAGACCCGCTCACCACGCGCACCGTCACCTTCGCGCCGCTCTCGGAAGGCCTCGGCTTTCAGCTTCACTACGTGGTCTCGCCCTATCTCGGCGTGGGGCTCGGTCCTTCGATCGCCGTGGCGCGCGCGAGCGACGACTTGGGCGACGTCACGGCCCTGGGCCTGAGCCTTCCGCTGGAGCTCGAGGTGATGGCGCCGCGTGGCAAGCGCCGGCCCTACGTGCTCGCAAGCGTCGGCCTGCGCGTCGAGCGCGTACGCTTCGACTTCGACGAAGAAGAGGCCACCGGTCTCGGTCCACAGATCCGCCTCGCGGCGGGCATCCATGGCCTCATGAGCGACCGCTTCAGCCT
>CALCTH010000336.1 GCA_937893795.1 uncultured Myxococcales bacterium | reverse complement strand
AGCGCCTCGACGAGGGCCCGGCTCGTGAGCGTGCCTTCGTCCATGAGACGGAGCAGCTCGGTGCCGTCGAGGGTGTGGGGAGGCGTGGTCATGCGGCGTGGTCGTTCGTCCGGGCGCGCGTCATGCCCCCATCGAGGCGAGCACGCTCGTGAGGCGCTCGAGGTCGCCCTCGGGCAGGTAGGGTGGCTCGCCGACGATGCGCGCGGCGTCGCGCGCCTGCACCGGCCGCCGCGCGCCCACGAGGCAGGTGGTCACGGCGTCTTCGGCCAGCACGTAGCGGAGCGCCGCGGCGGCCATGGTGGACACCTCGCCCCGCACCAGGAAGCGGAGCGTGTTCGTCTGCCGCACGCGGATGCCCAGCGTGCGGGTGCTCCAGCGCTCCCGGCGATGGTCCTCCTCGCCGAACTGCCGGTATTCGGTCCAGCGACCGGCGAGCAGCCCGTGGAGCAGCGGCGAGCGGGCCAGGAGGCCGCAGCCCGCGACCTCGAGCTCCGTGGCCAGCTCGGCCACCAGATCCCGCGCGAAGAGGTTGTGCGGGACGCAGAGCGCCTTGGCGCCGCGCGCGATGGCCATGCGCCCGACGTCCGCGTCGGTCGTGCTCACGCCCCACACGCGGAAGAGGCCCTCCTGCGCGAACGTCGCGAGCGCGTCGTGGAGCGCGTCCTCCCGGAGCACGTGCTCCGGCGGGTCGTGGAGCAGCCACACGTCCACGCGGTCCACGGCGAGGCGCTCCAGCGAGCCCTCGAGGTCGGCGCGGAGCGCGTCGGTGCCGAAGCCCTTGACCACGCGGTCGTCCTCGAAGCGGGCGCCGCCGCGGGTGATGCGCTGCACGTCGTCGTGGCCGGCGAGGGCCTCGCCGAGGAGGCGCTCGACGGCGCCGTCGCCCCAGAGCGGCGCGGCGTCGAAGGTGGTGATGCCCGCCGTGAGCGCTTCCTCGACGATGGCCCGCTGGACGTCGTCCGCGAGCGGGCCGTAGGCGCCGGCGAAGCCCCAGGTGCCGAGGCTCACCTCGCTGAGGTGGATCCCCGACCGGCCGAGCTCCCGCGTGCGCATGCGGCCGGGCTTAGCGCTAGCCCGTGCCGGCGTCGACACCTTGCTACTCCCCGAGGAGCGAGCGCCGGAAGGCCACGCTCATGAAGAGCTGCTGGCTCTGCGCCAGGTTTCGCCCGAGCATCACGCGCTGGTAGGCGACGTTGAGCTCCACGCTCTCGGAGAAGCGAAAGATCGCGCCGCCGGCGACCTGAAAGACGTCGAAGTCGAGGGGGAAGATACGGAGGCCCAGGTTGAAGAGCGGGTCGCCGGGCGGCCCGTACTCGCTCGCCGGGAGGTTGGGGTCCTGGGCGAAGACGCTCACGCCGACGGAGCGCCCCTGCTGCACGCTGTAGGCCCCACGCGCCTCGACGAAGAGGAGCACGCGCCGGCCGACGGCCTGACCCACCTTGAAGGCGCCCGTCACCTGGTCCCCGGCGCCGTCGAGGCGGAGCGTGTAGCCCGCGTCGACGCGGAGGAAGGTGCGCGACGCGAAGGCGCTTCCGAGGAGCACGTTCAGCGAGAGGTCGACCTGCCCGGACCCGAGCGTCACGTCGTCGCTGATGTTGTCGGGGTTGACCACGTCGCCGACGTCCTCGACGAGGCCCTGCTGAAAGGCGGCGATGGTCTCGGGGTCGGCGCCGAAGGTGCCCTCCGGGCCGTCGTAGCCGGCGGGGATCTTGGCGCGGCCTTCGAGGGCCAGCGCCGTCGAGCCCTGGAGCAGCCCGTAGCGCCCCGCGAGGATCACGTCGCCGACGCCGCGCTGGGTGGCGCTGAAGTCGAGGACGTTCTCCTGGAAGAAGTCGATGGTCGCGTTCTCCTGGGAGAGCAGGATCGCCGGGTCCGACGTGAAGCTCACGAGGCGGATGGGGAGCTGGATCTCGAGCTCCAGCCGGTCCGTGAAGCCTGCGCGGGCGGCCAGCGTGAAGGTGGACGCCGTGAGCCGGCCGTTCAGCGGGTACGGCCGCGCGTTCCGCGAATCGAGATACTCCTCGTCGGCCCAGAGCAGGTCGTAGCCGGCCCCGAGCACCAGGTCGCCGCGCGGCAGGGTCCACGGCGAAGCGTGCGCGCGGCGCGGGGCGGCGGCGGCCGCCAGGAGAAGGAGGGCGAGGGCGAGGGCACGCATCGGCAGTCAGGCGCAGGTCAGAAGGTCACGAAGCTCGGGCGCGAAGGCGGGGCTTCGGGCGCGTCTTCGGGTTCGGGGGGCTCCGGCTCGGCGTCGGGTGCCTCCAAAGCGGGCGGCGCTTCGGCGACCGTGGGCTCGGCCGGCAGGGTGGCCGCCTCTTCGACGCCGACGGGCGCCGCGGCGGCCGGCTCGCGTGCGAGGGGAGCCTCCTCGGTCGGCGCGTCGTCGTCGGTGGCCTCGTCCGGCTCGCGGGCCGCGGCGAGGACCTCCCGTACCGGCGGCGCTGCGGCGGCGCTGGCCACACGACGTGGCGTGCGCCAACCAGCAGCAGCAGCGCGTCACCCCCACAGCAGCGGCGCCGCTCCTCGCCGCTGCGTTGTGAGGAGCTCCGCGGAGTCCGTGCG
>CALCTH010000335.1 GCA_937893795.1 uncultured Myxococcales bacterium | reverse complement strand
GTCGCAGGCGCCCACGGGCGCGTCGACGCCGAGCGCCGTGAGCCAGGAGTCGCCGATGAGCTCGAGCTGCCGTTCCGGCCTCGGAGGCGCGGCGAGCGGGTCCCCCTCGACGCTCACGCCGGTCACCGTCGTCGGGCCTACCACGCCCTCCGTGCGACGAAACACCTCGACCGTGTGCTCCCCCCGGGGCAAGTCGCGCGCGACCGGGAAGACGCCCTGGGGTCGCGAAACGTCGAGCGCGTCGGCCTGCTCCTCCCCGTCCACCAGCACGGTGAAGAAGCTGCCGCCGCGCATGCGCACGCTCGCCCCCGTCCCCCGGACCCGAAACGCAAACCCGCTCCCCGGCCACGAGAAGCGCACCGCCGACGGGTCCGAGGCGTCGTGCCGGCCGAGGTAGAGCACGGCGAGCTCCGGCGGCACGCCGGCGTCGGGCTCAGGGCCGAGGTCGAGGCCCGCGTCGGTCTCCACGGGACCGCCGTCCATGCCGCCATCGAGCTGCACCATGCTGCCTATGTCGGCAGGCTCCACGGCCGCGTCGTCACCGCAGCCGGCCAACGAGAAGAGAAGCGCGAGGGCCAGGCGGTTCGTGGGCATGGGGAAGGCTAACGCAGAGCGCTCTTCATCCGAACCGCCGACCTCGAGTCGACCGAATGTACGTTCCATTTGAGCCTGCCCCGCCCGCACGTCCCCTGGCTCGAGCTCGAGCTGGGCTTTGGCTGGTCCGGCCTCGCCATGGCGGGCGCGCGCCTCGACGTCCTCGACACCGGCGCCACCGCCCGCTTCTACGTGTCGCACCGCCTCGGCCCTTTCGTCTGCCTGGGCAGCGGCGTCGTCCTCTTGCGCGAGGTACTCCACGCGGACTTCGGTCCGCGTCAGCCCGGCGCTGCGCGCGGCGAGCGGCTGACGCACGATCGAGACGACGGAACGACGAAGGCCCGCCGAAGCGGGCCTTCTTCGTTGGCCGTGGAGGCTCAGTAGCGGTCGCGACCGTAGCCGCCACCGCCGCCGCCGCCGCCGCCGAAGCCACCGCGACCGCCGCCGCGCGGCTTGTCGTGTGCGGCGTTCACCCGGATGGAGCGGCCGTCGAGGCTCGTCCCGTCCATGGCGGCGATGGCCTGCTGGGCCTGGTCGGCGCTGCCGAAGGTCACGAAGCCGAAGCCGCGGCTCCGCCCCGTGTCGCGATCGGTCACGACCTTCGCGTCGCGGACCTCTCCATGTGCCTCGAAGGCCGCCCGGAGGCTGGCATCCGACGTGTCCCAGGAGCGCCCACCGACAAATAGCTTGTTACTCATTCTCTTCTCGTTTCTCGTAAGAACCGCGGAAACGCGGCCTTTTTCGTCACGCAGCCGCCGAACGACGCGCCGTGATGATCACGGTGCGGGGTCGGCAACGTGGTCGGGCCTCCGAGGCCCCGAGCGGCCCATCGCCACTCTTCGAGCCCGGTCGTTAGCACGGCTCCGCGCCCCGTCGAGCGATTCGCCCCATCGCCGCTCGCGCCCGCGGACCGCCCGTCGCCCGAGCGTGCCCCGGGTCCGTCCCTTCAGAGCCCTTCCGCGGCGCGCACCACCACCTCCCGAAACCACGCCTCCGGCGCCGCCCCGTCCACCCGCGGATGCCAGAGCATCGAGAGCGCGTAGTCCTTCACCGGGAGCGGCGTCGGCAAGGTCCGGACCGGTAGCCGCCCGGCCGTCGCCTCCACCACCCGCCGCGAGAGCGTGAGCAGCGCGTCACTCTCGGTCACCGCCCACAGCGCCGCGAGGAAGCTGGGTCGCGTACGCGCCACCCGGCGCGTCTTGCCCTGCCGCGCCAGAAGCGCGTCGACCGGCCCGCTCGGCGTCCCTTCGGGCGCTACCAGCAGGTGGCTCTCGGCGAGGAAGGCCTCGAGCGTCAGCCCCGGACCGCGCACGCGCGGATGGTCCCTCCGGGCCACGGTCACGTAGCGGTCGCGAAAGAGCGCGCGCGTGCGCATCTCCCGGGGCACCGGGCCCAGCACGCGAATCGCCACGTCCACCGCGCCGCGTCGCAGCTCGTCCATCATCTCCGGCCGCACGGGGCACACGTAGACGTCCACGCCCGGGGCCTCCTCCGCCAGGAGGCGCTCGATGCGCGGCATGAGCACCGTCGAGATGTGGTCCGTGCACACCACGCGGAACGCGCGCTGCAGCGTCGCCGGGGCGAACTCTCCGGGCGCCGCGAGCACGCGCTCGGTCTCGCGCAGGAGCGCCCGTACGGGCTCGACCAGGGCCTCGGCCCGGGGCGTCGCGACCATGCCGCGGCCCGCGCGCACCAGCACCTCGTCCCCGAGCAGCTCGCGGAGGCGCCGCAGCTGATGGCTCATCGCAGGCGGCGTCACGTGGAGGCGCCGCGCCGCGCCGCGCACCGAGCGCTCCTCGAGCAGAACGTCCAGCGTGACGAGCAGGTTCAGGTCGACCGCGCGCAAGTCTCTCACCGTTCAATCTCCTTCATCTCTAGAGTGAAAAGGTTGAACTGGGTTTTACCATCGAGACGCCATACATCCGGGCTCATCGACGGCGCGTTCGCTCCTGCACGCGCCCGCTCGGGAGACCCACATGACCCAGAAGAACGTCCTCATCGTCGCCGCCAACCCCGCCGTGGGGCCGCTGACCCAGTGGCCCATCGGGTTCTGGATGGGCGAGCTCACCCACCCCTACGCCGCCTTCATCGAGGCCGGCTACGCCGTCGACGTCCGCAGCCCGAAGGGCGGCACGCTCGAGGTCGACAGCTACTCGGACCCCGAGGACGAGAGCGGCTACTCGGCCCACGACCTGCTCTCGCTCGGCTTCAAGAAGTCGCCCGCCCACGCCGCCTTGCTCGAGGACACGGCGAGCATCGCGGACGTCGCCGTCGCCGACTACGACGCGATCCTGCTCGCGGGCGGCCAGTCGCCAATGGTCACCTTCATGGAGGACGAGGCGCTTCACGCGCTGGTCGCCGCCTTCTACGAGGCCGGCAAGCCCACGGCGCTCCTCTGCCACGGCACCTGCGTGCTGCTGAAGGCCACCCTCTCGACCGGCGAGCTGCTGGTCACGCACAAGACGTGGACGGGCTTCTCGGACGCCGAAGAGGACGACGTCGACGCGACCGTGGGCCAGCGGGTGCAGCCCTTCCGCATCGAAAGCGAAGCGCGCGCGCTCGCGAACACGGCCTTCGTCGTGGCGCCGGCGTGGTCGGCCTTCGCCGTGCGCGACGGGCACCTCATCACGGGCCAGCAGCAGAACTCGGGCCGCGTCGCCGCCGAGCTCGTCATCGAAGCGCTGTCCGGCGTTCCGGCGCCGGCGCCGACCACGCGCGCCGGCCTCTGATCGCCCCTAGGAGCAGGCCTTGAGCAACGAGGACGCAGGCGTGTCGGTCGTGGTGCGGCGACGCATCGACCCCGAACGAGCCCAGGACTTCGAGGCGTGGCTCGCGGGGGTGCTCGCGGCTGCGTCGTCCTTCGAGGGGCACCAGGGCGCACAGGTGCTGCAGCCGGAGGACCCGTCGAGGCAGGACTACGTGCTCCTCTTTCGCTTCGCGACGGCCGCGCAGCTGCGCGCCTGGGAGACCTCGGACGTCGCCCGGACGTGGCTGGCGAAGGCCGAGGCCTTCACGCGGGAGCTCCGCATCGAGAAGCTCACCGGGCTCGAGTTCTGGTTTCACGTGCCCGGGTCCGCGGGAGCCCGGCGGCCGCCGCCGCGGCCGAAGATGGCGGTGGCCACGGTGGTCGGCCTCTATCCGCTCATCCTCTTCGTCGCACCGGTTCTGGGCCGCGCGCTCGGGGCCCAGCCGCGGCCCCTCGCCGTGCTAGCCAGCACGTCGAACATGGTGCTGCTCATGACCAAAGCGGTCATGCCCACCGAGACCCGCCTGCTCTCGCGGTGGCTCTTTCGGGCGTAGGAGCTCGTCGCGAGGCGTGGCGCCCCGAGACCGACTCTTTCGTCCACGGGTGGGGCTCGCTAGCGTGAGGGCATGTCTTCGCCTTGCCTTGCTCGCCTGGTCCTCGCGCTCCTGGCGCTTCCCCTGGCCGCCTGCGGCTCGAGCGACGTCGACCCGCCGCGCGACGGCGGCGACGCGGACGGCGGCGACACGGACGCGAGCGTGCGCGACGGCGGCGGGTCCCTTTCGAGCGACTGCGTCACCGACGTGGCCATTGGAAGCGACTTCGCCTGCGTGCTCCGGACCGACGGGCAGGAGCATTGCTGGGGCGCGAACGACGTCGGCCAGCTCGGCGACGGCAAGACGATGCCGCTCGTCGCACTCGCGCCGACCATCCTCACCCACGGGCTTCCGAGCCCACGCAACCTGTACACAGGCCGCGCGTTCGAGGCCGTGGGCCGGGAGCATGGAGCCGTGCCGGCGACCATCGCCGTGATCGAGGGTGCC
>CALCTH010000334.1 GCA_937893795.1 uncultured Myxococcales bacterium | reverse complement strand
CAGCGCGCCCCGGGCGTGTGGCAGGAGCGCGTTGCCCGCCGCCGTGCGCCGCGCGCCGCGCCGGCCTCGGTCGAAGCGCCGAGCTCCGGCCCACTCCTCCAGGCGCCGCACCGAGGCGCTCAGCGCAGGCTGGCTCAGGTGCGCGTCGCGCGCCGCGGCCGTGAAGGTCCCGTGCTCCACGATTCGCAGGAAGTGCTCGAGCTCATCGAGCATGGTTGAACGCATATCATAAGCATTGGTTATCATACACGTCGAAAAGAACGATTAGCGTGATGTTGCGGCGCGCCCCACGCTCTCGGGCATGTCGGATCTGACGTGGCTCTTGCCCCTCGGGCTTTTCGCCGGAGCGCTCACGACGCTGGCGGGGCTCGGCGGAGGGCTGCTGCTGACCTTGGCGCTCGCGGCGGTCTGGGGCCCGGCACCGGCGCTGGCGACGGCGGCGCCCGCGCTTCTCGTGGGCAACGTGCACCGCGTTGCCCTCTACCGGCGTCACGCGGACTGGCGCGCCATCGCGCCCTTCGTGCTGGGCGGCGTCCCGGGCGCGCTGGTGGGCGGCCTGCTCACCGTCAGCTTGCCCGAGACGGTGCTCCGCGTGTTGCTGGTCGGCGCCGTGGCGATGGCCTTTGCCCGGCAGCTGCGGCTCGTGCCGGGCGCGCGGAGCGGCATCGGACCGCGGGCGCCCTCGAACGCGATGGTGGTGCTCGGCATGTTCGTGGCCGGGGTCATCACGGCGACCAGCGGCGGCGGGGGGCTGCTGCTGGCGCCGCTGCTCCTCATGCGTGGCTTCACGAACGAGCGCTTCGTCGTGGCGGCGAGCTCGGTGGCGACGAGCATCCACGTGGCGCGCATCGCCGGCTACGGCGCCGGCGGACTCGTGACGGTCGAGGTGCTGAGTCACGCGGCGGTGCTCGCGGCGGCGATCCTCGCCGGCAACGTGCTCGGCCGCCGCGGGCGCCGCTGGATGAGCGAGCGCCGGGGCGTCCAGCTGACCTATGCGGTGCTGGGCGCGAGCGTCCTGCTCACCGTGCTCGGCTTCCGCTGAGCCGGCTCACTGGGCCTTGGCGCGCGTGGCGTGTGCGCGCCGCACCTCGCGCTCGTCGTAGGCGCGCACGATGCGCTGCACGAGCGGGTGCCGGACCACGTCGATGTCCGAGAAGCGGCGGAAGGCGATGCCCTCGACGCCGCTGAGCAAGGCCTCGGCGTCGGCGAGCCCCGAGGGCGCCCCGCTCGGCAGGTCGACCTGCGTGATGTCCCCGGTGATGACGGCACGGCTCCGGAATCCGAGGCGCGTCAGGAACATCTTCATCTGCTCCGGCGTCGTGTTCTGCGCCTCGTCGAGGATGACGAAGGCGTCGTTCAGCGTGCGGCCGCGCATGAAGGCCAGCGGCGCGACCTCGATGGTCCCGCGCTCGAGGAGCACGCCGACGCGCTCGATGTCCATCATGTCGTGGAGCGCGTCGTAGAGCGGTCGAAGGTAGGGGTTCACCTTCTCGGCGAGGTCCCCGGGGAGGAAGCCGAGCTTCTCTCCGGCCTCCACGGCGGGGCGCGTGAGGATGATGCGCTGGACGGTCTTGTCCTGCAGCGCCGCGACGGCCATGGCCATGGCCAGGTAGGTCTTGCCGGTTCCCGCGGGACCGATGCCGAAGACCACGTCGTTCTGACGAATGGCCGCGACGTACTGCTGCTGCGCGAGGCCCTTGGGCGACACCACGCGGCGACCACCCGTACGCACGACGACGTCGTCGTAGAGGTCCTGCAGCCGGAGCTCTGGGTGCGCGGTCAGTGAACGCGCGGCGCGACCGATCTCCTCGCGGCTCAGGTCCCGGCTCTGCAGCACGCCGAGGAGCTCGGCGAGCACCCGCTGCCCGTTGGCCACCGCTTCCGGCGTGCCCTGCAGGCGGATGGTGTCCCCGCGCATCCCCATGGACGCACCCGTCGCGTCGCCGATCAGGCGCAGGAAATCCCCCCGCGGCCCGGTGAGCCGCAGCAAGAGATCCACATCCGACACCTCGACGTCGGCTACCTCGTGGAGGTCCGCCATGCGGAGGGAGGGTTAGCGGCTGCAGAGAGAAGGCGCCAGGGGCTCCGAGCGAACACGCCGTGAGGCGGCTCGAGCGGAGCCTCCGGAGCGGAAGCGCTCGGCCAGCGCATGGGAGGCCCCATGCGCTGGCGAGCCCGAGTCACGGAACGACGCGGATCTCGTCCGTGCTGCCGTCGTAGAGGTAGAGCGTGCTCGTGTCCTCGTCGTACGCCATGCCGTCGTCGCCGGTGCTCGTGCCGTAGCGGTAGAAGAGGCCCGCGGGGGCACCACGCGACGAGATCGCCGGATCCGAGGGGTTGCAGACGAGCCAGATGCCGTCGTCCTCACCCTTCACGTAGAGGGCGTCGGCCAGTCCGTCGCCCATCGTCATCCCCGCGGGCGGGATGTCCACGGCGATGAGGCCGTTGACGCTGAAGCTGATGAGGTTGATGTCGGCGGTGACCAGCTGGACGGCGAAGGTCGTCCGGTTGACGCGCACGATGCGGTCCACGCCGGCGCAGGCCAGGTAGAAGTACGTGCTGTCGAGCGTGATGGCGTTGCAGTCGTAGTTGCCGCGGCCACCGACGGTGGTCACGAGCGAGGGCGTCGCCGGGAGCGCGCCCGAGAGATCGAGGGAGTAGATCTCCGTCGCGCTGCTCGTCGCGCTCGAGGTCTCCTCGGAGACGATGTAGGCGGTGTTGCCCTCGGCGACGATGCCATCGAAGCCATCGTCTACCGGCGAGAAGGCGCCCGACGCCGCCTGGACCGAGTAGGGAGGTCCGCCCGTGGAGGTGATGCGGTTGAGCCGCGTGGTCAACGACGAGGTCGTGTCCTCGAGGAGGTACACGTTGCTCCCGATGACGAGCGCGTTGTTGCCCTGCTGCGAGCTCGTGAGACCCGCGGCGAGCTCGATGTCCTCGGACGTCAGGAGCGTCCCGTCCTTCCGCGTCCGGTAGGTCGCGGAGGTATCGCCCCAGTAGAGGAAGCCGCCCATCGTCGGCGACGTCTGGTCTGCGACGATATACGCCGGGAAGTCGGAGCGACCCGAGTCGAAGGTGGTCGCCGGACCGACGCCCACGTAGCCGCCGGTGCCCGGCGTGCAGGTTCCGATGGCCGAGCGGTCGTAGCCGAGGATGGTGCCCGTGGACGGGCTCCGTACCGTGACGTCGATGGGGTTCGGCAGCGTGGCCGAGCCCGAGGTCGTGTCGCGGAGCCAGACGTAGTAGGTCGTGCCGGAGGTGACCGGGAAGGACACGGTGACCTCGGCCGGCGAGAAGTCCGAGTCGCAGGCGATCTGCGTCGTTTCGTCGGTGCAGGTCGTCGTGACGATGGTGCTGTAGCGGTTGCTGGTCGGCACCCCGAACTGCACGTCCACGGTCGTGTCCGCCGTCGCCGTGTACTCGAAGACGAGGTCCGGACCGGTGAGCGAGGTCGTGCTGCAGGCCGCCGGCGGCGTCAGGAAGACGTCGGCTCCGACGGCTGTCCAGGTCAGCGTCTGCGTGCCGTCGGTGATGGTGAGGGCATCGGCGCAGGTGTCGCCGGCCAGCGTGAGCGGCGTGCAGACGCCGGCGGTGCATTCCTCCGTCGCCGTGCACACGGTGCCGCAGGCGCCGCAGTTCAGGTCGTCCACGTTGGTGTCGGTCTCGCAGCCGTTACCGGCCACCAGATCGCAATCGCCGAAGCCTGCGTCGCAGGTGGCGATGGTGCAGGCGCCATCGACGCAGGCGTCCGTGGCGTTCGGCGCGGCGCAGACGTTGCCGCAGGCGCCGCAGTTGGCGAGGTCCGTAGCCGGGGTGACCTCGCAGCCGTCGCCGGCCATCTCGAGAATGTCGCCGTTGCAGTCCGCGGTTCCATCGGGGCAGACGGCGGCGCAGGTGCCGCCGGCGCACGCTGCCAGGCCGCCGGCCATGGGCGCGTCGCAGACCGTGCCGCAGGCGCTGCAGTTGGTCGGATCCGAGTTGAGGTCGACGCAGGCGCCGCCGCAGTCGGTCAGACCCGGCGCGCAGGTCAGCTCACACACCCCGAGGCTGCACACGGCTCCGAGGGGACACGTGGTCCCGCAATCGCCGCAGAAGTTCGGGTTCGACTGAAGGTCCACGCAGGAGTCGCCGCAGAGATCCGGCGTGGCGCCGGAGCACGTCTGGACGCAGGCGCCCTCGACGCAGGCTTCGCCGTTCCGGCAGCGCGCGGCGCAGCGCCCGCAGTTACGCACGTCGTTCTGCAGGTCGCGGCACGACCCGTCCGGGCAGGCGTCGAGGCCAGGCACGCAAAAGACCTCACACTCGCCGGCAGTGCATACCTCACCGGCGTCGCAGGCGAAGCCGCAGCGTCCGCAGTTCTCGGAGTCCGCGTCGATGTCCGCGCAGACCCCGTCGCACACGATCTGGGTCGCGCCACAGGTGGCCTCGCAGTCGCCCTCGACGCAGCGCTCGCCGACGTCGCAGGCCGAGCCGCAGCCGCCGCAGTTGGCGTTGTCGTTCTGGATGTCGCGGCACGAGCCACCACAGTTGGAGAAGCCCGCGACGCAGCGCGTGTCGCAGGTGCCCGCCATGCAGACCTCACCGTTACCGCAGGGGTTGCCGCACCCGCCGCAGTTCAGCGGATCCCGCCCGACGTCGACGCAGGTGCCGATGCAGGCTTCCTGGCCGTCGGGGCAGCCGAGCTCGCATACGCCGGCCGAGCAGAGCTCACCCGCGGCGCAGATGTTGCCGCACGCGCCACAGTGCGCGCGGCTGGTGCTCGTGTTGGTGCAGAGCCCGTCACAGTTTTCGAAGCCGGTCGGGCACCCCTCGTCGCCGCAGCCAGCGACGGCGAGGAGGAGCGAAGTACAGGCGAGGAGGAGACCCCGCCGGAGTGCGATGCCGTAGTTCATCGTCTTCCTTCCAGTCCGGGTGCTCACTCGATCACCACGAGGGTGCGGGTGTCGTCATCCCAAGCGAATAGGGTGTTGGAGGCGGGGTCGTAGCCGAGGCCGTAGTTCGACGTCGTCGACGAGCTGGTGACCGAGGTGATGGGCGCGACGTAGGGCGTCGCGGCGCCCAGGTTGCAGACGTAGGAGATCGTGCCCGTCCCGTTGTCGACGTAGAGGATGTCGGCCACGCCGTCGGCCGGCGTCGTCGTGTCGACGGCGACGATGTTGTTCTTCGTCTAGCTCGGGTTGATGGCGGTGGTGAGCACCACCGGCGGGTCGATGCCTGCGCGGTCCACGCGGACGATCTCGGAGTCGTCGTCGCAGACCAGTTAGT
>CALCTH010000333.1 GCA_937893795.1 uncultured Myxococcales bacterium | reverse complement strand
GACCTGGACGGAGCCGCAACGGCGCTGATGGCGCTTCTCCCGGACGCTCGTATGGATGAGGGGCTCGGGTGGCGCGTGCTGGCGCGCCTCGGCGCCCTCGAGCTGGAGCGCGGCGCGGGCTTCGTCGGCCGCCGCCACGATCAGCACGCCATGGAGGCCCTCGAGGCCCAGGCCGTGGCGCTCCCGCCGGGTCTCCGCGAGGCGTTCTGGGCCGCCCCGCGTCGCCGCCGCCTTCGAACGCGCGCCGCGCAGGCGACGGGGCGTCAGCCGGCGGCGCCTCCACCGACCAACGGCACCATCGACGCGCGGGTCAAACGACTCCTCGTGCTGACCGGGAGGCTGGCGGGAGAGCGCGACACCGAGCGCCTCCTCGAGCGGATCACCGATGCCGCCGTGGAGCTCTCCGGCGCGGAGCGCGGTTTCGTGTTGCTTCCGGACCCGGACGGGAAGCTCGAGCCGCGCCTCGTGCGCGCCGTGGGACCTGCACCGGACGACCCCTCCGTCGCCTTCTCGCGCTCCATCGCGGAGGCCGTGCGCATCGACGGCGAGCCCATCGTGACCGTGGACGCGCAGGGCGACCGGCGCCTCGACGCCTATCTCTCGGTGCACAAGCTCCTGCTTCGGAGCGTCGCGTGCCTGCCCATCGCGGCGCGGGGGGGCGTGCTCGGCGTGCTCTACCTCGAGCATCGCCTGCGGGCCGGGCGTTTCCGCGAGAGCGACGTGGACCTGCTCCGTGCCTTCGCGGACCAGGCCGCCATCGCCCTCGAGAATGCCCGCCTCCTCGCGGCCCTCGAGGAGCAGCGCGCCGCGCTGGCCCACGCGAACGCGGAGCTCGAGGCGGCCAAGGGTGAGGTGGAGCGGGTGCTCCAGGCGCGGACCGGTGAGCTCCAGGAGGCGCGGCAAGCCCTCGACGCCGCGCAGCGACGCCTCCGAGGGCGTCATGATCGCCACGGCATCATCGGTCGCTCGCCCGCCATGCGGCGGGTCTTCAGCATCCTCGAGCGGGTGCAGCAGAGCGACGTGCCCGTGGTCATCCAGGGCGCGTCGGGAACGGGCAAGGAGCTCGTGGCCCGGGCGATTCACGACGGCGGTGCACGCCGGAAGGGCCCCTTCGTCGCCATCAACTGCGGGGCGATTCCGGAAGCGCTGCTCGAGTCGGAGCTCTTCGGTCACGTCCGCGGCGCCTTCACGGGCGCGGACCGCGACCGCCGCGGCGTTCTCGCGCGCGCCCACGGCGGCACCCTCCTCCTCGACGAGGTCGGCGACATGCCGGCGCGCATGCAGGTGGAGCTGCTTCGCGTGCTTCAGGACGGCCGTGTGCGTCCCGTTGGCGGCGAGAGCGATCAGGCCGTCGACGTGCGCATCGTGAGCGCGAGCAACAAGCGCCTCGCGGACCTCGTGGAGGCGGGCAGCTTTCGCGAAGACCTCTTCTACCGGCTCCACGTCGTCGAGCTCGGCCTGCCGGCGCTCCGGGACCGTGAGGGCGATCTCCCTTTGCTCGTCGAGCACTTCCTCGAGCGCATCGCCGAGCGAGAAGGGACGCCGAGAAAGCGCGTGTCGCGCGAGGCGCTGGCGCTGCTCGCGGCGGAGCCCTGGCCCGGCAACGTGCGTCAGCTCGAGCACGCGCTGCTCACGGCGTGCGTGCTCGCGGAGAGCGAGGTACTCGGGCCCGCGGACTTCGGCCTCGGGAGCGTTCGCTTCCCCGGGGAGGCGCCCGAGCTCGTCGAGAGCATGTCCCCGGCGGCGCCGGACGAGCGCGCCGCGGAGCCCTCGGCGAGCCTGGAAGACTACAAGGCGCTCGAGAAGCGCCGGATCCTCGCCGCGCTGGAGGCGCATCAGTGGAACCGGGCGCGGGCGGCGCGGGAGCTCGGGATTCCGCGGCGCACCTTCTACCGGAGGCTCAAGGAGCACGGCATATTGGCAACGTGAGCCGGCTCCCCGTTCCCATGCTGCTGGTGCTCGCGCTCGCGGGCTGTCCTCGGGAGGCCTCCGACCCGCCCTTCACGTCGGCGCCGGAGTGCACCGACGACGCCGACTGCCGTGCGCTCCTCGACGCTGGCTGCAACGACGTCCTCGCCTGCGTGGTGGGGCGCTGCGAGCTCGTGCCCTCCCGCGTGCGCCTCTGCCGCGAGTGAGGCGCGGTCAGTCTTCGTTGCGGCGGCTTCGGTCGACCCAGTAGGCCTTCCGGTCGCGCACGTCGAAGTGGACGAAGGTCGAGTTCGGGTACCAGCCGACGCCGCAGCGCTCCAAGCCGCGGAGGTAGTCCCGTAGCGCCGCGTTCGGGACACCCTCGATGCGCATGTCGAGCGCGGCGCCGGCCACATGACGGCTCGTGTCCCGCGTGCCGCGGCCCGCGGGCCGGTACCCGCTCAGGATGACGATGCGGCGGCCGCCGAAGTGGTCGCTGATGCGGGCCAGGTTGGCCACGAGGCGCTGCGGTGGCTCCTTCCGCTCGTTCGAGCGGTGGTCGCGGAGCAGGTGCGTCAGGTGACGCTTGTCCGACTGACGGACGCGGCGCCGGCCGTCGACGAGGCGAAACCGCTGCTGCTCGTCCGTCGCCATGCGCAGGAAGCGTCCGACGCCGGGCGCCCGAGGTCGCCCCCATCGGCCCGCCGCCTCGTCGCGCTCCTCGGCGGAGATGAAGCCGGGAAGGAGAAGCCGCTGCCCCACGCTGATCACGGCGTTCGGGCCCAGGTCGTTGGCCCGGCGCAGCGCGCGCACCGTCGTCTCGCGAAGGCGCGCGATGCTCGAGAGCGTCTCGCCCTCCTGGACGTAGTGATAGCCGGCCTCCGGAATGCGGAGCACCTGGCCGGGCCGCAGGTTGGCGGTGACGCGGAGGCCGTTCGCCCGCGCCAGCTCGCGGATGGGGACGGCGTAGCGTCGGGCGATGCGGTTCAGGGACTGCCCCGGCCGCACGACGTGCTCCCGCTCCGCGAAGGCCGTCGCGCTGAGGGCCAGCCCGAGCAATGCCACGGCCAGGACGCTGAGAAGCCGCGGCGCCCACCGGCGCCGCGCCGGGGCGGTGCTCTCCATGGCGACAGGGATGCGCCGCGCGGCGCCCGCCTGCAAGCGCGCGTCTTTTTTGCTCCGTCCCGCGGCGCCTGCGACCCTTCCGTCGTCCCGTTCGTTCGTTGACAACCGAGAGATTCGAGCACTGGGCGGGGGAGAGCCTCGCGCCGCCGGCGGACGTTCGCCGTGGCGCGGAGGACGATCCTCGGAGCCCACGACGGAAGCACCGCGAGGGTCTGGATCATCATGATAATTATAGCTAAATTAGCCTATAATTATGCAGAATTTCTTGACTTGGTAGTGGGCGGGCCGTAGCTTCGGGGCGCCGCCCGACGAGCGGGCGGTAAGGTCAACGACGGCCTCATGCCCCACGGAGACAAGCTCCCCGACCCTGCCAGCGGCGGCCACGACGGCGCGTCGCAGGGTCGCGTTGCCGCCGACGCGGAGGGAACTGCCGAGCCCGTGAACGCGGCGACCCGCGGCACGGTCGTGCGTCCCAAGAAAGGGCCAACGCCTTCGCACCCCAACAACGTCCGCAAGCTCCGCATCGAGCGCATGCTGTCCAAGGCTGAGCTCGCCCGGCGCGCGAATCTCTCGGTTCTCACGATCGATCGGGTCGAAAAGGGTTTCGGGTGCCGCATGAACACCAAGCGGAAGCTGCTCGAAGCCTTGGGCCTCAGCCTCGCCGACCGCGTGATGGTGTTCGGCGAGGAGGAGTGAGTGGTGATCGATGGCGTCGGAAGGCAAGAACCTGGTCGGAGTGGACATCGGGTCCACGTCCATCAAGGTCTGCGAAGTCGTGGAGGCGCGGCGAGGCGGCGGGCGTAAGCTCGTCCGCTTCGGGTTCCATCCGCTACCACCGGAGACCATCGTCGATGGCTCCGTGATGAACAGCGGCGCCGTGGTCGAGGGCCTCGAGCGGCTCTTCCACAAGCAGAAGCGGCGCAACGTCGCGCTCCGCGCCAGCGGTCATAGCGTCATCATCAAGAAGATCTCGATGCCGCTGATGACCCCTGCCGAGCTCCAGGAGCAGATCGGCTGGGAGGCGGAGCAGCACATCCCCTTCGACCTCGCCGAGGTCTACATCGACCATCAGGTCCTTCAGCGGAAGGAGATGGAGGGCCAGATGGAGGTCCTCCTCGTCGCTGCCAAGAAGGAAGAGATCAACGATCTCACCAACCTCGCCGCGGAAGCGCGGCTCAAGACGCTCTGCGTCGACCTCGACGCCTTCACCGTCCAGAACGTCTTCGAGACCGGGTACGGCGTGCCTACGCCGGAAGAGACGGTGGTGCTGATTCACGTCGGCGCCTCGCTCACGACGGTCAACATCCTCGCCGGCGGGACCACCTCCTTCACGCGCGACATCGCGAACGGTGGCAACGCCATCACCGAGGACATCCAGCGGCAGCTCGGCATCGGCCGCGAAGAGGCGGAGGCCTACAAGCACGGCGGAGACGGCCGCGGCATCGTGCCGCGGGAGGTGCCGGAGATCATCAACCAGGTGGTCGAGCAGCTCGCCGGCGAGGTCCAGCGCTCCCTCGACTTCTACCTCGCCACGAGCGGGGACCGGCAGCTCTCCCGCATCCTCGTCTCCGGGGGCACGGCGAACGTGAGGGCGCTGCTCGACGCGATCCGTACGCGCGCTGGCGTTCCCGTGGACGTGCTCGACCCCCTCAGGGCGGCGACGCCCGACACCAAGATCGACCCCATGGAGTTCCAGGGGCGGGCGGCGCAGGCCGCGGTGGCCCTCGGACTCAGCCTCCGTAAGGAGCGGGAGCGCAACGAATGATTCGCATCAATCTGCTGCCGCAGGCGAAGAAGGCGGCGCGGACGTCGGTCGGGAGCGGCAGCAGCCAGCTCTGGGCCGGCGTGTACCTCGGGGCGCTGGTGCTCTGGGCCCTCGTGCTCGGCATCGTCTACTTCATCTACGACGGCGAGCTGCAGGAGCAGCAGCAGGCGAACCGGGTGTTGACCCAGCAGATCGAGCAGCTCCGGACCAAGAGCGCACGCCTGGACGACGTGCGCGCCCAGCTCGAGCAGAGCTACGCGCTCGAGCGCGTCGTGGAGGAGCTCAACGCCGGCCGCACCGGTCCGACGCGGGTGATGGTCGAGGTCGGCAAGATCCTCAGCCAGGGCGGCGGCCCGAGCATCGACCCGGCCGAGCTCGAGGCGCTTCGCGCCGAGAACCCGCTCGCCGGGTACACGCGGAGCTGGGATGTCCGACGTCTCTGGCTCACGGCCTTCGAGGAGCAGGAGCGCGAGGTGCGCATCAGCGGCGTCGGCAAGAGCAACGAAGACGTCGCCGAGCTGCTCAAGCGCCTGACCCTCTCGGAGCTCTTCACCGACGTCCTGCTCCAGCGCACGCAGAGCCGGGACAGCCGCGAGGGCCCCTCCTTCATCGAGTTCGAGCTCTTCTGCAAGGTCTCCTACTGAGGAACGGACGATGGCGGAACCCAAGAGCACGACCTCCTTCGACAGCCTTCCTCTCCCGGGGAAGCTGCTGCTCCTCGGCCTCGTCCTCGCCCTGATGACGGCGCTCTACTACTTCCTTCTGCACATGTCCCTCGAGGAGGACATCGCCCGGGCCGAGTCGAATCACCAGACCCTCCTCCAGGACCGCCAGGAAGCCGAGCGTCGCCAGCAGGAGTACCTCCAGGCCACGCAGGAGCTCGCGAGCCGCGAGGCGAGCGATCGAGCGAACAAGCGCGTGCTCCCCGAGGATGCGGAGATTCCCGCCTTCCTCGCGGACCTGAACCGCGAAGCCGAGCTCGCGGGTCTCGAGTTCACGAGCGTCGAGCCGCAGCCCGAGGAGCGTGAGGACCTCTACATGCGCATCCCGGTGCAGCTCGAGATGAAGGGACGCTTCCACCAGATCGCGCGCTTCTTCCACGCCGTGAGCCGGCTGCAGCGCGCCATCAACATGGAAGACATCAGCCTCGCCGAGCCAGCGATCGACGAGGAGACGCAGGAGGTGCAGGTCAGCGTGAGCGTGCTCGCGACGACCTTCCGCCGGCCGAGCGCAGGAGACGCGTCGTGAGGATGAGCCACCATGCCATGCCCCTCGCCTTCGCCCTCGCCGCGCTCATGGGAGCGGGCTGTGACGACGAGCCGATGCAGGTCGCCACGGGGCGCACGCCTCGACCTGCCGCGCAGCAGCCGGCCCCGCCGGCGCCACCCGAGAGCGAGGGCGACGAGGAGGAGAGCGGGGAGGGCGAGGCCACGACCTACGCCGACGAGACCTTCGTCGAGCTCGACGTGCGTAACCGCGATCCCTTCCGCTCCTTCGCGACGATCTTCGAGGCCCAGCCCGAGCGCTCCGAGCGCGACGTACCCGTGCAGATGCCCGAGGTGGCCGTCGCCGACATGCGCCTCATCGCCATCGTGAGCGGCGTCGCGCAGCCGCGGGCCATGATCCAGGACCCGCAGGGCGTGGGTCATACGGTGCGCCGCGGCGCCTACATCGGTCGTTCCGAGGTCGTGCAGATCGGTGGCCGCGACTCGACGGCCGTGCGCCTCAACTGGCGCGTCGAGCGTATTCGCCCCGGCGAGGTCGTCCTCGCCCGCGAGGATCCGGTCGCGCCGGACCGGCCCCCGATGACGCGCATCATGACGCTCTACGACGAGGAGTCGGAGGGCAGCGTCGCCCTCGCTCAACCCCCGCGTTGAGGGCCGCCGGCCCCTGGAGACGCCTCGCTCACCGACCTCGGCCCGCCTCGCGCGGGCCGTCGTCGTTTGGGGGCGAAAGGACGGGCCCTTCACCCGGTCACTTTTTTGCGCCGGCGGGCGCCGACCCGGGACCATGACGACGAAGCCGTCCACCCCCGCACCTGCGAGGACCGTCGTCATGAGAACCGTGCGCGCCCGAACCGGGCTGATCCTGCTCGCCGCCCTTTTTGCTTCCCTCGCGGGAGCCCAGTCGCCGGCCATTCGAAGCGTCGAGGTGCGCGGCGAGGCGCGGCGCGCCGAGGTCGCCATCCGCGGGAGCTTCACCGTGCCCGAATATGCGGTGCGGACGACGGACCAGGGCCGCACGGTCATCGTGGAGGTCGGCGGGGCCGCGCTGCCCGACGCCGGGGTGGAGGTGCTCGGTTCCTCGCGCCTCGTGACGGCGACGGTCGCCAGCACGACGGCTCACGGCGCACGGCTGGAGCTCTCGACGTCGGTCCCGGTTCGCCACCAAGCGCGGGCGGCCCGCGGGCGCATCTACGTCCGGCTCGAGGCCGTGACGGAGAGCCCCGAGCCGTCGCCGGAGGCCACCGGCGACGTGGTCCTCGAGGACGTCCACCTCGAGCGACGTGACGGACGGGACCGCGTGGTGGTGGGTCTGTCCCGGGCGACGCGTTTCACGCTCGCCGACGACGGCGGGAGCCTTCGCTTCGCGGCCGCCCGCGTCTCGCCCCGGCTTCGGCGGACGCTCCGGGGCCTTCCCGAGTCCCTCGTGCGCCGCGTGCGCGTGCGCTACGCCCGCGGGCAGGTCGAGGTCCAGGTGGAGACCCAGGAGGGCGCCGAGGGCACGGCCATCCGTTCCGGCGACCGCATCGTGTGGATGTTCACCCGCGGCCGGAACGCTGGGCCCGACGGCCGCACCGTCGCCCGCGAGCACGACTACCGTGACGAGATCGACGCGGAGCTCGGCGAGCTCACCGACGCCGCCGCGCTCGTCGGCGAGAGCACGGACGTGGCGGCCTTCCTCAGCGACGTGCCTCTCCAGGTGCGCGGCGCGCGCGGCGAGCGGCGCTACAGCGGCCGGCGCATCGACCTCGACTTCAAGGACGCCGACATCCACAACATCCTCAGGCTCCTCGCCGAGGTGGGCGGCGTGAACGTGGTGACGGCCGACGACGTGAGCGGCACGGTCACCATCCGCATGCGGAACGTCCCCTGGGACCAGGCCCTCGACGTGATCCTCCAGGCCAAGGGCCTCGGCCTCGTCCGCCAGGGCAACCTCATCCGCGTCGCTCCGCTCGCCACCCTCGAGGCCGAGCGCGAGGCGGCCATCGCCCGACGCAAGCAGCAGGTCCAGCTCGCGCCGCTCGAGACGCGGCTCGTGCCCGTGAGCTACGGCCTCGCGACGGAGCTCTCGGCGCGGGTCGCCGAGCTCCTCTCGGATCGCGGTTCGGTGAGCGTGGACGAGCGCACCAACGTGCTCATCGCCCGCGACATCGTGGAGAACCTCGACGACGTCGAGGAGCTCGTCCGCACGCTCGACACGCAGACGCCGCAGGTCCTCATCGAGGCGCGCATCGTCGAGGCCACGAGTGACTATCGGCGCGACGTCGGTATCCAGTGGGGCGGCGACCTCCTCTACTCGGCCAACACGGGCAACCCGACGGGCATCCGCTTCCCGAGCAACATCGGCCTCGCGGGCGGTAACCCGACGGCGCAGGCCGGGCAGCTCACCGGGGCGGGTGTGTCGCCCTTCGGCCAGGCCCGCGGCCTCAGCGCCGACAACTTCGCCGTGAACCTCCCGGCCATCGTCGGTCAGGGCGACGGCGGTGCCCTTGGCCTCAGCCTGGGCAGCATCGGCGGGAACGTGAACCTCAACGTGCGTCTCAGCGCCGCCGAGTCGAACGGTACGGTCCGCATCATCTCGAGCCCGCGCATCCTGACCCTGGACAACCAGGAGGCGACCATCGCGCAGGGCACGCTGATTCCCTTCAGCCAGGTCAGCGCCCAGGGCGTCAACACGGCCTTCCAGGAGGCGCGCCTCGAGCTCACGGTACGCCCGCACGTGACCGCCGACGCATCGGTGGCCATGCACATCCAGATCACCCGGAACGAGCCCGACTTCACCAACGTGTCGGTGCGAGGTGATCCCACCATCCTCGAGCGGGAGGCGGAGACCGACCTCCTCGTGCCGGATGGGAACACGGCCGTCATCGGCGGCATCTACACGCGGAACTCCGGCCGCACCGTGAACCAGGTGCCCTTCTTCGGCGACATCCCGGTGCTCGGCGTGCTCTTCCAGCGGCGCATCGTGACGGATACGCGGAACGAGCTGCTCATCTTCGTGACGCCGCGCATCGTGAACCGGGCCGAAGCGCTCCGGAACTGAGCGCCGGTGCCCCGGCGTCGCGCCGGCGGATGAGCGCTCGCGTCGAGGCTGACGTCGCGCGGCGCGGGCTTCGGCACCATGGTCTCCTCATGAGCTGGGTCTTCCTCTCGGGTCCCATGGGGGCGGGCAAGAGCACCGTGGGTCCCCGCGTCGCGGAGGCGCTCGGGCTGCCCTATCTCGACCTCGATGCGCACATCGCGGCGAGGGTGGGCCGGCCCGCGGGCGCGTTCCTCGCGGCCGAGGGGGAGGACGCCTTCCGGCGCCTCGAGGACGAGCTCCTCGCGCGTGAGCTCGGGGCGGCGCCGAAGGTCATGGCCCTCGGCGGCGGGACCGTCGTGCAGAAGGCCCTTCGCCGGCGTCTCCTCGAGGCGGGCACGCTGGTCACGCTGATGGCGCCGCTGCCGGTGCTGCTCGCGCGCGTCGGCGAGGGCGAGGGGCGGCCGCTCCTCGCCGGGGATGCGGCGTCCCGGCTCGCGCGGCTCCTCGAGGTGCGCGCGGACGCGTACGCCGAAGCGCACGGCGTGGTGGAGGCGGCGCGGGACCCGGAGACGGTCGCCGCGGCGGAGGTCGCGCTGGAGCGCGACGCGCACGTGGACGTGACGCACGGGAACCGCGCCTCTCGAGTCGAGGTAGGCGCC
>CALCTH010000332.1 GCA_937893795.1 uncultured Myxococcales bacterium | reverse complement strand
GGGAGGCGGCGCCAGGGGCCCCGGGGAGAGCTCGCCGCCCGCGCTCGCGGGAAGCGGCGCACGGCAGCGCGGGTCGTCCCCGCCTTCGCACCAGGCCGGCCGTTCGGTGGGCTCGGGTCCAGCGTCCACGGCGTCGGCCGCACCCGCCAGGCTCGGCATGAAGCTCGCGAGGTCCGCCAGGGGCAGGCTCGCGGCGTGATGCGCCGCGAGGAGCACGCTCGGCTCCTCCGCAGGCTCGTAGAGAGGCCAGGCGCCGGGATCGCTCGCGAGGCCCGCGTCGCCCAGGAAGAAGGCGCTCATCATGGCCTCGGCGTCCGCCTCGCTCATCAGCGGCGCGTCACCCGAGGGCGCGCCGCAGGCGCACGCTTCCGCAGCCGCCGGGGCCGGATGGACGGCGACCAGCAGGGCGACCAGCGCGAGCGCGTGGCGCGGGGAGGGCATGCGAGCGCGGAGCATAGCGAGGCGTGGGATGCCCGCAAGCGAGGGGGTGTGGAGCCCCTTAGGCCCGCGCCGAACGCACCCTCACCTCTCCGGGGAAGCCGGGAAGCGAGCTCCGCAGGAGCTCGCGGAGCGCGCGGGCCGCGGCGACGTCCCAGCGCGCGAGAGCGGCGTCCACGTAGCCGAGGCAGCGTCCCACGTAGGGGAGGAAGCTCGCGTCGCCCCGGACGCGGTCGATATAGACGAAGCGGCCGGCATCCTTGAGCTTTCGGTGTACCGCGAGGAGCTCGAAGAGCTCGTCGTCCGGCGCTCCGCGCGCCGCCGCGTAGCGCGCGCGCATCGCCCGTTGAAGCGGTTCCGGGACGTCCACGTAGCCGTCGTTCAGCAGCGCCACGAGGTCGTAGCGTGCGGGCCCCTGCATGGCGTCCTGGAAGTCGAGGATCACGAGCTCGTCCCCGCGCCAGTGGAGATTGCGGGACTGGTAGTCCCGGTGGACGAACCCCTGCGGCGCCCTCGCGAGGGTGGCGGCGAGCGCGTCGAAGGAGGCGTCCAGCGCGCGCCGGGCCGCGGGGACGAGCGGGCCGGCGAGGGCCTCGAGGCCCCACTCGCGGAAGTGGTCGAGCTCCCAGCGCAAGAGCGCCTCGCCGAAGATGGCGCGATGCGGCCGCGCCGGCGCCTCGTCGGGGCGACGCTCGGTGCGCCGATGGAGCTCCGCGAGGAGATCGACCGCGGCGCCGTAGAGCGCAGGCCACTCGCTCGCGGGCACGGCGCCGAGCCGCGCCTCGAAGCTCTCGTCCCCGAGGTCCTCGAGGAGCAGCACCCGGCGCACGAGATCCGCCGCATGCACGACGGGCACCGGCAGCCCCCGGGCGGCCAGAAAGCGCTGCACCTCCAGGAAGGGGAGGCGCGGCGTGCCGGGCGCGCTCCCGGGCCCGTCCGGACCTTCGTCCGAACCGAAGGCGAGCTCGGGATCGTCCGGAAGGCGCATCACGACCACCGTGCGCACGGGCGCCCCGTCGAGCACGAGGCGGTAGTAGCGCCGTGAGCTCGCCTGACCGGCGAGCGCCGACCAGGAGGCGACGCGCGCGCCGGGGAAGGCCTCCGCGAGCGCCGGCGCGAGCTCCATCCCGTCCAGCGGCCGCGGCCCGTCTTGGGGCGTGGACCCAGTCACGTCGCCGCGCGCCAGCCGGCAGCGAGCGTCGCCGCCGACGCCAAGCGCTGGGCGGGCTTCGGCGCCATGGCCTGGCCGAGCAAGGCCACGAGGGCCGGTGGAAGGTCTTGCCGCAGGGTCTCGAGGGGCACCCGCTGCCCGAGGGCGATCTGGTAGAGGAGGCGCCCGGGGTTGCGCTCGGTGAAGGGCGGCTCGCCGGCAAGCGCCTCGTAGAGCACGACGCCGAGCGCGTAGACGTCGAGGCGCGCGTCGAGCTCCCCTTCGCCCGTGAGCAGCTCGGGCGCCATGTAGGTCGGCGTCCCGATGACCTCGCCGGTGCGCGTGAGCCGGTCGAGGCCGTGGACCTTCGAGGTCCCGAAATCGACGAGGCGCACCGCGGCTTCCCCCTCGGCGCGGTCGTCGAGGAAGACGTTGGCGGGCTTCACGTCCCCGTGAAGCACGCCGTGCGCGTGCGCCGCCTCGAGCGCGCCGGCGACGCCGAGCGCGATGGGGGTCACCACGTCGAGCGCGAGGCCCCCGCTACGCCCGATGAGCGCGTGGAGCGTCTCGCCGCGCAGGCGCTCCATGACGAGGTAGGCGCGTCCCGCCGCGTCCGTACCCACGTCGCGCACCCGCACCACGGAGGGGTGGTCGAGGGCCATGAGCACGGAGCCCTCACGCTTGAAGCGCCGCTCCATCTCCGCGTCCCCGGCGAGCTCCGGGTGGAGGAGCTTCAAGGCCACCTCCTCCCCCGTCGCGTGGTCGAAGCCATCGAAGACGGCGCCCATCCCGCCGGCCGCGAGCTTGCCTCGCACTTCGTAGCGGTCGCCGAGGCGTTCCCCGACGGCCGGTAGCGTCGGCTTCGCCATCTCGCGCCGACCATAGCCGAGGGTCGGCCTCCCGGGGGGCACGCGCGACCTGAAAGGACGGCTCCCGGCGCGCAACGGACACGATAAGCTCTCACCCTTCACGCCGTACGGCTCCGTCATGACGCGTACGCTCGCCCTCCTGTGCCTCGTTGCCTGCGCCGCGACGGCGCCCGAGTCTCGTTTCGCGAGCGGCGACGCGGCGGGTCCGCCCCGCATGGAAGCGCTCCCGCGACTCCCGGCGGGCGGCCGGCCGCCCGGGCTCTCGCCGACGATGACCTTCGCCTGGACACTCGCCGAGCAGGCCCTCGAGCTCCCGGACCCACCCCCGGCGCCCATGGACCCCACCGTGGAGAGCCTCGGCGCCTGGACGGACACGTGCCTTCAGCCGTGGCTCGCGGACAAGAACCGCCTGGTGACGGCCGCCCGGCGTGAGCTCGACAGCGCGGCCGAGGAGCGCCTCGAGCAGCGCATCCTCGCCGGCGCCCTCGACGGCTTGCTTCACGAAGACGTGGCCCGTGTGCTCCTCTCCATCCCCGTGCCCCGGGAGATCGCGGAGGAAGAGCCGGAGATCGAAGAAGCCTACCGCTACGTCATCGCAGGCCAGGCGGAGCCCTACCTGGCCCGGTCGCGGGCGGCGTACCGCGCGTGCGCGGCCAACGCGCGCGCGGGCGAACGCTACCTGGCCTTCGAGCGCTTCTGCTCCCAGCGCCGCGCGAGCCTCCCCATGTCCCATCGGGAGCAGGCCGAGGGTACGGTGCTCGAAGTGATCCGGGAGTGACGACGCCCGACGACGACGCGGCGAGCCGTGCCGCGCACGCGGCCCTTAACGCCG
>CALCTH010000331.1 GCA_937893795.1 uncultured Myxococcales bacterium | reverse complement strand
GGCGGCGGCGGTGGTCGCAACGACGACCCGCTCGCCGGCCTCGAGTTCTAGCCGGCTGAGGCGACCGGGTGGCAGACACCGTTCGGCGCGTACGCCCGCCGCGGGAGCGCCTGGCGTTGCCCCTCGACGTCCCGTCGCTCGCCGATGCGAGCGCCTGGGTCGAGCGCCTCGCAGGCGAGGTGGGCCTCTTCAAGGTCGGCCTTCAGCTCTTCGTCGCGGAGGGGCCCGCGAGCGTTCGGCTCGTCCACGAGGCCGGGGCGGCCTGCTTCCTCGACCTCAAGCTCCACGACATTCCCGCCACGATGGCACACGCCGCGACGTCCGCGGCGCGGCTCGGGGTGCGCTACCTGACCGTGCACGCTGCCGCTGGCCCCGCGGCGCTCGCCGCCGTCGCCGAGGCGCTCCGGGGAAGCGAAACGGAGGCTCTAGCCGTCACGGTGCTCACGAGCATGGACGAGGCCTCCCTCGACGCGCTCGGCCTCGCGGGACCGGCCCCTGCCGTGGTCGAGCGCCTCGGCCGCCTCGCCTGGGCTGCCGGGATTCGAGGCTTCGTCTGCTCACCACTCGAGGTCGCCACGCTGCGGGACGCCTTGGGCCCCGCCGCCACGCTGGTCGTGCCCGGCGTCCGCCCGGCGGGCAGCGACGTCGGGGACCAGCGCCGCGTAGCCACGCCGGAAGCGGCGGTCGCCGCCGGGGCCGACGTCCTCGTGGTCGGCCGGCCCATCCGTCGAGCGACCGATCCGCAGGCGGCCGCCCGGGCCATCGTTCAGGTCTTCCGGTGAGCCGCGCGCGGCGCGGGCGCCGGCCGGTTCCCGAGCAGGAGCGCATCGTGGTGGGTCCGCGCTTCGTCGCGGAAGCCCTCGCCGGTGGCACCGTGACGCGCGTGCTCGTGGATCCGCGCGTCCGGCGCCGACTCGGGCCTCTCGCAGCGGCGGCCGAGCAGGCCGGCGTCCCGCTCGAGGACGCCGACGCGCCGACGCTCGACGGGCTCGCCGGAGGCGTGCGCCATCAGGGCGTCGTCGCCGTGGGTCCGCCCTACCCCTACCGCTCGCTCGACGAGCTCCTGGACGCCCCGGAGCCCGCGACGCTCGTGGCACTCGACGAGGTCACCGACCCCCACAATCTCGGCGCCATTCTCCGAAGCGCGGTGGCCTTCGGGGCCACCGGCGTGCTGCTCCCGCGGCACCGGAGCGCACGCATCACGCCGGTCGTGACGCGCGCCTCCGCGGGCGCCTCCGAGCGCGCGCGTGTGGCGGAGGTGACGAACCTCCAGCGCACGCTCCAGGACCTGGGCGACCGCGGCTTCCAGGTCGTCGGGCTCGCCGGAGACGGCGACGTGGCCATCGACGAACTGGCACGGGCCGAGGGGGGACGAGTGCTGGTGGTCGGCTCCGAGGGCTCGGGGCTACGCCGTCTCGTGCGCGAGCGCTGCACCGTGATGGCTCGCATTCCCTTCGCGGGGCCCGTCGAATCGCTCAACGCCTCGGTGGCCGCCGCCATCGCCCTCTACGCGCTCACGCGTTGAGTCCGACGTCGGGCCCCTTGCGCTCGCGCCTCCGATGGAAGATGGCTTGCTCATGACGTGGGTGACCTTTGCCGCGCTCGGCGCCTTCCTCGGCCTCGTGGCGCTCGGCGGCCTCGTATGGGCCCTGCGCGCGCCCCGGAAGCCACGGGCGGCCGTGGCCTTCGTGCTCCTCGGCCTCGTCGGCCTCGGCCTCGCCGGTCAGGCCACGGCCCTCGACGTGGCGATCAACGGCCAGCCCGTCCCCGAGGGGCTCGAGAGCGAAGATCTCGAGATCGACGACTTCGACGCGCCGCTCGACGACGACTTCTGAGGCTACGCCATCAGGCCGAGGAGGCTCCGAAGCTCCCCGGAGAGGGCGCCCAGCTCGCCATGGAGCACGAGGTCCGCACCGCCATCGAAGGGCGTGGGGTCTCGGTTGAGCACGACCACGCGGGCGCCCTCGGCCTTGGCCAGGGGCGCCAAGCCCGCGACCGGGTAGACCTCGAGGCTCGTGCCCATCACGAGCATCAGATCCGCCTCACGCGCTTCGGCCTCCGCCTCCTGGAAGAGCGGCGGGAGCATCTCTCCGAAGAGCACGACGTCCGGCTTCAGGAGTGGATGGTCGCAGACCGGGCAACGCGGCGGCGCCGCCCCGGGGGTCAGATCGACGCGCGCGAAGACGTCGGCCAACGGCTCGTCGTTCCCGCAGGAAAGGCATCGCACGCGCTGGAAGGTCCCGTGCACCTCGAGCACCCGCCGAGAGCCCGCCCGCTGGTGCAGGCCGTCGATGTTCTGGGTGATCACCGCCTGCATGCGCCCCCGGGCTTCGAGGCCGGCGAGGAGCCGATGCGCGGAGCTCGGCGCAGCGTCGACGAAGGCTGCGAACTTCTCCTTCCAGAAGCGATAGAAGCGGCCTGGGTCGGCGCGAAAGCCGCCGATGCTCGCCACGTCCATGGGGTCCGAGGCGGTCCACAGCCCGGCCGCGCTGCGGAAGTCCGGGATTCCGCTCTCGGTCGAGACGCCGGCGCCGGTGAGCGCAACGACGTGCCGGGCCTCGTCGATCCAGCGCGCGAGCGTGTTCACGTCACTCACGGGGAGCACCTTCGGCAGCGGCCCGCGTGAAGGCGACGAGGCGGGGCAGCAGCGTCGGGTCCTCGCGAAGGAGCCTCAGCCCATGGGCGCTCGCGCCTTCGACGACCCGCGTCTCCGCGCCCTCGGCCACGCGGTCGATAGCGCCGAGCATGTCGACGGCGGCCGCCTCGAGCTCCGCGGCAACCGCGAGGACGGGGCCCTCGTAGCGCGCGAGGGGTGCGACCGCATCGATGCCGCGATAGCGACGCCCCGGCGAGAGCGCGAAGATACCGGCGACGTGCACCTCCGTGGCCTGGGCGCCGGCGACGAGGGCCGCGCTCGAGCCGACGCTGGACCCGCCCAGGACGACGGCCCGGGGCGGCGCGGCGCGCGTCGCCAGCCAGCCTAGCGCTGCCGACGCGTCCTCGGGAAAGGCGGCCCACTCCTCGGGCGTGAGCCCCCGGGGATCACGCGGCGTCCCGTCCGGCGCGTTCACGCTCGCGCCGTGGCCGCGTTGGTCGTAGGCGAGAACGCTGAAACCCGCCTCC
>CALCTH010000330.1 GCA_937893795.1 uncultured Myxococcales bacterium | reverse complement strand
GCTGGTTCGGCGAGCAGGTCGGCATCGCGAGCTGGGGCGATTTGTGGATTCAGGAGGGCCTCGCGGTCTGGCTCGTGGCTCGCGACAAGGAGCTCCGTGAGCTCGGGCGCGGCGACCACCCCACGGGTCTCGAGAGCCCGGGTTACGCGCGCGAGGTGTCGCTCTGGCGGGAGCGCCTGGACGCGGCGCTCGCGGAGGAGGGCGTCGACCCTCGCCTTCACCGACCGGGCGTTCGGGAAGCGCAGGCCGGCGGTCCGGCCGTGTACTGGCGCGGGGGCCTCGCGCTGCACGCGCTGCGCGTCGCGCTTGGACCGGAGGCGATGCGGGCGTGGCTACGGACGCTGCTCGCACGGCACCGGGGCGGGCACCTCTCGACGGGGGCGCTCCTGGCCTCGCTGCCGCCCGAGGCGCGGGACGTGGCGGCCGAGTGCATCATGGCGCGGTGGAGTCGGTGCGACGCGCGGGGCCGCTAACCGCGACCGCGCAGGACGAGGCACCGGCGCCCGGCTACTGACGGAATCCAAGGCCCGTCCTAGGAAGAGGCTTCGACGCTCACGGGTTCCCCGGTCGAGATGACCGTCATGCCGCCGCCCACCCGACGTTCCCCACAGATCGATCGTCGCGCGATGCTGCGCGAACGCTTCGCCCTGAGCCGGCTGCCCGAGGAGCTCCGTGGCTTCGGCGATCCGCGCACGGCGCTGCTGGGGCGGCCGCGCGTGCCGGCGGGGGCGCGCCTGGCTCCAGCGCCCGAGCGCGTTCATGCCTTCGGTCACCTGGGCATGCGCCCGACGGAGGCGTTTCTCCGGCGTCTTTGCGGCTATCGCGCCACGCACGGCGACGTGGTGCGGCTCCGCTTCGGCGGCATCACCGGGCATCTGATCTCGGACCCGGAGCTCGTGCGGGTGGTGCTGCAGGAGCGCCACCGGCTCTACTCGAAGGCCACCCGGGGCATTCTGAAGCTGAGGCTCGTGCTGGGGCTGGGGCTCCTGACGGCCGAGGGGGAGAGCTGGCTGCGGAACCGGCGCATCGCCCAGCCTGCCTTCGCGCGGCGGCGCCTCGAGGGCTTCGCCGAACGCATGGCTGCGGCCGGCGAGGCGATGGTCGCAGGCTGGCGCGACGGGGAGGTGCTCGACGCGCACGGCGAGATGAACGCGGTGACGCTCCGCATCGTGAGCGAGACCATGTTCGGCGCGGATCTCGGGCACCTGGCAGGCGAGGTGGCCGCGGCCGTGAGCGTGGTGACGAACGACGTGAACCAGCGCATGCGCTCGCTCGTCGAGCTGCCGCTCGCGGTGCCGACGCCGCAGAACCAGCGCTTCACGAAGGCCATGGACACGCTCGACCGCATCGTGCTGGGGCTCATCCAGGAGCGCCGGCGTGAGCCGCCGGGCACGCGCGACGATCTGCTGGCCATGCTCATGGAGGCCCGCGACGTGGACACGGGCGAGGGCATGAGCGACACGCAGCTCCGCGACGAGGTGATGACCATCTTCCTCGCGGGCCACGAGACGACGGCGAACGCGCTCAGCTGGACGTTGCTGCTGCTCTCGCGCCACCCGGAGAGCGCGCGGCGGCTGCGCGAGGAGGTGGACGCGGTGCTCGCCGGAGGTCGCACGCCGACGCACGAGGACGTGGCGAAGCTGCCCTACGCGACGCGGGTGGTGCAGGAGTCCATGCGCCTCTACCCACCGGCCTGGATGGTGAGCCGCGCGCCGACCCGAGACGACGAGCTCGGCGGCTACTTCATCCCGAAGGGCTCGCTCATCTTCGTCTCCCCCTTCGTGGTGCACCGCCACGTGGACCATTGGCCGGACCCGGAGCGCTTCGACCCGGACCGCTTCTTCCCGGACGCCGTCGCCGCCCGCCACCGCATGGCGTATTTCCCCTTCGGCGGCGGGCCGCGCCTCTGCATCGGTCAGGGCTTCGCGATGATGGAGGCCGTGCTGCTGCTTGCCATCATGGTGCGCGGCTGGCGCCTCGACCTGCGGCCGGGCCACACGGTGCCGCTCGAGCCGCTGATCACGCTGCGGCCCGAGGGCGGGCTGCCGATGACGGCGGTGCGGCGGTAGCCGCGCGCCTAGCGCACGTCGACTACATGGCCGCGGAAAGGCGCTCGAGGTGCGATGAAGGCAGCGGGAGCTCGACGTCGCTCTCCCTGAGCGCCACGCCCGGAAGCAAGAGCCTCATGAATCGCGTGGGTGCGACGAGTCGATTGACCTCGGGCCAGTCATCGTTGGCGTCCACGCCGAGTGCCAGGCACGCCATGCCCGCGTGCATTCGCAGACCAGCGTCGAGCGCCGACGCACGGAGAGTCTCCAAGCTCGCCGTACGCTCCCCACTGGAGCCCGCAAGCGCCGTGACGTTGCATGACGCGAGGTCTGCAAGGGCTTCAGCGCAGTGAATCGGCGCCTGCCGAATCCGCTTGGACTCACGAAGGGCGACTCGTAGCAGTGGTGCCCGTTCCGCCTGCGGAAGAGTCGCGGCCCGCGCCACGGCCGCCCTGGCACGAAGGCTCCTGAGCTCCGCTCCATACAGCGCGAAGCGGAAGAACCCTCTTCGCCGCATCGTAGTGCGAGCAGCCTCGAAGAGCTCCCACGCTCGGGATCCGTCGCCGCGGTAGAGCGCCACCCGTACGGCCGTCGTAAGCCCATGGTCGAGCGGCGGCGACTCGCCATTGGCCGACCACAGCTCCGTGGACAGAGCGCTCTGCCGCTCGGCCTCGTGCGGCTGGTCTCGCGCCAGGCGGTTCAGACTGACGGGGCCGTGACGCAGGGCATCGGTGTGAACGAGGTCGGCTCGACGCACCGCGAGGGGGAGGCGATCGCGGATGGCCGTGTGCGCGGCTTCGAGCTGTCCGCTCATCACCAGCGCCCAGACGTGGAAGGTGTACGCACGGACGATGTCGCCTTCGAGCAGCCCGTGTTCCTCGCGGGGATGCCGGTAGGCCAGCTCGACGGCCTCCCGCGTGAGCCGCGCTCCCTCCTCGAAGCGGCCCTCGAGCGTAGCGCACACACCCCGCGTGGTGACGTCCCAGATCTGCAGGATGAGCGGCGCGGGCTGCACCTGCTCGCGGCCCTCGTCGAGCAAGCGCTGCGCCAACGCGAAGCTCCCCAGGTTGGCCTGGAAGACGGCCTCCAGATAGCAAGAGAGCGCTCGGAAGCGCGGGTGGTCCGCCCGCCGCGCATCGACGCGGAGCCGCGCGGCGAGCACCGTGGCGGCCAGCGGCCGGAACGGACCCAAGGTCTCGGAGGCTCGGAAGATGGTCTCCAGGCGTTCGGCGCTTGGTGGACGGCCGAGGGGGAGGCTCGGCAGGTAGCGCCAACGCAGAAGCGGGAGCAACGCGGCGCCTTCGGTGGCGGGCAGGCGTACGCCGTGCGCCTCGAGCAGCTCGGACCACTCCGCGGCACCGCGCGGGACCTCGCCGGACGTCACCAGCAGCCGCGCACGCAGCCGCCTCAGCTCGACGCGGGGCTCTTCGGCGAGGGCCAGCGTCACGGCCTCCGCCGCCTTCGTGCCGAACCCGGCCTGGGCGAGCGCATCGGCTTGCCGGGCGCGTAGCTCGGCCACGGGTCTCGGTGGGTCGGGAGTCTCGGCGGCGAGCTCGAGCAACGTGGCCGCGCGTTCGAACGCTTGTGCCTCGAGCGCCCCGTCCGCGGCGCGGAGGGCCCATACGCCGGCCCGTGTGTCTCCGGCGTCGCGCAGGTGCTCCACCACGAGCACCGGGTCCGGGTCGTCGTCCTCGAGCAGGGCGTTGGCGGCGCGCTGGTGCAGGTCCACGGCGGCTTCGCGTCCCAGGGCTTCGCGCCAACGCTGCCGGAGCGCATCATGATAGGGAGAGAGGAGCTCGTCGCCTCCCTCCAGCGGTCGTAGGAGCCGAGCCTTCCGAAGCGGACCGACCCAGCGCAGCGCGGCGGCGCCGAAGAGACGGCTCGCGAGGTGAAGGGGAACGGGGCGCGAAGAGACCACGGCGAGATCGAAGAGGTCGACGGCGCTCGGGTCGAAGCCGTCCAAGCGCCGTCGAATGCTCTCCAGAACGGGGTCCCCGTCCGTCGCGGGCGCGTCGGCCAGCTCCAGCGCGAGGAAAGGCAGCCCACCGGAACGGACGGCGAGACCGTCGACCTCCGATGGCTTCGCGCCCGAGGCCCGGAGCAGAGCCTCGATGCTCGCGGCTTCGAGGGGTGGCAGAGGCAAGTGTTGGACCGGGAACTCCGCCGCCAGCTCCGCGAGCCCGCCGGACTCGGCGTCGCGTGCCGAGAGGACGACCGAGAGCGGAAGATCCGCGTCACCGAGCAGGGCGGTGAGGAGGGCTCGGCTGTCCCGGTCCAGCCACTGCACGTCATCGATCCAAAGGGTCCAATGTCGGCCCGTGGCACGGAGGAGCGAGCGGAGCGCCGAAAACGCACGGATGCGCCCCTCGGCGGAGCTGAAGCCGGCCGCCCGTGGACCCATGGCCGGCTGGCAAATCCTCTCCAGCGCCGGGAAGAGCTGGATGAGCGGCAGGGTGAAGGGGACGGCGAAGGGCTCGCGGGAGCCTGGCTCGAGCTGACCGACCAGGTCGTCGATGGCGCGATCGAACCCGTTGAAGCTCAGCAACTCCCGCGGGTGGCATCGGCCCCGAAGGAGGTTCGGGTGATTCTCGAGGGCACGCTCGAGGAAGGCAGTTTTCCCGACCCCCGACGGTCCCGAGACGACCAGCACGCGCGTTTCGCCCGTCGAGCGCAGCCACTCGCGGACCACCCGCGACTCGGAGGAGCGTCCGACGAAGGCGCGGGTGCGCTCGTCGAGCGCGTCCAGGCCGAAGACGGACGTCCCGTCGCCACGGATCTCCGGGTCGCCGCGCAGCCACTCGGTGACCATCAGGCGGAGGTCCTTCGGCACGTCCCCTGGCAGCGGCTCGTACTCCTCACGAAGGCGCCGCACGACCGTCATCGGCCACTGCGTCGAGTAGGGCAGCCGACCCGCGAGGAGCTCGTAGAGCAACACCCCCAGCGAGTACCAATCGACGGCGGGCGTGGCCGCCCCGTCGAAGGCCTCGGGAGCCATGAACGCCATGGTGCCGGCAGCGCCCGAGCCGGCCCGCTCGCGCGGCCGTGGCTTCGAGACCAGCCCGAAGTCGAGGAGCTTGGCGCGCCCCGTCGAATCCAGCCGTGCGTTCGCAGGTTTCAGGTCGCGGTGCACCTTCCCCGCGCGGTGCAGCGCCAATAGGCCGGCCGCCAGGTCCGTGACGACCGCGCGGATCCGGTCGAAGTCGGGGCGCCCGTCGGGCCGGCAGTGCTCTTGGAGGCCTCCCCCTTCGAGGAGCTCCATCGAGAGAACGACCTCGTGCTCGAGCTCGACGAGGTCATAAAGCTCGCAGAGGTTTGGATGCCAGAGGTCCGCGAGCGCGCGGAACTCCTCCTTGAACTGAACCTGGGCGTCGGGCGAGACGCGGTCCAGGACCTTGAGAGCGACGTCCAACCCGAGGACCGAGTCGTGCGCCTTGAAGACGGTGCCGTACCCACCTTGGCCAAGGCGCCGCTCGACTTGGAAGCGGTTCGAGCCGCGAAGGGCCGTCATCCACGCGAGAGTGTACCTCAGCGCGGAGGAACGGAAGGGCGCCTTGCCCCCACGGGGACACGACCTTCCGGACGGTCTTCGACCGTCACGCCTCAGGACACGATGGTCGTGCTCATGCCGTTCGGCGCGAAGGTCTGGCGAAAGATCGCGTAGTTGACGTCACTTCGGACGGCGGCGCTGGCGACGTACTCCAGCTGAGGCGGTTGTGGCGGGCCGCCGCCTACCTGCGCGCCAAACGAGCGTACGCCGTAGCGCGCGAAGACGTAGCCGCGCGGGCGTCTCTCGCAGCCGAAGGCGAGCTCGAGACCGCTTTGCACGGTCAGGGCGAGCAGCTCGTTCGTGGGGTCATCGTCCTCCCCAAGGAGCCCGGGGGCCGTCCTCGCGTCCACCGCTGGCAGGAGCACGACCTTGAGGTCGTCGATGACGTCGAACTCGTCGTTTCCGCCCGCAGCTTTCCAACCAATCAGCGCGAGGTAGGTTCGCCGCGTGATGGGGAAGGCCTTGGGGCGCGACGTGTCGGCCTTCGTCTTCAGCGCGCTCCAAAGGTGGCTCATCGCGCTGTCGGGCCAGGTTCCAGGAGCGCTCATTGGTTCTCTCCACGGCGCGTCCGTTGAACGAGACGAAGAAGCTCCCACGGCGTCGCGCGCATCGCCCACTCCGTGAGGGTGCCTCCGAGCGCGTGAGGATGATGCGCTCGGCCGTGGGGACCGGGCCTCGCGAAGGTCTTTTCGTCGGCCCAGCGCGCTGCCTCGAGATCGGCGAGCTCGACGTCGGCCTCCAAGCGCCAGATGCGGCAGGGATGCAGCTCCGGTGCCGCGACCTTGAGCAAGGCGTTGACGGCATGCCGGGCCGATTCGTTGGCCGACTCCATGGTCGTCAGCCGCGTGTGAGTGCGCTTAAATACGCCCGCGAAGTAGGTGTGACCGACCTGCAGGTCGTACTCGTACTCACCTGTGGCCTCGACCCGTCGACCGGGGCGCGGCGTGCGCTCCTGATGGGCGGCGGCAGCCTTCGGGTGCTTGCCGTTCCAATCGCCCACGTGGTTCACGAGGTACTCGGTCTTGTTCCACCAGAGCGTGCCCGCCCCGTCGGGATCGCCCGGCCGTGGAACGTCGAGCGGCACTAGGTTCTCGTCGACGTAGAAGTAGTTTGGGGTGCCGAGAGCCTCGCGCTCCGCCGGGTCGAGCGTATCGACGATCTGCCACCAGACCTCTTGGGCAAGCTGCTCGGGCGTGGTCTCCCGGGCCCGCAGGCCGCCGAATCCGGCGCCCTGGATGCGTAGGCCTTGGGCATCTCGTGTAGGTGCGGGGTAGTCGAAGCGTGTGAGGATCGCGCTGACGATACCCTTGTAGCCGTCGTAGAACCGCGGTTTCTGTCGCCAGAAAGGTGGCTGGGACAGATAGCTGACGCCCCAGGCTGAGTCGGCGCACATAGTGTGACCGCGGATAAGGCCCACCTCGTTGGGGAAGTAGAACTGGATGCCGACCATCCACCGCAACGGGCCGTCGTCCACGCCCCCGCCGGGCGTTCCATCGGCCTCTCGCCGGCGTTCGAAGTCGAAATAGCCCGAGAGCTCGTTCTCCCATTGGCTGGCGCCGGTCTGCTGCTTGACCCACGCGCCGAAGCGGTCGTTGCTCGTGCGAAGATTGCCCGAAGAGAGCGCGGTGCCGACCTTTCCGACGTAGGCCGAGTGCTTCGGCGCGCCGGCGCTGGTGTAGAGGTCCTGAAGCGCATCCACGGGAAGCGTGATCACGTGGTAATCGGCCGGCGCGACACGCTCCCAGTAGGCGGGATCGTGGTAGCGTGGCCCGGTCGTGGCGGGAGTCGTGCTGCCGCCCCCCGCCGACGCCCCGGTGCCGGGGAAGCGCACCGTCGAACCCGCGACCACCGGGTCATCCCCGGGATTCTCGGGCCCCTTGCGGCGGAGCACGATCGGCCGGACGAGGGGTGGCAGCAGGGGCGGGGCACCGGTCGAGCTCCCAGCAACCTCGAGGGCGACCTCCTCGAAACCGATGAGCCGACCGGGTGTGAAGCGGACCCCATGCGTCGCCAGGTATCGGCGCCAATGCCGGAGCCACTCACGGCTCGTGGGACCGTTCAGGATCCCGTCGACGTCCTCCCGGAAGAGAACCTGGTCGAGGTAGAGCTGGAGGGCGATGTACGCGATCGTGCGTGCGTCGTTGCGGTCCGAGCTCATCGCAACGAGCGCCTGCGCCGCGTTGATCACGTGCCCGCGGAGGCGCTCATCGAGGTCCTCCGAGCGAATGAACTCCTTGAAGGTGATCTCCTCGAGCGTCCGCCTCCGCGCATCGCAGCTCGTCGCGTAGGCGAGCATCCGCGTCACGAGGCGCGCCGCGCTCTCCGCGTCGTAGCCCGTGTCGTCGAGGAGGTTCTTCAGGTACGTGCGCAGCTCCGCGAGATTCTTGGGCGGTCGGCGGTGGGCCGGCCACGACCGGCTCCGCATCCTGGCCTTCGGAGCTTCTGCCGCGGCGTAGGCCGTCGCCGCAGCGTCATCCAGGCCCTTTCGCTTCGCCGTCCGGAAGGCCGCCGTGTAGGCGTCGTTCTCCCGCTGCTCCGGGTCGGCTCCGAAGCGGAAGACCTCGGCCGGCAGGACGTTGTCGTGCACCGTCCGGTAGTCGTCGACGACTTCGTCGGGCCCGCCTGCGTCCACCGAGTTCAGGATCTGTTCGACGCCCCGCCGGTGGTACCAGCCGGCCTGAAGCGGCGTCCGCCGCATCGAGTCGAAGAGGTGCCGGTAGAAGGAGGGGTAGAAGCGGAATCCGTGCTCTGCCGGCACCGGACGCGCCAGCTCGTACACGACGATTCGGCCGACGTAGCTGGTGTTGGCGAGAGCGACGGCGCGCGGTCGCGTCGCGGGGTTGGCGCCCAGCGAGGGGTCGAGCCAGCGGGCGTACACGAGGAGCTCTCGGGCCTCGGCGCGCGCGCGGGGCAGCGCGCGGAGCAGACCGAGGAGCGGAGGGCGGTCGACGAGCTCCTTAAGGAGCGCCCGTTGCGCCATGATCGTCGGGTCACTGGCCAGGTCCGCGACCGGAGACGACTCGATCACGTGATCCGTCCGGTCTGGCAGCGTGCTCAACGCCGCGGTCCCGGTCGCGTAGCGGGCCAACAGGATTCGCAGCCCAAGCTCATCGAGCTGGTGGGGCTCGAGTGGCGTCGGTAGGAAGGGCGGGAGCCGGAGGGCGGCCCTCACGTCCTGGTTCCCTTCGAGGAGCGTGAGCAAGGCGTCGGTGAGGTCCGCCGCAGCCGGGAAGCTGTCAGCGAAGAGCGCGGCCAGCACCCGCGCCACGATGGTGCGCGCCGAGGTCGTGGCCTTGCTCTCGAGCTGCTCCCATTTTTCCAGAACGTCGCCGCCGACGAAGTCGGCCCAGCCTTCTGCCGCCGCATCGAGGTCGATGGGCTCGATGTCGTCTTCGGTCGCGACGTAGCGCACGATCAGCGAGCGGACGGGGGCCGTTGGGTGGCGCACGCGCGTCTCGGGGGGCGGCAAGCCGATGATGGGCTCGCTCGGGTCTTCCGGCACCACGACGGGGCGGCGGGGAGCCGTCATCGCCTGCGCCATTCCACCGGCCGTGCTCTCTTCCGGCGTCGCCGCGTACTGGGTGCGCGCCATGCCCCCCACCCGTGGGACCCAACGCAGCTCGAGGTCGCAGGTCAGCTGCGCGATGTAGTTCGCCTCGACGACCTCCACCTCGAAGCCGCGCTCGACGAGCTCGTGCGCAGCGGTCAGGCCCGCGATGCCGGCCCCGACGACGACCACGCGGCCACGCTTCGACAGGTCGAACGGCTCATCCGTCATGTCTCCCCCCTCCTCGCACGGCGGCTCGATAGCGCCCGAGCCGCGCCTCGTTCTCCGGGACCCGCACGCAGCCGTGCAGGAACACCCGGAAGGCCTCGAAGAAGCGCGCCAAGGCGCGCACGTCACCGCGGAGCTCCACGTCGCCGGCGCGGCACGCGGCGACCAGGTCGCGCTCGCCCTCGAGGAGCGCGAGGAGCGTCGTATCGGACAAACGAAGGGTCGCTCGGCCGCCGGCGCTCGCCGAACGCTGGAGCGTGCCCTGCCGCGCCTCGATGACGAGCTCGGCTGCGCCCACTCTCAGCTCCGGCCGGTCTACGCCGAGCCAGCGCGCCGCGCGCGCGAGGGACTCGGGGTAGCGGTCCCCGACCTCGGCCAGGGCGCCATCGATGAGCGGCAGCACCGGCGGCTCAGGCGGCGAGGAACTCGAAGACACCGCGTCCCCTCTGGTGAATGCGCTCGCCGGCGATGGAGCCCGCGATGCGGACGGGTCCCGTGACCTCGTGAATGCGCGTGATGCGCTCGTCGGCCTCGCTCGGGATGAGCAGCTGGAGCGCGTCCTCCGGCGTGAAGGCGAGCTCCAGCCGGTCGTGGCCAAGCGCACCGGTAACGGCGTAGCTCGCGGGAATGTCGGTCGCCGTGCCCGGCGCGAGGAGCCGAAGCGCGCCGGGCACCTTGGGAAGTCGTACGGGGCGCAGGAGGCCTTCGCGACGCACGCTCAGCTCGCTGCCGGTGAGCGAACGGGCCGGCCTGCCGTCGCGCCAGAGGAAGAGGGCTTGCTCGAGGGCGCGGCTGCGCGCCGCATCCGCGAAGCGCACCATCACGAAGGACCAGCGCGCGTCGGTCTCGAAGAAGCCGTAGCCCCACTCCCAGGTGAAGTCGTGGCCGAAGTCGAAGGTGCCCCAGTTGTGGTCGTGATAGGCCGGAGCCTCATCCACCGCGTGGCGCACTCCGTCGAGCTCGATCCAGCCCGTCGCCGTCATGCGCGGAATCACGAGCCAGTTCATGCCGGGCGCGTCCGGGCGCGGCGATTGATGGAGCGGTGCGGGGAGCGAGGTGACTGAGAGGCGTAGCTCGGCCTTCAGGGGTGCTCGCTCGGGGTCCAGCGTGAGCTCGAGCGCGGAACCGACGCGATGCACGGCGTTCCGGTTCACGAAGGCGCCGACCCGCCCGCCAGGGAGCCGGCCGTGCTCGGGCGCGGCCCGCTCCACGAACCCGCGGAAGCCCCGCGCGTCGCGCACGAAGAGCAGCATGCGCGCCACTCGCGGCACGGGTCGGTCAGGCGGCCCGTCGCTCGTCGCGAAGCAGACGACGAGCTCGATGGGGCCCGCGCCGATGCCAAAGTACAGCCACTCCTTGAACCCCGTCCCCCGCGGGCTTCGCCCCAGCGGCGCGCGATTGAAGTCGAGGCTGCCGAGGAGGCTCCCGAGGCGCCGTGGGTCGAGGGGCTTCATCGGAAGAGCTCTCGGTCCCACCCGGCGTCGAGCGGGGCGGCCGCCTGGGGGAGCGCCGGTGCGGCCGCCAGCAGGTCCGCGAGCGCCGCTCCGAAGGCGCGGCGGACACTCACGAGCCCGAGCAGCGCGTCGAGCATGGCGCTTCGCGGCGTCGCGCCCTTCGGCGGCTCCTGGGGAGCTCCGGCCAGCGTCGTCGCCAGCAGCGCGTCGAGCTTCGCGGCGGCCGAGGCCGCGCCAAGGACCGCCAAGGGAAAGGCGTCGCCTTCGCCGTAGGCTCCGGTCAGCGCCTCGAGACCGCCGGGCTCAGCGCGCATCGAGGCCCTCCAGCGCGCGGGCGAGCTGGCTCTCCAGATCCGGGGCGGTGATAAGGCGTGCGAAGGTCTCGACGAGGGCCGCGGGAAGGGCGCCTTGGCGGGGCGCGTCGACGAGGAGCCCGAGGGTGGACGCGTTCCATGCCACGCGCGCTCGCTGCACCAGCGGCGAGGCCGCGAGGCGCGCACGAAGCGCCGCTCCCTCGTCGGTGGCGGCATAGTGGCGTCCCTCGGCGCAGAGCGCCCGGAAGAGCGCCTGTCCAGCCAGCGGGTGTTTGGCGAGGAGCCCCTGAAGCGCATCGACGAGCGCCTCGGGGGTGGGGGCGGAGTCGTTCACGGGGTCCCGCCGCTGGGGTTCGGCCGGACGATGAACTCGAAGGGCTGGACGATGGTCTCCACCGCGTCCTGCTCGAGCTCCGGCTCGCCGGTCACGGGATCGATGACGTCGTTCCCGTCCGCGTCGACCTTGCGCCGCTGGATCGTGATCTTGATGCTGCCGTAGGTGACTCCCGGGCCGGCGCCTTCCACCCTCGCGCGCGCCACCGTCTCCTCGCGACGCCCAAGCTGCAGGCGGGCAGCACCCGGCGGGTCGTCCAGCACGTTGATCCTCGCCGCAGTCGGCTTGTCCTTCCAGGCAAACGCCAGATGAACCGGCCCGTAGCGCGTCAGATTCCGCACCGGGACGCGCAGCTCCTGTTGCTCTCCCACGAGGAGATAGACGTCCAGCAGCCGCCGGACGCCGTATACGCCCGCGACGTCACCGCAGCCTCCGG
>CALCTH010000329.1 GCA_937893795.1 uncultured Myxococcales bacterium | reverse complement strand
GACGATGACGAGAGTGCGAGCGCGACGCTACGCCTCGCGCCCGTCGCGTCGCGCTCCACCGGTGGGCTGCTGCTCGAAGGGAGCTTCTGATGTCTCGCCCCGCGCTCCTCATCTTCGCTCCGGTGGTCCTCGCCGCGTGCTCCGTCGTGGTGGACGGTCGTTTGGCCGAGGGCGAGGAAGACGGCGGAACGGGCGACGCGGGCATGGGCGTCGACTGCCGACGAGAGCCCGACGGCGTCATCTGCGACGAGAGCGACGCCACGCTCCGGCGCATCTGCGTGACCGGCGTCTGCGTGCTCAGCCGCTGCGGCGATGGATTCGTCGACCTCGAGGGCGGCGAGGACTGCGAGGACGGCAACGACGTGGGGGGCGACGGCTGCGAGCCCGGCGCGTGCGTCTTCAGCTGCACCGCCGACGCCGAGTGCGACGACCACGACCCGTGCTCGGGCCCCGAGGCATGCGTGGACGACGTCTGCACCTTCGGCGACCCCCTCGCCGCGAACGGTGAGGAGTGCTTCCTCGCGGACGACACCCGTGGCCTCTGCCTCGACGGCGTCTGCGTGCCCGAGGGCTGCGGCGACGGCGCCGTGAGGGACGACGAGGAGTGCGACGACGGCAACCTCGACGACGGCGACGGCTGCGACGCGGACTGCACGCTCACCTGTCGAAGCGACGCGGACTGCGATGACGAGGATCCCTGCACCGGCCGCGAGTCCTGCGACCCGGATGGCAACGTGTGCATCCCCGGCGACCCCGTCGTGTGCGACGACGGGGACCCCTGCACCGACGATCGCTGCGTCTCGAAGGGCGACGGCGTGTGCGAGGTCGTCGGCATGAACGCCGACGCCGACGGCGACGGCTTCTCCAGCATGGCGGAGCTCCCGAGCTGCGGCACCGACTGCGACGACACCCGCGACGACGTCTTTCCCGGCGCGCCGGAGCTCTGCGACGGCGTCATCGACCACAACTGCGAGATGGGGGTCGCCGACGAGGCGCTGCTCACGTTCCGATGGTTCGCCGACTGCGACGGAGATGGCTTCGCCCTCCCCGGCGCCCGCAGCGTCGAGAGCTGCGACCCCCCGCCGGACGGACCGACGACGGGCTGCCCGGGCGGCGTGCGAACGTGGACGACCACGAACCCGAACACGCCGGACACGCGCGATTGCGCCGACCTCGACGTGCGTGCCTTCCCGGGCGCCTTCGCGGGTACGCCCCGGGAGAGCTGGCCCACGACCCGCGTCACCGGTGTGGGCGGCTACGACTACAACTGCGACGGGGTGGAGACGCTCTCCAACAGCTGCACGACGTGCCTCTGCCTCGTCTTCTGCCCGCCCGGCCGGCCCTGCACCCGCTGCCCCCCCGGCGGCAACTGGCAGACGCTCACGCCGCCGGACTGCGGCCGCTCGGCCCGCTTCGAGTACTGCGGAGACGAGCTCAAGGACGGCTGCCGCCGCGACGAGACGCTCACCCAGGGCTGCATCTGAGCCCCCCGCACGCTCAGCCTGCGAGGCCCGCGACGAGCGCGGGAAGCGCGGCCCAGTCCGAGAAGGCCGCGGCGTGGGGTATCGCGTTCACCTCCGCGTGGCGGTAGCCCTCCGTGTGCAGCAAGAAGGGCACGCCGGCGCGTTCGGCGGTCTGCGCGTCGACTTCACTGTCGCCCACGTAGACGTAGGGTGCGCCCACGGCCTGGGCGGCATGACGGAGCGGGGCCGGGTCGGGTTTCTTCACGGGAAGCGTGTCGCCGGCCACCACGCGGGCGAAGCGGTCCTCCCAGCCGAGCGCGGCCAGCACCTTCACCGTGGGCGCGCCGGGCTTGTTCGTGCAGAGTGCGAGGCCGTGTCCCGCCGCTGCCAGCGCGTCGAGCGCCGACTCCGCGCCGGCGTAGGGCACGTTCCGCGCGGGGTCCGCGTTGCGGTAGTGCACCTGGAAGGCCGCGTAGCGCGCCTCGAAGCGCGCCGGGTCCGCGGCGCCCCGGGAGGCGAGCATCTTGTCGACGAACATCGGCGAGCCACCACCGACGAAGGCGATGGTCTCCTCGACGCTCAAGGGCGGCCCGAGGCCAGCCTCCGCGAGGTAGGCGTTCGCCACCGCTCGAATCGCCGGCGCGCTCGCGATGAGCGTGCCGTCGAGGTCGAAGACCACGCCGGGTTGCGTCCCCCTCACCACGGATGCTCTCGGCCGTCGTAAACGACGAAGCCGCCGCTCGCCGCCGCGTCGAGGCCCCGCGCGATATCCACGATGCCGGCCGCGGCCTCCTCGACGGAGGTGCTCGCGTTCGGTCCGCCCATGTCGGTCTGCACCCAGCCGGGGTGCACCGCGATGACGCGCATGTCCTCGAGCTCGAAGCTGGCCATGCGCGTCACCATGTTCAGCGCCGCCTTGCTCGCGTTGTAGGGGACGTTGCCGAAGCCCGGTCGCTGGATGGTGAGCGCGCCGAGCTGGGAGCTGACGTTGACGATCTTCGGCGCCTCGCTGCGCGCCAGGTGCTCCCGGAAGGCCTGCATGCAGCGCACCGGACCGACCGCGTTGATGTCGAGGGTCCGCACCATGCCCTCGGGGTCCGTGTCGAGGAGCCGCTCACGCGGGTTGACGCCGGCGTTGTTGAGCAGCCAGTCGAGGCGCTCGCCGGCGAGCGCCTCCGCCGCCGCCATCACCGAGGACGAGCTGGCCACGTCGAGCGCGAGCACCCGCGCCCGGTCGCCGTGCTTCGAGGCGAGGCCGTGGAGGGCCTCGGCTCGGTCCGGCGCACGGCAGGTCGCGACGACCTCCTCGCCGGCGCCGAGAAGCTGTCGGGTCAGCTCGAGGCCGAGGCCCCGGTTGGCGCCGGTGATGAGCGCGCGAATCGCCATGGCCCTCCCCTCCGGCCAAAGCCGGGTCCGCGCAAGGTGCCGGCCATCCTCAATCGACGGCGAGGGCAGTGATCTCGCCGCGCCAGTACGCGAAGCGTCCCTCGGGCAGGAGCCGGGCGACCTCGCCACCGGAGGGCACGCGGAGCCCGCCGAGGTCCCGATAGTCGTGAAAGCGCCCCTCCCACGCGGCGGGCCCTTCGTCGCCGCGCGGCCGGTTCGAGGCTGCGGCGCGGACAACGTCGCCGCCGGCATCGAGGTGAAGCTCCACGTGCGTCTCGGGGGAGCCGGCCCACACGCGCACGGCATCCGAGGCCGTGGCCCGAAAGGTGAGCGCACCGTTCGCCATGAGCGCTCGCGGGTTCCAGGGAAGCTCGGCGAGGTAGCGCTGCGCTTCGCCGCGGTCGGCGTCGGGCCCTTCGGCGTGGGCCACGCGCAGGACGCCCCAGACCTTCGCGTCCAGCCGTCCTCGGCCGTGCTCGAAGGCGTCTTCCACCACGGCGGTGACGAGGGGCGCCATGCGCACCCGCGCGCGCCAGCAGAACGCGACCTCCTGGGTCTCCATCCACTGCGTGGCCGTGAACGTCAGCCAGCGACCCCCGGGCGAGAGGCGCATCTCCCCGCGCTGCTCGAGGCGCACCCGCCGGTGCGCCGGGGCCCGGGCGCACGCGCGGGCCGCGAACGCCTCGAGCACGGGCGGAAGGGTCGTGTCCGGCGCCATGGCTCATGGCCTAGGCACCAGGACGCACTCACTGCAGCGACGCCTGGATCTCCTCGCGGCTCATCTCACGGATGACTTTGTAGGGCATCCACTGGTGACCCGCCGGGTCCCGGAAGCGGCCGGCGCGGTGGCCGTAGGGCTGGTCGGCGAGCGGATGCAGCACCGTCGCGCCATGCGCCATGGCCCGCGCCCAGAGCGCGTCGGGATCGTCGGTCTCCAGCTCCATCACGACGGGCGTAGGTCCCTCGGGAGCGTCCGCGCCCACGGCCTCCCCGAGGGAGAAAACCGCCTCGTCACCGTGGAAGACGTCGGCGTGGACCACCCTCCCTGCCTGCGTGAAGGCCGGGTCCACGCGCACGCCGAGCACGGCCTCGTAGAAGCCCTGGATCGCGCCCACGTCCGCCACCACCAACCGGGGAATCAACTTCTTCATGGAAACACCTCTCTCGCGCTTCTCGATACCTGGAGGGCGACGCGGCGCCTTGGACGAAAGGATCAGCCGAGGATCACGTGGTTGGCGCGGCGGGTCCGCGCGAAGAGCACGCTCGGCGCCTCGCCGGCGAAGGCCCGGAGCTCCCGGGCGAAGTGCGCGTGGTCGTAGAAGCCGCAGGTGTGGGCGAGCTCCGTCAGGTCCCGCGCGCCGTGACGACCTGCCAGCGCAGCCTGGAAGCGCTGGATGCGCGCCCAACGCTTCGGCGGCAGCCCCACCTCCTCGTGAAACACGCGGGTGAACGCGCGGCGGCTCAGGCCCGCGCGCTCCGCGGCAGACTCCACCTCTGGCCGGCGGCGCAGCGCGGCGAGCGCCGCCGCGATGCGCGGGGTGACCTCGGGCGTGCGGAGCGCCGTCGCCAGGAGCGTCTCCTCCAGCACGTCGAGGCGCGCAGCGTCGTCCGGGGCGGCGAGGAGCCGCTCGCGAAGCGCGTCGGCCGCGGGTGCTCCCCAAAGCTCCGCGAGCGGCACGTGGTCGTCGCGCAGCGCGGAGATGGGTAGGCGGAAGAAGGGCGCGCCTCCCCCCGCGACGAAAGCGACGCCCACCAGATCTCGCTGGTCCCTCGTATCGATGACGAAGGGCCGGTCGTAGGGCCCGGTCATCACCGCGCCCGGCCGCCAGCCAGGTCTCCCATCGGCCTCGACCACCCGAAGCCGCTCACTGGCGAGGTTCACCAGGAGCTGCGTGTTCCCGTCGGGCAGGATGCGCTCCCGGTCGTGCGCGGGCTTTCCGCGCCAGCTCCAGACCCACGCGACGGTGTCTCCGAGCCGTGGCGCACGGCGGAAGGCGTACACGGGCACGAGGGAAGTGTACGCGCGGTTGAGCGAAGCCGACGCGAGAGCTAGCGTGCGCTCGCTCGCGAAGCGGGCGCCGGGGTGTCGCACAGCCTGGTAGTGCACGAGCTTTGGGTGCTCGTTGTCGTCGGTTCAAATCCGGCCACCCCGACCAGAGACACGCGACGGCGTCAGCGTTTCTTGCGCCGCCAGCGACCGAAGGCGCCGCCGCTCTCGGCGGCGGCGGCCTCCTCTTCGGCCTTGTGCCGCTTGCGAATCCCGGCGAGGCGAATCTCGCGGTTGGCCTCGAGGTTTTTCGGGTCGAGGTGCGCGGCGCGGCGGTAATCCCGCACCGCCTCTTCGCTCCGGCCCAGGCGCTGACTCAACCGCCCGCGAAGCACGAGGCTCTCGACGTGGTCCGGGTCCACGGCGAGCGCCGTGCTCAGGAGCCCCTCCACCGCGGCCTGCGTGGCGTCGTCGAGCACTCGTCGGAGCTCGAGCAGCATCTTGGCCTTCATGGCCAGGTACTGCGGCGTGGTCGGCGCGACCTCGAGGCACCGGTCGAGGGCGTCGAGGGCCTCGTCGTGCCGGTGGGCCTTCGACAGAGCGCGCGCCCGCTCGAAGAGCCGGTGGCCGCCCTCGCGCTCGGCCTCGGCGCGCATGGTGGAGGGAGAGCCAGCCCCCCGGGCCCGCCGCACCCGATAGGCGCTCCGAAGGTCCGGGTCGAGGAGCACGTTCCGCGCGTCCTTGAGCCAGGCGTGCACCTGCTCGGCCAGGGGCCGAATCGCCTCCAGCTCCGGCGCGAGCGTCTCTGGCTTGAAGCGCATGGCCTTCGCGGCGTAGCCCTCACGAATCTCGTAGGGCGCGGCGTCGTGACGGACGCCCAGCATCTCGAAGTAGCTCTGCGCCTCGAGCTGCTCGGCCCAGCGGTGAAGCTCTTGCCACGCGAGCTTCCCTGGCGTCGACACACCCTTGGGCGCCGTGGAGGGCCAGATGCGCACGGGCTTCGACGCGGCCGAGGGCGCGTCGCTGGCCTGCGGCCGAAGCGAGCGATGGCCGCCGGAGCGGGGCGGACGCCGAGAGCTTCGGCGCGCGCCGGTGGCGCGCACCCCCGACGAGCTGGGCCGGACGGAGGGCGTGGCGGAGGACGGTGGCGTCACCGACGGGAAGACGTCCGACGACGGAGTCGACGGGAGGGCGTGCGTGTCGCTCGCAGGCCAGGACGAGGGCGCGCGCAGCGAGGGACGCGACGAGGGCGCCCGCAGCGAAGGCCGGGACGAGGGCGCCGGCTCGGAGGTCGCCTTCGCGAAGCCTCGCAGCAGCGCGAGCAAGCAGGCGACGCGCCGCGCCAGCGCGGGCTGAGCGCTCTCCGCGATGAGCGCGTCCATGGTCGTGTCGCCGGCCGAAACGCGCTCCATCAACGCGCGCTCGTCGGGCGTGAGCTTCAGGCGAGCGAGCAGCGCCTCCGGCGGCACGCGGAGCGTTTTCGAGCCGAGCCGCGCCTTCTCGGCTCGGAGCAGGCCCGGCCGCACGCCACGTCGAAGCGACGCGAGCACGAGGCCCAGCGGGTCCACCCAGCGCGCGTCTCCCACCCCGGCCGTGAGGTCTTCCGTATAGAACGCGAAGGGCACGCGTTCCCGTGCCAGGACGGCCAAGAGATCGTCTTCGGCGCCCCCCTGCGTGGGTGACGCGAGAACCACCCGGTCGATGTAGCCCCGGCTCCAGCGAAGCCGGTCCGGCTCCCCTTCCTCGGCCTCCGGCCACACGACGAGGGTCCCCGTCAGCTGTTTGCCGTGGCCCGTACAGAGCACGCGCTCGAGCGGCAGGCTCCCCGTGTCCCCCTGAGCCTTGGGCGCGGCCTTCCCCACACTGTAAGTCTACCCTGTTTTTCGGCGCCGCGCCGACCTCCGACGTCGGCTGCGTGTGCATCCGCCGTCAGCGCGCGCTTCGCGTGCTGGCGTCGAGGCGCGCGAAGAGGGCCGCCAGCTCGGCGCGGGGGCGGAGAGCCGACTCCAGCTCCTGCGCGAGGGCCAGGAGCGCCGATTCGAGCGCACCCCGCTCATGGCCGATCTCCGTGAGAGTGACCGTGATACGCGCCCGCTCGTCCTGCGCCTCGCGCTCGCGCTTCTCGAGGGTGCTTCGGAGCACCGAGAGCTGGAACTCGAGGTCGTGAAGTACCTCGTCCTGCGTACTCTCGAGCCAGCCTTCGTAGGCGGCCAGCGCGTCTCGGAGCGCCGCGCGTCCATCCTCGCTCGGACGGTCCGGCTCGCGCATGTCGAGCTCCACGGCCAAGGCCAGGGCAGCGCGATAGGCATCGGCCCAGCCACCGACGAAGCCCCCGGGGACCAGGGCACGGCCGGCCTCGCGGCGGCGCTCGCTCAGGTCCCGGGCCAGCACCTCCACGGCGTGGCCGAGGCGCTCCCGGGCCTGCTGGAGCTCCGCCGCGGCTTCCCGGGAGCGCTCCGAGAGCTCCGCCGAGCGCCCCTGGAGGCGCCGGAGACGGGCCACGGTGCCCTGGAGCTCGGCCCCCTGCGCGGCGAGGGCCGAGGGAGCGCCGCCGGGGAAAGCGCGCTCGAGCATCTGCGCGTAGACGCGGACCCGCTCGGACCAGCCGTCGAGGCGGAGCGACTCGGAGCGCGTCGACGTGACGCTGAGCACGCTCGCGTGACGCACGCGGCGCTGGGCCGCGGTGGCGACGGCGTCGAGGCGCGCGACCACGGCGTGGGCGTCCTGCGGCCGGTCCGCCGGGTTCTTCTTCAGGAGCTCGTGCACGAGGTCGTCGAGCACGGGCGGCGTGCTCGGCGCGACGCTCCGAAGCCGCGGCGCCTCGCTTTCGATGTGGTGCATGACGTAGCCGGCCAAGGTCTCGCTCTCGAAGGGCGGCTGGCCCGCGCACATCTCGAAGAGCACCACGCCCAGCGAGTAGAGATCCGTCGCCGGCGTGCTGGCCGCGGAGCCGCGAAAGCGCTCCGGGGCCATGTAGCGCGGACTCCCCAGGATCACGTCGCGCGCCGTGAGCCGCGGATCGTCGGGCGCGAGAGCGATGCCGAAGTCGACCAGCTTCACGACGGTCTCGCCCGCATCGTCCTGGCAGAGGATGATGTTCTCGGGTTTCACGTCGCGGTGCACGAGGCCGAAGTCGTGCGCGCGGCTCAGCCCCCGCGAGAGCTGGAGAGCCATGGCCAGCACGCGGGCGGCCGCCATGGCTCCGTCCCGCTCGAGCACGGCGTCGAGGGACTCGCCCTCGAGGAGCTCCATGGCGAGGAAGGGCACGTTCTGCGCCGTCATGCCGACGTCGAGGATGGCGACGATGTTGGGATGCGCGAGCTGCGCCGTGGCCTGCGCCTCCCGCTCGAAGCGGGTGCGGAGCACCTCGTCGTCGGCGAAGTGGGCGTGCAGCACCTTGATGGCGACGGGGCCGCCGTTTTCCTCCTGCGCGCGATAGACCGCCGCCATGCCCCCGCGACCGAGCACGCCCTGGATCAGGTAGCGGCCGGCCAGGTCGGTGCCGATGAGCGGGTCCGTGAGCGCCTGAAGGGCTTCGCCGCAGGCGAGGCAGTAGACCGTCTCGTCGGCGTACCTCAGCTGGCAACCAGGACAGACGCGCACGCGGAAAGCATAGACCGAATGCCCGAAGGTCCGCGGTCCCGGGCGCTCGACCCACGCCTCCGCGGTACTTGCCCCGGCGGGCCAGGGCCGGCACAACGGCGCCCATGACGCGCTCCGACGGACGCTCCTTCGACGCGCTCCGGCCCATCGCCATCGAGCTCGGAATCCAGAAGAACCCCGAGGGATCGCTCATCTACCGGTCCGGCGAGACCGCGGTGCTCGTCGCCGCCTCCGTGGACGAACGCACCCCGGACTGGCGCGCCCCCGGGCTCGGCTGGCTCACGGCGGAGTACGCCATGCACCCGCGCGCAAACCCGCAACGGAGGCGCCGCGAGGGACGGAGGAGCGGCGGCATCGACGGGCGCTCCGCGGAGATCCAGCGGCTCATCGGGCGGAGCCTCCGGGCCATGATCGACTTCACGAAGCTCGGCGACCGCACGATCACCGTCGACTGCGACGTGCTCGACGCGGACGGAGGCACGCGCACGGCGTCCATCTGTGGCGGGACCGTCGCGGTGGCGCTGGCTCTGGGAGGACTCCAACGCCAGGGCCTCGTGCGCTCGGGTGTGCTCCGGGCGCCGCTTCAGGCCATCAGCGTGGGCCTGCTCCGCGGCCGACCGCTCCTCGACCTTTGCTACGTCGAGGACCGGGACGCGGACGTGGACCTCAACGTGGTCGGGACGGCGGACGGGCGCGTGGTCGAGGTGCAGGGGACCGCCGAGGACACGCCGGTGGCGCGCGCGGACGTCGACGCGATGCTCGACCTGGCCCTCGGCTCCTTCGCGGCCATCGCGGAGGCGCAACGCGCCGCGCTCGCGGAGGCCGGGGTCGATCTCGCGCGGCTCGAGGGCGCCGGCTCGTGAAGCTGCTCGTCGCGACGGGCAACGCCGGGAAGCTCCGAGAGCTCCAGGCGCTCCTCGATCGCTTCACGCTCGTGCGCCCCGTGGACGTGGGGCTCGCGCTCGAGGTGGTGGAAGACCGGCCCGACTTCGAAGGGAACGCGCGCAAGAAGGCGGAGGCCTACGCGGCGGCGAGCGGGCTGGCTACCCTCGCCGACGACAGCGGCCTCGAGGTCGACGCCCTCGGTGGCGCCCCTGGCGTACACTCGGCGCGCTATGCAGGCGCGGAAGGCCCGGGCAAGGACGCGGCGAACAACGCCAAGCTCCTCGGGGCCCTCCAGGGCGTGACGAACCGGCGCGCGCGCTTTCGCTGCGTGCTCGTCGCGGTGCACCCCGACGGCAGCCCCTGGGCCCAGGCCGAGGGGCGCTGCGAGGGTCGCATCGGCGACGCGCTCCGCGGCGAGGGCGGCTTCGGCTACGACCCCCTCTTCTGGCCGGACGACGCCCCGGACCGGACGATGGCGGAGCTGACGCGCGACGAGAAGAACGCCCTGAGCCACCGAGGAAGGGCCACCCGCACCCTGGCCGAAGCGCTGCGCTGAGGCCGGGCGCACCGGCCCGCGGCGGCTCCGGCCGCGAACGCGACCCGCCGCGGAGCCGGGCGCCGGCACGGGCACGGCCGCGGAGAACGGAGAACGGAGACGGCGACCGCGCCTACTCCGCCGCCACCCGCTCCGATTTCCTCAACCGGATCTCGAAGCGCGTCCCCCTCCCCTCCGCTCCCTCGAGGCAACGGATCGTCCCCCCATGAGCCGCCACGATCTGCTGCGTGAGCGGGAGGCCGAGGCCCGTGCCGCGCTCCTTCGTCGTCTCGAAGAGGTCGAAGAGCCGCTCCCGCATCGCCGGCGCGATCCCCGGACCGTCGTCCTCGACGATCACCAGCGCGCCCTCGGCGTCGCTTCGCACCGCGAGGCGCACGTGCCCCCCCTGCCCCAGCGCCTCCCGGGCGTTGCGGAGCAGGTTCAGGAGCGCCTGGCGCAGCTGACCCTCGTCGAGGGCCACGACGGGCCCCTCGGTGGCCTCGACGGCGAAGGTCACGCCGGCACGGGCCATCTCCGGCTCGACGAAGCGGCCGATGCCGCGGACGAGCTCGCCCAGGTCCTCGGGCTCCAGGCGCGGCTGCGGGAGCCGCGCGAGGCGGAGGTACTCCTCGGTGATGCCGCGGAGCCGTTCCACCTCGCGTTGAATGGCCCCGAGGAGCGCCCTCGCCTCCTCCACGTCCCGGGGCGCCGCGCCGTCGCCTCCCTCGGCGAGCAGCTCGTCGCCGAGCAGCTCGACGTTCAGACCGATGCTGCTGAGCGGGTTGCGCACCTCGTGCGTCACATGGGCCGCCATGCGGCCGATGGCCGCGAGGCGCTCCGTATGGATGAGGCGCCGCTTCGTCCGGTTGGCCTCCGTCACGTCGTCCGCGACCAAGAGGAGCGCACCCTCGCCCTCGCCGAAGGGGGCCGCCGAGAGATCGAGGTCCCGTCCGTCGAAACGCAGCCCTTCGCGGCGTGCCGGTGCGCCGGACGTCCGGACCGCCTCCATCAGCGCGCCGAGCTCCGGAAGCGCACGACCCACCGCCGTTCCCGCGAGGGCCGATCCTTCCGCGCCGGCGAGGCCGAGCACGGCTTCGGCCGCGGGGTTCGCCGCGCGCACCTCGCCCTGGCCGTTGACGACGACGACACCGGCGCGCAGCCCGCTCACGATCTGCGCTTGCATCCGCCGGAGCGCGCGCAGGCGGTCGTTTCGCGCCGCGAGAGCCTCGACCATGCGCTCGAAGTCGCGGGTAAGCCTCCCGATCTCGTCCTGCCGCGACGAGCCCACGGGCCGCGCGCTGAGATCCCCTTCCGCCACCGCCGCGACGCGAGCCTCCAGCGTGGGTAGCGGCTCGAGGAGCGCCCGGGCCCAGGTCGTGAGACCGGCGCCGAAGAGGAGCGCGAGGCCGAAGAGCACGCCGAGCACGATGGAGGCCTGACGCTCCTGCCCGGCCGACTCGGCGCTCAGGGTCTCGATGCGTTCCTGAAGCCGGGCGTAGCCGTCGCGGTAGGCGCGCCCGATGGCGAGCTCATCGGGCTCGAGGGCCGCCAGCTGCCGCGTGGCCGCCGGCTCGTCGCCCTCGGCCAGGGCGCCGAAGGCCGCGTCGTAGCGGGGCTCGAGCGCGCGTTGAGCCGTCTTGACCTCCTCGAAGGCGGCGCGCACCGGCGGCAGCGTGCCCGGGTCACCGACGGTGGCGGCCAGGCGCTCGGCGCGGGCGAGATGCTCCTCGACGCGACGCAACGTGGACGGACGCACCTGCCGGGCCGCCTGCATCCAGTTCCGCGACGTCGGTCCCTGGGCGAGCTGCTGCCGAAAGAGAGACTGCGTGGTCCGCGCCTCGCTCAAGCGAAGGGCCAGCGGCAGGTAGCCCTGGTGGAGAAGCCGCAGGCGCTGCGCCGTACGCGCGTGCTGCACCACGCTCGTGACCGCCACCGCGCCGAAGGCGAGCAACACGAGCAAGAAGGCCCCGAAGACACGCGTGGGGATCGATGCGAGGCGCCGCCGGGGAGGTGCCCCGGGGCTCGCCCTCGGTCCCTCGGTACCGGGGGCCC
>CALCTH010000328.1 GCA_937893795.1 uncultured Myxococcales bacterium | reverse complement strand
CGGAGGTCGGTCCGGGCTACGAGGACGTCGCCCATGGGCGGACCGGGCACTTCGGGTCCGTCTGGGTGCTCTACGATCCGGAGGTCGTCGGCTACGAGACTCTGCTCGAGGTCTTCTTCCACAACGTGGACCCCACGCAGGCCGACGGTCAGTTTTGCGACCGCGGTCGGCACTACACGACGGTGATCTTCGTCGGCGACGACGAGGAGCGCCGCCTCGCCGAGGCGGCCAAGGCGGAGGCCGGGCGCACCCTCGGCCGTCCCATCGTCACGGCCCTGCAGGAGGCGGGTCCCTTCTACATGGCGGAGGACTACCACCAGGACTTCCACCGGACCCACGCGGACCACTACCGGCGCTACCGGGAAGGCTGCGGCCGGGACCGTCGCCTGCGCGAGCTCTGGGGCGAGGCCGCCGGCGGCGCCCACTAGCTCGCCGCGAAGGGCGGAGCATCAAACCGATCGGCGCTCTGGCGAGCGCAGAACGCGACGCCGAGCGTGAGGCGAAGCGTCACGTCGAGGGTGACGCGTTCTCGGCCACCGGCGAGGGTTCGGCCTCGGGTCGCCCCCACGCCCGCGGATGCCGCGAAGCCGCTCGGCAGGGTCCAGGTCGTGCCGACGAGGATCGAACCGAGGAGGCTCGCGTAGAGCGGGTCCGGATTCGCCTGCGCTTCCGGCGTCGTGCGACGCCCCGTGACCGCCGTCGTCTCCACGCGGAGCCACAGACCCCGTAGCGCCTGACCGGCCAGGATCACGTCGACGCCCACGTGGACGCCGAGCTCGTCGCCCGTGATGCCCGTGCCGCCGACGCTCCCGAGGCGCGCGCCGCCTGCCCCCAGACCGCCGCCGATCAGGAAGCGTTCGTCGAGCCGCAGCCGCACGTCCACGCCCACCAGACGCGCCCCGAAGGTCGCGCCGGCCAGGCCGCGGGCCGGTGGCGGTGCCTGCTGGGCTTCCGCCGTCGCGGCGCTCATCCCGAGCCCGAGGAAGAGGACGACCAGCGCGGGCTTCGTTGCTCGGCTCCAGCTCACCACGCGCACCCCCGTCGCGGCACGACCGCCGCCCGGCCCAGCCTGCCATGGTTTGGGCGGGCTCGCCCCCCATTGACGCTGCCCGCCGCGCGCGGCACGTCTAGGAGGTGCTCCGTCGCCTCGGCCTCGCGTTGATCCGCCTCTACTGGTGGACGCTCTCGCCGCTCCTCGGGGACGTCTGCCGCTACGAGCCCTCGTGCTCGCGCTACACGGCCGCGTGCATCGAGCGCTTCGGCTGCTTCCGCGGGAGCTGGCTCGGCGCGCGGCGCATCTGCCGCTGTCACCCCTTCGCCGAGGGGGGCTACGACCCCCCGCCGGAGCTCCGCGCGCGGGGCGCGCCGACGGGCGAGGGCACGGCTCAGCGCGGGTAGGCCGCGCCGGCCGCGGCTCGGGCCGCGCGCCACGCCTCCAGCCCCTCGACGAAGGGCTCGACCAGGGCCTCGTCGAACTGCGTGCCCGAGCAGCGCCGCAGCTCGGCCACGGCGGCCTCGTGCGTGAGGGCCCTTCGGTACGCACGGTCGCTCGTCATCGCGTCGTAGCTGTCGGCGATGCAGATGATGCGCGCCTGCAGCGGGATCGCCTCGCCCTCCAGTCCCAGCGGATAGCCGTGCCCGTCCATGCGCTCGTGGTGGAGGTGCACGCCGTCGAGGAGCGGCCGAAGCGAAGTGATGGGCGCGAGGATCTCGCGACCGTAGACCGGGTGCTTCTTGAACTCCTCGTACTCGGCCGCCGTGAGCTTGCCAGGCTTGTTGAGGTTGAGGTGGCAGCCGATCTTGCCGATGTCGTGCATGGCGGCGGAGCGCTTCACGCGCTCGACCTCCTCCGGCGAGAGATCGATCGCCTCCGCGAGGATGCCCGCGTAGGTCGACACCCGGTCCGAGTGTCCGGCCGTGTAGGGGTCGAGCTTGTCGATGGCCGTCGCCAGCGCGTCGAGGGTCTCCTCGATGCTGCCCTCGAGGTTCGCGTAGAGCCGCGCGTTCGCCACGGCGGCGGCGCCCCGGTCCGCGAGCACCGCGAGCAGCTTCCGGTGACCCTCGTCGAAGGGCATGGGTCCCGTGCGTACGACCGCGAGGATGCCGATGCGGTCGCCGTGGTCGAGCACGGGCAGAGCCAGGAGCGCGCGAACGCTCGGGCCGGCGAAGCGTCCACACGCCTCGCCCGAGAGCCGGAGGGCGCGCCCGTCCGTCGTGACCGTGTCGAGCGCCATGGCGAGGGAGCCGCCGTCGAGGGCATCCGCGGCGGCCCCGTGCCGGTGCCCGTGACCGAAGTGTGCGCTTTCCGCGTCGCGCAGGAAGAGCGCGCAGCCCTCGGCCTCGGTCGCCTCCACGGCCGCCTGCGCCACGGTGCCGAGCACCTCCTCGAGGGAGAGGCTCGTGGCGATCTTCTCGGTGGCCTCGAAGAGCATCACGGCTTCCCGCAGCCGGACGTTCTCGGCCTCGAGGCGCCGTTCTTCGAGGGCCCGGCGCACGGTGAGCACGACCTCGTCGACGCGGAAGGGCTTCAGGATGTAGTCCGATGCGCCCCGCTTCATCGCGTCGATGGCCGACTCGACCGTGCCGAAGCCGGTCATGATGACGGTCTTCGTACCGAGCTGCCGCGTCTGCATCGCCTCGAGGAGCTCCAGGCCGCCGACCCCGGGCATCATCAGGTCGCTCAACACCAGGTCGTAGGCGTCGCTGTCGAGCGCCTCGAGGGCCTCGCCCCCATCCGCTGCCGTTCGGACCGTGAAGTCCTCCATGGTGAGGAAGTCCGCGATCACCTCGCGCACGACGCGCTCGTCGTCCACGACGAGAATGCGCGGACGGGCCGGAAGATCCACCTCGCGACCGTAGCACCCCGCACTCGGTTGACTCGATTGGAAGCGACGCGGGTCCCGGCCGGCGTCGCGGCGCGGGGCCTCGCGCCGCGACACCCTCCGGTGCCATGCTTCCGCCATGGACGCCGTCGCCGTGCTGCCGATCCCCCTCGCGGACCTCGAGTCGCGCCTCCCTCGCGTGGGCGAGGGGGAGGGGCACGTCGTGCTCGCCCGGGAGGATCGCCGCTTTCGGGCCGAGGCCCTCGACGACGGGACGCTGCTCCACCTCGGGCTGCCCTTCTCCGCCGATCCTCGCGTTCTCGGTGGGCGCTTGGCCGCGGACCTCGGGCCGCTCGCCGCGCACTGCCACGGGCGCAAGGTCTACGTTTTCCCGGACGTGGCCCGCCCGGAGCGCCGCACGGCGCTGGGCGTGGCGCAGGAGCTTGGCGAGGGCGGCGAGTGGGTCGCGCTGCCGGACGCCGCGGCCAACGATCCCGTCGCGCAGGCCTTCGCGGGCGGCGCGCTCCCGGGCGGGATGCTCGAGCAAGCCCAGGCGATGCTGGGCGGCATGCCCGGCGGCCTCGACGCGGGTGCCCTCGAGGGCGCCATGAAGGCGGTGTTCGAGAATCCGGCGGCGCTCGGCGCACTGCAGCAGATGGCCGGGCAGCTCTTCGGTGAGGGCGGCCCGGGCACCGAGAGTCCCGGCGAGCTCTTCGCCAAGGCGCAGGGCCTCGCCGCCAAGCTCAGCGAGGAGCAGCCGGACCTCGTCGGTGCCATTCGCCGCGGCCTCGAGGGCGAGCGTACGGACTCGGACGAGGAGGAAGACGAGGGCGGCGCCTGATGCCCAAGGTGAAGGTGCGGCGCCGCTCCCAGCTGCTCCCGCTGGGCCAGCTCGTTCGCCGCATTCACCCGCAGCCAGGGCAGGTCGACGATGCCCGGCTCTTCGCCTGGTGGGTGCGGGCACTCCCGGCGCGCGTGGTCGAGCGGGCGCGCCCCGTGCGCCTTCGCCACGGGACGCTCCACGTGCACTGCACGAGCAGCGCGTGGGCGCAGGAGCTCAGCTTCATGAGCGACGCGCTGCTGGCTCGGGTCCAGCAGTTCGCGCCGGACCTCACGGTGCGCAGCCTGCGCTTCCGCGTGGGCCCGCTGCCGGCCGTCGCCCGGGACACACGCTGGATCCCCCCGCCCCCGCCCCGACGCCCGGCGACGGAGCTCCCCGAGGACGTCGGCCGCGCGCTGGCCCGCATCGGCGACGACGAGCTGCGGGCGACCGTCGCCCGCGCCGCCGCGCTCTCGCTCGGTCGCTGAGCGTCGCTACCGTGGGGTCTCGTCGACCGCGCGGATGATGCGGGCGAGCAGGTCCACGCCCTCCTCGCCCTCGAGGCGGTCGCGGACATCCGTCGGTACCGGCAGGGTCACGGGCACGAGGCGCCGGGTCACCAGCAGGTCGAAGGGCACACGGAGCGCGCCGGCCAGGCTGCGCACCTGGTCGACCCCCGGATCGGCGACCTCCGCGTTCTCGAGGCGCGCGATGGTCCGTCGTGAGACACCCACTCGCTGCGCCAGCTCGAGCTGCCCGAGGCGTCCCCGGAGCTCCCGGAGCACGCGCAGATTCGTCGCGAGGGTCTTGGTGAGTTGCATGCGTCGAGCGGCCTAATCGGGGCCGATCCGACCCCAAGCGTGTGACAAGAAGTGCCCTCATTCCTGCCATCGGCCGCCGGAAGCGTCAATGGCGAGGAAGGATAACGTCGTCCCCGCGACCGCCACGAAACGGGCCCCATCACGGCGGCGGAGCATCGGACGCAGCGGCTGGCCGAGGCGTGGCTCGTCCCACCCGGGCGGGAGGCTTCGCTTCAGTGTAACGTGCGGTCTGCGGAGGGCCGGTGATCCCGTCCCTCGACGTTCAGGCGCGGCGACGCGGGAGGAAGGCCATGGGGGACGTGAAGGGACGCGGACGGCGCGGCGCGTGGGCTCGGCGATGCGAGGGCACGGTCGCGCTGCTCCTCGTGATCGCGACGGCCTGCAGCGACGATCCGGCGGAGCTCGGCGACATGGGACGGATCACCGTCGACATGCCGGACGCCGACGCGGGCCCGGGCGGCGGGCCCGAGCCCTTCGAGGGACCCTGCGTCGTGCTGAGCCCCGACGTCCCCGCGAGCGTCGAGCTCTCTCTCGCGCTCGGTGGCGAGCCCACCGACGTCGCCTTCCTCGTGGACGTCACGGCGTCGATGTCGGACGAGGTCGTCGAGCTGCGGACTGGCATCGAGGCCGTGCTCGCCGCCGCGGCTCTCTCCGACCCGCGCTACGCGCTCGCGACCTTCGCGGACTTTCCCGTCGCGCCCTACGGCTCGGGCATCGACGTCGCCTTCGAGCTTCGCCAGCCCGCGACGGACGAGGCCGCGGCCATCCCGCGCGCGCTCGAGGCCATCGTGCCCGGCGATGGGCAGGACTCGCCCGAGTCGCTCGTCGAGGCGCTCTACCAGCTGGCCACCGGCGCGGGGCATACGCCCCACATCGAGGCCGTGGCGTGCACCGAAGGGCTGGGCGGCGGCTGCTTCCGGGCGGACTCGTCCGTGGTCGTCGTCGTGTTGACCGACGCGCCCACGCACAACGGACCGGGCGGCTCGAACCCCTACGACCCCAGCGAGTTCGCCACGGCGCCCGCGAGCTACGACGACGCCGTCGATGCGCTGCGGGCGCGCGGGGCCATGGGCATGCGCCTCGAGCGCGGGGAAGGCGGGGCGACGGCCACGCTGACGACCCTGGCACGAGACACGGGGGCGCTCTCGGCCGGCGGCGAGCCCATCGTGCGCGCGGTCTCGCCGCGCGGCACGGACGTGGCGGCCAAGCTCGGCGAGGTGCTGGCCCTGCTGCCCGCCGCGGAGCCGCGGGACGTCGAGCCCGTGGTCGCGGATCCGGAGGCCGGCGATGGGTTCGATGCGCGTGCCCTCGTCGAGGCGGTGGTGCCGCTGCGCGTGAGCCCCGCGGCGGCGGCGGCCGGCATCGAGACCGATCCGCCGCGCTTCCTCTCCGTCGAGACCGGCGCCCTCTTGGACCTCCGCCTCGAGCTCGCGCATCGTGACTTCGGGACCGCGACCGACGTGCGCGTCGAGGTGCGGCTTCGAGATGCGCTCGGGCGGGCCCGAGGGCGCCAGGAGGTGCTCCTCGTCGACGGCGCACGGGGACACTCCTGCCCCTCGGGCGGGTAGCCGCGGCACCATCGGCGCCATGGCCCCGCGCCGTGCGGGCGCTGCGGCTACGACCCGTCGAGCAGCGAGGGGTCGAAGGCCTCGGGCGCGACGTATCCCATCAGGTCGCAGACCGTCGCCGCGATGCTCGAGAGGCCGGGGGCGTCCGGCGCGCGGAGGCGGAGGGGTCGTCCCGGTGCCCACACGTGACAGGGGACCGGGTTGAGGCTGTGGGAGGTGCGCGGCTTCGGCGTGCCGTCGGTGCGCCGCAGCATCTCGCCGGTCTTCTTGTCGCGCTCGACCATCGCGTCGGCGTTCCCGTGGTCGGCGGTGACGATGAGGGCGCCCCCCGTCGCCTCGATGACCGGAAGCAGCCGCGCGAGCTGAAGGTCGACGGCCTCCACGGCGAGCACCGTGGCGTCGCGATGGCCCGTGTGCCCCACCATGTCGCCGTTGGCGTAGTTGATGCGGAGGTGGCGAAAGCGCCCGCTCTTCAATGCCTCGAGCGTGGCGTCGGTGATCTCTGCCGCCTTCATCCACGGCCGCTGCTCGAAGGGCACGAGATCGCTCCGGATCTCGCGGTAGGTCTCCAGGCCCGGATCGAAGGGCGCGGTACGGTTCCCGTTCCAGAAGTAGGTGACGTGGCCGAACTTCTGCGTCTCCGAGCACGCGAACTGCGTGACGCCGCTCGCGGCGAGGTGCTCGCCGAGCGTGCCCGCGATGGAAGGCGGCGTGACGAGGAAGCGCTCTGGAAGCTGGAGGTCGCCGTCGTACTGCATCATGCCTGCGTAGAGGACGTCGGGCCGGGCGCCGCGGTCGAAGGCATCGAGCGTGGGCTCCGTGAACGCGCGGCTGATCTCGATGGCCCGGTCGCCGCGGAAGTTGAAGAAGACGACCGCGTCGCCGTCGCGAATGGGCCCGACCGGCTTGCCGTCGTCGGTGATGACGAAGGCGGGCAGAAACTGGTCGGTGACCGAGGCGTCTTCGTCGCGGAGCCCTTCGATGGCGCGACGGAGGCTCCGGAAGGCTCGCGGCGCCTCGCCGTGCACGTGCGCGTTCCAGCCGCGCTCGACCATGCCCCAGTCCGCCTCGTAGCGGTCCATGGTGGTCGTCATGCGCCCGCCGCCGCTCGCCACCCGGTAGTCGCGGCCGGCGTCGCGGAACGCCGCCAGCTCCTTCTCGAGGGCGTCGACGTAGGTGAGGGCGCTCCGTTCGCCCACGTCGCGTCCGTCGAGAAGCGCGTGCACGCGGACGCGGGCGACGTCCTCGGCGTGACAGCGCCCGAGCATGGCGTGGAGGTGGTCCTGGTGGCTGTGGACGTTGCCGTCGGAAAGGAGGCCGATGAAGTGGAGCGTCGTGTCGCGCGCCCGGGCGACGGTCTCCTTCCAGATCGCGCCCTCGAAGATCTCTCCGCTCGCGATGGCGAGCTGGACTCGCTTGGCGCCCTGGTCGAAGACCTGGCCGGCGCCGAGCGCGTTGTGGCCGACCTCGCTATTGCCCATGTCGCCGTCGCTCGGGAGTCCAACCGCCGTCCCGTGGGCCCGGAGCTGCGTCGTCGCGGCGCGGGCGGCGAGCCGGTCCAGGGTCGGGGTGCGGGCCAGGGCGACGGCGTCGTCGTCCTCGCCGCTCCCGATGCCGACGCCGTCCATCACGACGACGAGAACGGGCCCGTCGACGCCGCGCCCCGTGGGCTCGAGTGCTGCCATGCGCCGACCATAGAGCGCATCGCGTGGCACCGCGACGCTCGAATCGTGCGGCCGATGGGGTCATCGGCCTCCGATTTCCAGGTCTAGCGAGCGCTGAAACCCGTCCTAGGTCCTCCAGTGGTCGGCGCCGTGACCCAAGTCACCCGCGCTTCTCGACGGCTCGCGGGTTCTTGGACCGCCAACCAGGCCTCGCCGGTCATGGTCCAGGGCCGAATCACTTGGAAAGGCATGCGCATGCGTACCGGAATCGCCTCTCTGGCCATCCAGCTTCCCTCCCGCGTCCTCGACGTTCGCGACCTCGCGACGCTCCGCGGCATCGACCCCGACAAGTTCACGAAGGGCCTCGGCTGCGGCGAGATCGCCCTCTGCAGCGACGACGAGAACGTCGTCACGCTGGCGGCGGGCGCCGCGAAGCGGGCCATCGCGCGTTGGGGCGGCGACGTGAAGGACATCGGCCTCGTGGTCGTCGGCAGCGAGACGGCGCAGGACATGAGCCGCCCGCTCAGCGCGTTCATGGCCGAGGCCATCGGCCTCGAGGGCGCGTACCGGAGCTACGAGACCAAGCACGCCTGCTACGGCGGTACGGTCGCGCTTCGCCAGGCCCTCGAGTGGAGGGCCAGCGGGGCGGCGCGCGGCAAGGCTGCCCTCGTGGTCGCCTCCGACGTGGCGCTCTACGCGCCCAAGGACCCGGGCGAGCCCACCCAGGGCGCGGGCGCCGTGGCCTTCGTCGTCGAAGAGCCCACCGTCGCCTCCGTCGACCTCGAGAGCTACGCCTGGTCCGAGCCGGTCTTCGACTTCTGGCGCCCCGTCGGGGAGAGCTTCCCCCGCGTGGACGGCCCGCTGAGCCTCGACTGCTACAACCGCGGCGCCCTGCGCTGTTTCCAGCAGCTCGCGGACGCCCGCTTCGGCGGTGACCTCGAGGCCACCTTCGAGCACTTCGCCGCCTCCTGCTTCCACGTGCCCTTCCCCAAGATGGTGAAGAAGGCCGTGCGACACATCGGCGAGCAGGCCGGCTGGGACGAGGCGACCACGGCGCGCCTCTACGGGACGAAGGTCGACCCGACGATGGGCTGGAACCGCCAGGTCGGGAACAGCTACACCGCGGCGCTCTGGATGAGCGTGGCGAGCGTGCTCGCCGGTGCCGACGAGGGCACGGAGCTCGCGGCCTTCAGCTACGGCTCGGGCTTCGGCACCGAGCTGCTCACGCTGAGGGCGGGCCCCGCCGCCAAGGAGGGCGCCTGGGCCGCCGAGTTCGAGGCCGACGTCGCCGACCGCGAGCGCATCGACGCGAGCACCTACGAGGCCTGGCGTACGGTGCGCCCGGTCGCCGCCGAGTAGTCGCCTCCTGCTCACGCGAAGAGGCCCGCCCCCGGCGCTCCGGGAGCGGGCCTTTCGCGTGGGCGACGCTCAGAAGCTCGCGGTCAACCCCAGCGTGAAGAGGGCGCCACCGCTCGTGTCGGTGGTCTGCACCCCGTCAGCCGTGACCCGGACGAACTCGGGGCCCTCCTCGTCGTCGATGCGTGTTCGGACGAAGCCTCGCACGTCGAGGTTCGCGGCGAGGTGCGGGAGGAAGCGCCACTCGAGGCCGAAGCCCGCCTGGCCGCCGAGGTAGCGGTAGAAGACCTCGTCGCCCAAGCCGTCGACGAAGTCGCCGGTGCGGTCGACACGCGCCGACGACACGCCGACGCCGAAGAGGAAGTAGGGCTGCAGGCGTCGTCGCGTGTTGAAGAAGACGAGGCCGTCGACGGTGAAGGGCGTCTCGATGCGTCGGGTGCCCTGGTCGTCCTCGCCACCGAACACGCCCGTGCCGAACTCCAGCGCGAAGTGGGGCACGGGGCGGAAGCGGTAGGCGGCCATCAAGCCGCCGAGCGAGCCCTCACCGGCGGAGACGCCCGCGAGGCGCAGCGAGACGCCGTGCCGGTGGTGCGGCAGGGCCCGGCGCACGGGCGCATAGGCCACCGGCTGATGTTCGACCACGACCACGGTCTGCACCGGTTGGACGGGCACCGGCTGCGGCGCCGGCGTGACGATCACACGCCCTGGGGGCGGCGGAGGCGGGGGCGGCGGCTGCACGATCACCTGCGCCGGCACCGCGGGGGGCGGGGGCGCGACGTGCCGGGTACGCCAGCGCGTCCAGGGCCAGATGCGGTAGCGCTGCGGGCTCGTCAGGCGCACGCGGCGCGCCGGCACGCGCACGTCGACGCGCGCACAGCCCGCGTCGCCGGGCTGGCACTGCGCGGCCGCGGGCGCCGCGTCGAGGACGAGGACGGCCGAGAGGGAGGCGGCCGCGAGGAGAAGGCGGGGGAAGGTCGTCATGGCGGGCTCGGAAGAGTCTTGCGGGAGACGTAAGCAGGGGGCGTGCCATTCTCTCCGTGCGTCGCTTCCTCGTGGATCCCGGCCTGGCGTGGCCCCTGGAACCGTCTCCCGGGGCGCCGACGTGACCGCCGGTTCACGGACGAAGTGCCCCTATGCCTCCGGGCGGATGCGGCCGAGGGGCTGAATCCGCACGTCGGGGGCGAGCTCCTGGAAGCTGAGCACCACGGCGTCGGGCACGTCGACCTCCACCAGGCGCCGGAGGAAGCGGCGCACGTCTGCCTGGGTCACGAGGACGAAGGGGAGGCCTGGCAGCGCGTGCTCGGCCTCGGCCTTGACCGCGCCGATGAGCTCTCGCGAGAGGTCCGGCGCGAGCGCCAGGTAGCTCCCCGTCGCCGTGCGCTGCACGCCGTCGCGGATGGCGTCCTCGATGGCGGGATCGACCAGGAAGACGTCGAGGGCGCCGCCCTCGGCGAAGCGGTGGGTGATCTGTCGCTTGAGCCCCGCGCGCACGTGCTCCGTCAGCGCCACGGGGTCCCGCTCGCTCGGCGCGTGCACGGCGAGGGCCTCGAGGATCTCTCGGAGCGGACGCACGCTCACCCCTTCGTCGACCAGCCGCCGGAGCACGTCGGCGAGGAGCGCCAGCGAGACGGGCTTCGGGACCACGTGGCGCACGAGCGCCGGATAGGCGCGCTCGAGCTGGTCGAGCATGGCCTGCGTCTCCTGCAGGCCGAGCAGTGACGAGGCGCGGCGGCGTACGGCTGCGCCCAGGGCCCGGGCCACCACGGCGGCGGCGTCCAGCACGGGGATCCCCGCCGCTCCGAGCGCCTCCGTATCTTCGGGCCGCACCCACGCCGCGGGGCCGCCATCGTCGGGATCGGTGGCGGCGGTCCCCGCCTCGACGCCGAGGCTCGGGAGCTCGTCCGCGGCGGCGAGGGCGAGGTGCCGGCCCTCGGGGAGCGTGAGCGAGAGCGCGGGCACCTCCTGGAGCGCGATGCGTGCCTCGCGGGGCGCGAGCTGCGGGTTGGCCCGGGCCCGGAGCCCAGGGAGGGCGACGCCGAGATCGAGGAAGAGGGCGTCGCGGAGCGGGGGAACCTCACGCTCGAGCAGCGGCCCGGCGCCGCCGGCGTCCGCGACTTCCACGGCGAGCCCGTCGCCGACCTCGACGGAGACGGGCACCACGAGCGGAACCATGGCGCGGCGCGCCTCGTGCTCACGCGCGACTTCCTGGCGCGCCACGGCTTCCCCCACCTCGCGCTCGGCCGGTCGGCGGGCGAGGCGCCGCGAGAGCGTGAAGAAGACCAGCGCGAGCACGCCGAAGGGGAGCGCCGGGAGCCCCGGGACCGCTGCCAAGACGACGAGGAAGGCCGCCGCCACGCTCAGCGTCCGCGGGTCCCCGAAGATCTGCGCCGCGACGTCGGCGCCGAGGCTTCCGCCCTCTTCCTCGCTCACCACGCGCGTGACGACGAGGCCCGCGCTCGTGGAGATGAGCAGCGCGGGGATCTGCGAGACGAGCCCGTCGCCGATGGTCAGGAGCCCGTAGGTTTCGAGCGCCTCGGTCGCACTCATGTCACGAAGGGTGATGCCGATGGCCAGCCCGCCGAGCACGTTTGCCAGCGTGATGACGATGCCCGCGATGGCGTCGCCCTTCACGAACTTCATCGCGCCGTCCATCGCGCCGTAGAACTGGCTCTCGCGCTGCACGAGCGCGCGCTTCCGGCGCGCTTCGTCCTGGCCGATGGCCCCGGAGCGCAGCTCCGCGTCGATGCTCATCTGCTTGCCCGGCATGGCGTCGAGGGTGAAGCGGGCACCCACCTCGGCGACGCGCTCGGAGCCCTTCGCGATGACGAGGAACTGCACGAGCGTGAGGATGGCGAAGACGACGGCTCCGACGACGTAGTTGCCACGCACCACGAACTCGCCGAAGGCTCGGATGACCTCGCCGGCATCCGCCTGCAGCAGGATCAGGCGCGTGGACGAGACGTTGAGGGCGAGACGATAGAGCGTCGTGACGAGGAGCACGGTGGGGAAGGCCGTGAACTCCAGCCCGCTCGCCACGTAGAGCGCCACCAGCAGCATCAGCACCGCCACGCTGACGTTGCCCGCGATGAGCACGTCGAGGAGCACCGTGGGCAGGGGCACCACCATCATCGCGACGACGAGCAGCACGAAGGCGGCGAGGACGACGTCGGCGAGTCGGCGCGCGGTCCCGCTCTCGCGCGCCCGCCCACGCGATGGAAGCCCGGTGGCCATGGCGTCTTCTACCGTCGCCGGCGCCTCTCCGTCGACGATTCCTCGACCGTTAGGGCTCCGCCGCGCATGCTCGCGCCGATGCGCGGAAGGACGGCCCGGGGGATCGCGTTCGCCCTGGCCCTGGCCGCCACCGCGCCGGCCTCGGCTCAGCGGGATGCCCCGCTGGAGCTCGAACGGCCCCCGGACGACGAGGCGGCACCACCGCCCATGGAGCCCGCGCCGGACGCGGAGCTCTCCCCCACGCGCGCCGAGCGCCGGGGGCGCCTCCGCCGCCGGCTCATGCCCGGGGGGCGTCCCGGCGTGCGGAGCGTCGAGAACGACGACTTCGAGTGGTTGCTCTTGCCGCTGGTCGGCTACTCGAGCGACGTCGGCTTCGGCGGCGCGGTGCTCGGGCTCTTCTTTCGCTACGACGACGAGCACCGTCCCTACCGGGACCGGATTCAGCTGGTCAGCTCGCTCACGAGCGAGCTCGTCCAGTACCACGGGCTGACGTGGGAACGCGTGGGTGCCTTCGACCTGCCGCTGCGCATCGAGAGCCAGGCCGCCTTCGTGGGCACGAAGGTCGGCCACTACTGCGGTCTCGGCAACGGCGTGACCTGTGCGCGCGAGGACGCGGAGGCCGCCGCGAACGCCGCGGGCCTCGAGGATCCAGGTGTGCGCGGTCGCTTCCTCGACCGCTACCACCGCTTTCGGATCCAGCGACCCCAGGGTCTCCTTCGCCTGCGCTGGCAGCCGCGGCCCAAGCGCGCCGAGATCGTGTTCAGCTGGCTTGGTGGCTACACCTTCCCGGGCTTCATCGGTGCCCGCGGCCCCATCGAGGGGAGCCTCTACGCGGCCGACTACCCGGATGGGGAGCGCGGTCTCCAGAGCGAGCTGCGCGTCGGGGTGGTCCTCGACCAGCGAGACGACGAGCGGCGGCCGAGCCGCGGCTACGTGGCGGCGGCCACGCTGAGGGGCGCCCACGTCGGCACGGGGAGCGACTGGGACTACTTCGGGCTGAGCCTGGCCTCGAGCGCCTACGTCGCCCTCGACGAGGGGCGTCGCGCGGTGCTCGCGTTCCGCGGCGTGCTCGATCTCTTGAGCGGTGCACCCCCGACCTTCGCCCTGGGAACGGTGGGCGGCTTCTGGGCCTCGCCAGCCTACGGCGGCCAGTTCTTCGGGCGCGGCATCCGGCAGCGGCGCTACCTCGGCGCCGTGAAGGGCATCGGTCAGGCCGAGCTGCGCTGGGCCTTTGCGGGGAAGCCCGGGAAGTTCCAGGGCACCTTCCAGAGCTTCGTGGACGTCGGCTGGGTGGGCTACGCGCTCGACGCCTTCGCGGGACCGGTGGGCTCCGGCGGGCGCCTCGGGCGCATCCTGGTCGGTTTCGGAGGCGGCGTCGGAGCCAGCTGGGGACGCCAGTTCGTCATCCGCGCGGACGTCGGCCTGAGCGCCGTCGAGGCCTTCGACCCCCAGATCTACGTGCAGCTCACGCATCCTTTCTGAGCGGCTGGCGCGGCGTCCCCCTTCTGACGGCCGGCCGCCGCCGCCGGCGCCAGGCCGGTGACGGGGCCGGCGAAGCTGCGCGAAAAACAGCGGAATCTGGCGCTACGAGACAGATTCGGGTGATGGCACGAAGCCTGAAAGGGGTGAGAGAGCCATGACCGCCTCCTTCTTCGACCGCGCTCGCCACGACGCCCCGCGCGGGCCGAGCAGCGCGCCGCCGCCGCTCCCGCGGCCGGCCTCCTCCGTCCCGCCTCCGCTCCCCCTCGCCGTCGACGACGAGGACCTCGAAGCCTACGTGGTGCTTCTCGACGAGGTGGACGCGGCCGAGTAGGCGGCCTGCTACCGTGGCGTCGTGAGCCTCTTGAGCGAGCTCGAGCCCGGCGCCCTCGAGCGCTTCATGCGGGAGGCCCTCGCGGAGGGACGCAACGCGCTCCCCGCGTGCCGTCCCAACCCGCCCGTGGGGTGCGTCTTGGTCCGGGGCGGCGAGGTGGTCGCGCGAGGCCACACCCAGCCGCCCTATCAGCCCCACGCCGAGCCCATGGCCCTCCGGCAGCTGGAGGGCGACCTCGACGACGTCATCGCCTTCGTCACCCTCGAGCCCTGCGCCTTCCACCAGCGGACGCCGAGCTGCGCCAAGGAGATGATCGCCCGGCGCGTGGGCGCCGCCGTGATCGCCATGGTCGATCCGCATCCGCGCAACCGCGGTACGGGCATTCGCATGCTCGAGGACGCGGGCCTGGAGGTGCGCGTCGGCGTCTGCGAGGCCGAGGCTCGCCGCGACCTGGAGTCGCAGGTGTGGCAAGAGGGCGACCCGAGATCGCTTCCGTCGGACGAAACGAGCTGAGCGCGGCGGGGTCGGTTCCGGATCCGTCCCCGTTCCCGTTCACTTCGTGGGGAGCGCGCGTTCCAGGAGGCTCCCGAAGGTCGACGCGACCGTTCGCGCCACGGCGTCGGGGTCGTCGCTCAGCGGGAAGGGGGGAGCGCTCGGGCAGAGGGCCCCGCCCACGAGGAGCCTCGCCAGGCCGTGGGCCGTGCTCCACGCCAGGGCCATGAGGTTGGAGCGCTGCTCCGCGTCGAGGGAGGAGCCGAAGCTCTGCGGGGCCGCCATCTGGTCGCCCAGATAGCGCCAGATGCCTTGGCGCTGCTCGTGCAGATCGGGGTGGGCTTCCGGGTCTCGCAGCTCCGGGTGGTGCATCACGCGGAAGTGGCTCGGGTGCGCCAGCGCGAAGCGCACGTAGCCTAGGATGCAGGCCTCCAGCGTGGCGCGCCCCGGCCCCGCATGCCGGGCGGCCTCGCGAAGCTCCTCCTCCAGCAGCGCGAAGCCCTGCACGCCGATGGCGGCGAGCAGCTCGAGCTTGCTTCCGAAATGGTGATAGGGCGCTGCCGCGCTCACGCCGGCCTGCCGGGCGACCTCCCGGAGGCTCAGATCGCCCGCGTCCCGCGAGGCGAGGATGCGGACGCTGGCGTCGACCAGCGCCTGGCGCAGGTCGCCGTGGTGGTAGCTCGCCTTCACCCCTGGAACCTATAGCACGCACCCGCCGGCGCAAGATCCACGAAGGGTACTTGACACCGTTCAGATAGGAACAAGGATATGAAGAAAGCGGCGTTAAGATTGCGACCGAGGCTCATCTTAACGCTGTTCACAGACCCGACACGATACGCCGTGTCGCGTGGCACGTCCGAGCGATCGGACGTCACCAGGACAGGAGCTGAACGATGCAAGAACGAACGCGCAGCAGGTGGATGTGGGGAGTGGGAGCGCTGGCCGTGGCCCTGGCGTCCTTCGCGGCGCCGCGGAGCGCGCTCGCGCAGGACCAGGAGGTCACGCCGGCCGACACGTCGCGTGTCCAGCGCGGCGTACGCGGCCTCGAGGGTTTTGGCGCCGACGTGGCGCTCCCCGTGCCCGAAGGGGCGGCCACCCCGGCTCTGGCGGCACCGTCGCTGGCGGCCCGACCCTTGGGCGGGGCACCCGGCCCGCTGCGTTGGGCGCTTCGGAGCCTCGTACCGACCTTGGCCCAGGCCCATGGCGACGGAGGCCAGGGCTGGGCGGCGGGCTTCGAGCTCCGCCCCCTCGCCATCCTGCTCACCGGTGACGCGCCGCAGGTCACCTGGCTCCCCGGCGATCCGGCGACGCTCCATGCCGGCGCCCTGGAGGTCTACGGCGGCGCGTGGCACCGCCTGGAGCGCGCCGATGGTCAGAGCCGTGGCGAGGACGCCTGGCTCGCCAAGGCCGGAATTCGCGGCTTGATGCCCCTGGCGCGCGAGGGGCGGGCGCTCAGCGCGAGCCTCGGCGCGGGGTACCTCCGCACCTTCGATGCCCAGGGCATCGGCTACGAGGTCGGGCTCTACGGCCTCTCGGGCGCGATCGGGACGACCTTCACCTTCAGCGCGCACACGGACGTGCGGGCGTTCCTCTGGACCTTCGAGATCCGTCCCTTCTGCCCGGCGCTAGAGTCGCCGCCGCCCCTCCAGGGCGCGCCCGAGCGTGACCTGGTCGGTGTACTCGAGCTCACCGCCGTGAGGCACGCCGCTGGCGATGCGACTGACGGGCGTCCCGTGCTCCCGAAGCACCTCGGCCACGTAGAGCGCCGTCGCCTCGCCCTCCACGCTCAGCGGTGTGGCGACGATCACCTCCTCGACGGAGTGTGCCTTCACCCGCGCTTCCAGCGCATCGAGCGGCAGGTCTTCGGGGCCCACGCCGTCGAGCGGCGCGAGGAGACCGTGCAGCACGTGGTAGCGGCCCCGGAAGGTGCCGCTGCGTTCGATGGCGGCGAGGTCGGGCACGCGAGCGACGACGCAGATTTGGTCGTCGCTCCTCCGAGGGTCCCGGCAGATGGGACAGACCGCCTCGGCGCTGAAGTTCCCGCAGACCTCGCAGCGACGGATGCGCGCGTGGATGTGGGAGAGGCTCTCGCCGAGGGCGCCCGCGTAGGCCGCGTCACCAGCGAGGACGTGATAGGCGAGTCGCGTCGCCGTCCGCTCGCCGATGCCCGGAAGGCGGCCGAGGAGCTGCACCAGCTCCCCGAGCGGGTCGCTCGGTCCCTCGAGGGCCACGCGCGCTCAGCCGATGCCGGGGATCTTCAGGCCCCCGGTGACCTTCTCGAGCTCGGCGTCGACGTGCTCCTTCGACCGCGCCAGCGCGTCGTTCGTCGCCGCCACGAGCAAATCCTGGACCATCTCGAGGCCCTCGTCGTTCAAAACCGAGGGGTCGATGGCCACGCGCACGACCTCACCCGCGCCGTTCGCGACGACGGTGATCTTGTCGTCGGCCTTCTTGGCCTCGAACTCCTCGTCCTTGAGCTCTTCTTTGCGCTGTTCGATCTTGCGCTGCATGCGGCTCGCCTGCCGCATGAGCTCGTTCATCCCGCCGCGAAACTTCATACGCCCTCGTCCCTGATCGGCGCGGGCCCTCGGACCGCGCGCCCTCGCGAGGAGACTGGCTCAGTCCCCTTCCAGACGCACGTCGACGTGGCCTCGCGCTTCCGGGAAGACCTGCATCGCGTCCTGGACCACGGGGTGGTCCAGAGCTTCCTTCCGGCGCTGGACCGAGCGGGCCCGCTGACGGTCTGCCTCGACCGCCGCCACGGTTCGCGCCTCCTGGCCACTCTCGGCGTCGTAGCGGATCTCGATGGCCGGCGCGCCGCCGAAGTGCTCGCGTGCAACGGCCTGAATCGCCTCCTTCGAGGCCCGCGCGTCGGCCTGGCGCCCGTAGAACGAGCCCTTCTTGAACGCGATGATGATGCGCTCTTCGCTCACGGCGCGGGGGACGCCGTATTCGAGGACGGCAGCGAGGGCCGGCTTGCCGCGCTTGAGCTTGCCGATGAGGGCTTCCCACTCCTGGAGCGCCGCCCGGCGAAGCCGTGGGCCCGGCGCGGCGCCGGGGTCGCGTCGCCCTTCCGCGGCGGGCGCCGTCGGTCCCTCCG
>CALCTH010000327.1 GCA_937893795.1 uncultured Myxococcales bacterium | reverse complement strand
CGTCGACACGAAGTTCGAGCGCGGAAAGACGTTTGTTGTTATTTTCGGGGTCATCGACGAGATCCACACGCCGGACTCGAGCCGCTACTGGTACGCGGAGAGCTACGGCGAGCGCATGGCGGCCGGCGAGGACCCGGAGTCCTTCGACAAGGAATACGTGCGGCGCTGGCTCAAGAGCGTCGGCTACGCGGGCGACGGCCCCTCGCCAACGATCCCCGACGACGTTCGCGTGGAGGCGTCGCGGCGCTACATCGAGGCCTGCGACCAGATTCGCGGGGAGGCCTTCGTGCCGAACACGGAGGACCCGCTGCCCCGCATCGCGCGGAATCTCGGCCTCGCGGGTTGAGCGTATCGACCCCGCCGCGGTGTTGACCCCGCCGCGGTGTTGACCCCGCCGCGGTGTTGACCCCGCCGCGGCCGCACCGCAGGCTCCGCGCCATGAAGGCTCGGGTCTACGTCACGCTCAAGGAAGAGGTCCTCGACCCGCAGGGGGACGCCGTCCGCCGCTCGCTCGGGAGCCTCGGCTTCGAGGGCGTGGACCGCGTGCGCGTCGGCAAGCTCGTCGAGCTGGAGCTCGGCGCCGTGGACCGGAGCGCGGCGGAGACCGAGCTCCAGGCCATGTGCGAGAAGCTGCTCGCGAACCCGGTGATCGAGGACTTCCGCTTCGAGCTCGAGGGCTGAGCCGGCGCGACGGCGGTGGGCGCCTCGGCGCACCGCGCTCGCGGAGGCCCCCGCATCAAACGCGCGGCGTGTGGAGCGTGCCCCCGGCGTAGAGCGCCTCGATGGCCGCGGCGTGGCGCTTCACGATGGCCGGACGCCGGAGCTTCATCGAGGGCGTCAGCTCGCCGGTCTCCACGCTGAGCTCCTCCCGCAGCACGTGAATCTTCTTGAGGGTCTGATAGCGCGCGACCCGCGCGTTGCAGCGCTCCTCGACCTGCTGCTGCAGATAGGCCTGCACCTTCGGGTCCGCCGCGAGCGTCGCCATGTCGCTCAGCTCCGCTCCGGCCGCGCGGGCCAGGACGTCGAGGTTCTCCGGGTCGAGCGCGACGAGCGCCGAGAGGTAGGGCTGCCGGTCGCCGACCACGACGACCTGACCCACCCCGGGGGTCCCGAGCACGTACTGCTCGAGCTCGACGGGCGCGACGTTCTTGCCGCCCGCGGTGATGAGGAGCTCCTTCAGGCGCCCGACGATCTTCAGGTTGCCCGCTGCGTCGAAGGCGCCCTGGTCGCCCGTACGCAGCCAGCCGTCCACCGTGTAGAGCGCCTCGCTCTCGTCCGGCATCCCTCGATAGCGCGTCTGGCAGTTCCGGCCGCGGAGCTGGATCTCGTCATCCTCGCCGAGGCGCACCTCCACGCCGTGAAAGGGCTTGCCCACGGTACCGAAGGCCGGGCGAAGCGGATCGGAGATGGTCGCCGCGCCGCTCGTCTCGGTCATGCCGTAGGCGTCGAGCACCGGGATGCCGAGGCTCGCGAAGAAGCGCTGCGTCGCCGGGGCCATGGGTGCCGACCCGGTGATGGCCACCTCGAGCCGGTCGAGGCCGAGGGCGGCCTTGATCTTGTCGACCACGAGGCGGCGCGCGACGCGGCGCGGTAACGGCTGATGCGCCGCCGCCGGCAGCCCCGCGGCGACCTGCGTGTCGAAGCTGCGGAGCTCCGTCTCGAGCGACCAGGAGGCGAGCCACCCCTTGAGCCCCGTGGCCTCTCCGAGGCGGCTCCGGAGCGCGGCTTCGAACTTCTCCCAGACGCGCGGCACACCGAGGAAGACCGTCGGGCGGACCTCCGTGAGGTAGTCCTTGATCTGCGTGATCTCCGGGCAGAAGTAGACCTGGCCGCCCGTGACCAGGTGCACGACGTTGGTGAGGAGCTGCTCGGCCTGATGGCTGAGCGGCAGGTAGCTCACCAGGTGGAACTCGGCGCGGCCATCGATGAGCTGGGGCGCCACCCGGGTCACCGCGCGCCCCACGACGAGCTGACCGGCGTGATCGATCTCGACGCCCTTGGGCAGACCCGTCGTGCCCGACGTGTAGATCATCAAGCACGGCTCGTCGTCGCGCAGCGCCTCGAAGCGCAGGTCCACCTCGTGGTCCGTCTCGGCCATGCCGAGCCCGATCAGCACGTCGAGGGAACGGAGCCGCGGCTCCGGGTGGTCGAGGGCACCGCAGCTCACGATGTGCGCGAGGCGCGGGATGCGCTCCTCCCGCTCGGCTTGCAGCAGCTTCTCGAGAAAGGCCACGTCGCCCACGGCCGCGATGCGCGCACCCGCGTCGTTGACGATGTAGGCGGCCTGTTCGACGGTCGCGTTGCCGTAGATCGGCGCCGGCACGCCCCGAGCGAGCTGAACGCCCGCCTGGAGCTGCATCCACGCGGGCGCGTTCGGTCCGGCCATGACGACGCATTCGCCCGGCACGTGACCGAGGGAGATCAGCGCCTTGGCCACGGAGCGGGCGTTCTCATGGTACTGGCGCCAGCTCAGCGCCTCCCAGCTCCCCTTCCGCTTGCCGTGGAGCGCCGGCTGCGCGGGCCGAGTCTCCGCCCAATGGGCGAGGCGGTGCATGAGCGTGGGGAGGTGGTCCGCGGCAGGAGCGACCGCTCCGGCGGCGGCCCCCGGGGAGTGGGGTGCGACCATGGCCGGGGCCTACCATGGAGCGCCCCCTGCGTCGCGCGGCCTCGCCCTTGCCGCAACGCTCGGGCTGACCGACGCTCTCCGGCGTGCTCCGGAGACTCCGCGACGCGCTCGTGCCGCCTCCGCGTCGCGACGACCGGCGCCTTCACCGCTCGCTCGCCGCGCGGGGCGCCGGGCGGGAGCTCGTGCGCTACCTGGAGGAGTGGGACGCGGACCTCGACGCGGCCTGGTCCCGATGCCCCCGCGCCGCCTGGCTCCTCGAGCTGGCGGCGCGCGCCGGAGTCGAGGCCCGGTTGCTTCATGGACCCGCCGCCGAGCTGCTCCGGCGCGCAGCCCCCCTGGCCGGGGAGGCCCGAGACCAGGAGCCGCCCGACGGCGCGCTAGCGCGGCCCTTGGCGACGCGCGTCTCCCTCGATACGGCACTCTACGCGGACGCGGCGGAGGCGCTCGAGGCGCTGCGCGCCCAGCGGGTGGCGCTGCCTCCTGCCGCCATCGACCCGCTGGTCGACGCCATGGCCCTCGCCGCGGGCGCCCTCGTCGAACGCGACCCCGAGGTGCGGGAGGCTCGCGCCGCCGTCGAAGAGGCCATTCGCTGGGGACGGCAGCGCGCCTTCTACGACCTGAGCGAGCTCTACGACGCGCTGCACGCCGCGCGGCACGTCGAGCTGGCGGACGCGGTCCGCGAGCGCCTGCCGACGGACGCCGTGCGGGTGGCCCTCTACGGCCTCGACGCGCATCCCTACCGGTGAGCGCGCGCCTTGACAGGCACCGGCCGGCTCACGCAGCACGGGCCCATGTCCCCCGACGCATGCGCCGCCGCCCTCGCCGAGGCCGGCGTCTCGCCGGAGCGGAGCGCCGCGTTGCTCGAGGTCGCCCGCGCCGAGCGGGATCCCCTCGAAGCCTGGCGCCGGACCGCGGCCGCGCTCCGGCCGAGCGACCCCTTCCAGGCCCATCGTGCGCTCCACCAGGAGGTGTTCGCCGGCTGGGACGCGGCGGCGGCGGGTCCCGCCCCGGTGTGGGTCCCGACTTCCGAGCAGGTCGCGGCGACCAACGTGGGGCGCGCCGGCGGCATGGAGGCCGTCTGGCGCCAGAGCGTCGAGGACCCTGAGACCTTCTGGACGTCGATGCTCACGCGCTTCGGCGTGCGCTGGGACGAGGCCCCCGCCCGCATGCTCGATGCCTCGGCGGGCGCCGAGCACGCCCGCTTCATGCCGAGCGGACGCTTCAACGCGGCGGCCACGGCGCTCGCCGGTGACGCGGAACGGCCCGCGGTGGTCGTGGGGCGCGAGGACGGGAGCCTCCGCACCGTGAGCCTGGGCGAGCTTCGCACCGACGCCGCCCGGGCCCGCCGCGCGCTCGAAGCCGCGGGCTTCGGACCCGGGGACGCCATCGCCATCGACATGCCCATGACCTACGCGTCGGTGGCGCTCTATCTCGGCCTCGTCGCCGGCGGCATGGTCGTCGTCAGCATCGCCGACAGCTTCGCCGCCGAGGAGATCGCCACGCGCCTCCGCATCGCCGAGGCGAAGGCCATCGTCACGCAGGACGTGATCCCGCGCGGGAGCAAGGCCCTTCCCCTCTACGCGCGCGTCGCGGAAGCCGATGCGCCGCGCGCCTTCGTCATCGCGGCGGGCGATTCGCTCGCGGTGACGCTCCGTGAGGGCGACGTGGCGTGGGCCGACGCCCTGGCCGCGGCCGATGGCCCCGACGCCGCGCCGCTCCCGGCCGACGTCGAGACGCCGACCAACATCCTCTTTTCGTCCGGCACCACGGGCGACCCGAAGGCCATCGTCTGGACCCAGCTCACACCGCTGAAGGCCGCCGCCGACGGCTGGGCTCACCATGACGTTCGTCCCGGCGACGTCGTCGCGTGGCCGACCAACCTCGGCTGGATGATGGGGCCCTGGCTCATCTACGCGAGCCTGCTGAACGGCGCGGCCATCGCGCTCTACGAGGGCGCTCCGCACGGTCGGGGCTTTGGGAAGCTCGTCGAACGCGCCGGCGTCACCATGCTCGGCGTGGTACCGAGCCTCGTGAAAGCCTGGCGCGCCACCGACTGCATGGCGGGCCTCGACTGGACGGGGCTCCGCTGCTTCAGCTCCACCGGCGAAGCGTCGAACGCCGAGGAGATGCACTGGCTCATGGCGCAGGCCGGCTATCGACCGGTGGTGGAGTACTGCGGCGGCACCGAGATCGGCGGGGGCTACGTCGCCGGCTCCTGCGCCACCGCCCAGGCCGCCTCCTGCTTCAGCACCCCGGCCGTGGGCGCGGACTTCCTGCTCCTCGGCGAAGGCGGGGTCCCCGCCGACGAGGGCGAGCTGGCGCTGCTACCGCCCATGCTCGGGAGCTCGAACCGGCTCCTGAACCGCGACCACCACACGACCTACTTCGAAGGCATGCCGGCGGGGCCCGAGGGCCAGACGCTGCGGCGTCATGGCGACTGGATGGAACGTCTGCCGGGCGGCTTCTACCGGGCCCACGGGCGCGTGGACGACACCATGAACCTCGGCGGCATCAAGACCAGCAGCGCCGAGATCGAGCGCGCCGTCGCCGGCGAGCCCGGCGTGCGCGAGACCGCCGCCATCGCGCTCCCGCCGCCGGGCGGCGGCCCGAGCCGGCTCGTGATCGTCGCCGTGCCGGACGCGGGGGCGAGGCTCGATGCGGAAGCGCTGCGGGGGACCTTCCAGGCCGCGATCCGCGCGCACCTCAACCCACTCTTCAAGGTGCACGCGGTGCACC
>CALCTH010000326.1 GCA_937893795.1 uncultured Myxococcales bacterium | reverse complement strand
CTACTGCCTGCGCGCCTTCGTGCCGGCGATGGAGCTTCGCGGCTACGGGCGCGTCCTCAACGTGTCGAGCGAGTACGGCTCCTTCGGGAGTGGGCTCGGCGGCCCTGCAGCGTACGCGACGGCGAAGGCGGCGCTTCACGCGATCACCGTGAAGGCGGCCCGCGAAGCGCGCGGCGACGTCAAGATCAACGCCGCCTGCCCCGGATGGGTCGCCACGGACATGGGAGGCGCCGGCGCGCCCGTCACCCCGGAAGAAGCCGCCGCCGGCCTCGCGCCGCTGCTCTCGCTTCCGGCCGAAGGACCGAGCGGGCTGCTCTTCGACCGCCGCAGCGCGCGACTGCCCTGGTAGGGCGGGCTCGGCCTGGGCGGGGCGCTGGGCCGGCGGTGCATCACGAGCAGGCCGCGGGGCGCCCTTCGGCGGCGTGTATACTCCTGCGTCGAGGGGGTCGGATGCCGAAGGGAGCACGGGCGTGGGCGCTTGCCGGGCTGCTGGCCTGCGGGACCGCGGAGCCTGCACCCATGGACCTCGGGGGCGCGCCCGCCGTCTGCAACCGCGGCTGCGACGACGGCCTCTTCTGCAACGGCATCGAGGTCTGCGCGCCGACGAGCTCCACCGCCGACGGCGACGGCTGCGTCGACGGGAGAGAACCGTGCCCGAGCGCGTCCCTCTGCGACGAGGTGAACGACGTGTGCCGCGAGTGCGAGGACGCGGACGGCGACGGCCGAGGAGCCCTCGCCTGCGGTGGCGACGACTGCGACGACACGGACCCGAACCGCTTCCCGGGCAACCTCGAGGTCTGTGACACGGAGGACCACGACGAGGACTGCGACCCGGCGACCTTCGGGGTGCGCGACGCCGATGGCGATGGCGTGGCCGACGCCGCGTGCTGCAACGTCGACGCGACGGGGGCCCGCCTCTGCGGCCGCGACTGCGACGACACGAGCGCCCGCATCGGCGCGGTGCTCGAGGTCTGCGACCGGGTGGACAACGACTGCGACGGCACCGTCGACGAAGACGTGACCCGCACCTTCTTCGAGGACGCCGACGGCGACGGTTTCGGCGACGGCACCGCGCCGACGATCGAAGCGTGCGAGCCCCCGGCGGGCTTCGTCGAGATCGGCACGGACTGCGACGACGGGCGCTCGGAGGTCTCCCCCGGCAACCTGGAGCGCTGCGACGCCGAAGCCCTCCTCGACGAGGACTGCGACGGTGCCGTGAACGAGGAGTGCGCCTGCGTCGAGGGCGAGTCGCGCCCGTGCTCGGCGCCCGGCGCGTGCGCGGCCGGCGTCGAAGCGTGCGACCCGGATCGCGGCGCCTTCTCCATGGCGTGTTCCATCGCGCCCATCCTCGAGGTGAGCTGCGACGACGTGGACGAGGATTGCGACGGAGCCACGGACGAAGGCCTCACCATTCGCTGCTACGACGACGTGGACAACGACGGCTTCGCGGCTGCGGCCGCAGTGGTGCGCGATCGGTGCCCGGGCGTCGCGCGCGAGGCCGTGGGCGGCTGCCCGACGGGGAGCACGAACCTGCCGCCGACGGGCGACGACGTGGACTGCGACGACGGGCTCTCGCGCCGCCGCCCTGGCGCGACGGAGGTGTGCGTGCTCGGCGAGCGCGTCGACGAGGACTGCGACGGTGCCATCGACGAGGGCGTCGGCGTCCGCTGCTTCACGGACGAGGACGGTGACGGCTTCGCCCCCGCGAGCGCCACCGCCGTGGACCGATGCCGCGATGCGGGGCGCCCGGCCTTCGGCGAGTGCCCCTTCGGCTTCACGGACCGGGCGCCGGGAGCCGCGCCGGACTGCGACGACGCGGCCTTCAACGTGAACCCCGACGCCACCGAGATCTGCGAGGGGAGCGTCGACGAGGACTGCGACGGCGCCGTGGACCCCGCGCCGGCCTGCGTCTGCGTCACCGGGACCCGCCGCGCCTGCCCGCAGCCGGGCGTCTGCAGCACGGGCCGGCAGGTGTGCCTCGGCGATCGCTGGAGCCCCTGCGACGTGCGGCCGCTTCGCGAGGAGACGCTCTGCGACGGGCGCGACGAAGACTGCGACGGCATGGTCGACGACGGGCTCCTGACGACCTGCTGGGACGACGACGACCGCGACGGGTTCGCGCCGGCCACGGCCCGCTCCATCCAGAGCTGCTTCTGCCCGAGCGGCACGACCGACCGCGCGCCGGTGATGGGCGCGACGGACTGCGACGACACGCGCCCGAACGCCTACCCGGGCGCCCCCGAGCTCTGCAATCGCCTCGACGACGACTGCAGCGGGACGGGTGCGACCACCGAAGATCGCGACGACGACGGCTACGCGCCCATCGGCATCACGACCTGCTCCGGGGGCTTCCCCCCGACGGATTGCGACGACGATGACGACCGCGTGAACCCCGGCATCCGCAGCTACGCCAGCACACCGGCGGACTGTCGCCCGGGGGACCGCCGATGCGTTGGCTGCGTCGGCGGGCTCGGCTACTCGTGCCTTCCCAGCGGAGCGATCTGCATCGTGACCCCCATTGCGTGCCCGAGCGTTTCGTCCTCAGCCTACCAGTGGGACCTCGACTGCAATGGCGTCATCGAACCGCAGCCGCCGCGCAGCTTCTGCGACTTCCTCGCCAACGCCTTCCGGCTCTCGGGCCCTCAGACCACCCGCTCCGCGAGCGAGTGCGGAACCGTGGTGCCCCACCGCGTATGCGGGCCCGGCGGCGGCACGGTCGCCAACCTGCCACTCTCGTGCCGCTAGCCGCGATGCGCCGGGCCTTCGACGGCTCATGGTCGGGCGAGCCGCTCGGCGACGGCCCCCCTACTCCTCCGTGGTGCAGGCGCTCCGCGTGGCGATGTCGACGCCGCCCATGAGCTGGGCCTCGCACTCGTTACCGTAGGTGCGGTCATCGCAGCCGCAGACGGGCAGGAAGATGTCGGGGCAGATCATGGGCGCGGGGCGACAGACGCCGGGCGTACCCTCGTCGCCGCAGGGATCCTCGGGCGGGAAGTCGCAATAGAAGAAGGCGGGACAGCCGGGGCTGCAGCCGGTGGGCCCGGCGTCCGGGAGCCCGCTCTCGCGGCCCATGTCGCCGATGCCCATCTCGCCGCCCATGTCGCCGGCGCCGAGGTCCTCGCTCGCCATGTCCCCGCCAGCCATGTCCTCCCCGCCCAGGTCCTCGCCGAGGTCGGGTCCCGCGTCCCTTCCGAGGTCGGGCGGTGGTCCGGAGTCCGTTCGCGGGCCGGAGTCGGTCCGCGCGGGCATATCCGCCGCGCCGCCATCGTCGGCCCCGAGGTCACCCGTGGCGCGTTCGCTCTCGCCACACGCGCCGGAGAGGAGGAGCCCGGCGAGGGCGAGCAAGAGAAGAGAACGTGTGGCCCACATCATGAGCGCCCACGCTAGCGAAGGCGGCCCGGTCCCCCAAGCGCTCCCGTCGCGGGCGCGCACGCCACGCGTGGGAGGCGCGCGGCGGCAATTCCGTTAGCGAAGTGACGACCTGCGTTCCGACGGCGCACGAGGAGCCGAGGGACGTCACGAAGAACGGAGGGATCTCCAGGAGATAGAGCACGGCACGCATCTGGTTATCGACCTTCACGAGCGCTCCGGCGGGGGGCGGTGGAGGAACGAATGACGCTACGAACGGGATGGATCACATGGCTGGCGCTCACGTTGGCCTGCGGCGGGGGCTGCGGGAGCACACCGGACGTTCGGGACATGGAGCCCTTCGACCTCTTGGATGAGGGAGTGACCGACGACGGCATTCCGGACGAGGGCATGATGGAGCCCGACGATGGTGCCGAGCCCACCTGCTTCGAGCGCGGCTTCGGCGTGAGCTGCACCCCCTCGCCAGGATGCCGCGAGGGCTTTTGCCAGCCCGAGGGCCAGTTTGCGCCCATCTGCGGCCCCGAGGACCCCATCGCCGGGCTTCCCGACGGGTTCTCGATCCCGGGTCCACCGCGCTTCGACGGGGGCTTCTGCACGCTCGACGCGCCCTTCGAGGACGACGGCGTGGACTGCCGCGACGGCGACGGGGTCTGCGGGGACTGCATGACCTGCGTAGCCGCCTTCGGTGAGGGCGGCTGCTACCTCGACTGCGACCCCCGAGCCGAGGGCAACGACATCTGTCCGCCCGCCTGGGACTGCATCCCCCTGACCAACGGCAGCGGCGTCTGCTTCGACGGCTGCGCCACGGACGACGACTGCCTGCGGGAGGCCGTGGTCCGGCAGGAGACCAACGGCGTCCCCGGGATTCAGACGCCCGAGGACTGCGAACAGGTCCCCAACCCCTGTGGCTTCGCGGGCCCCGACCAGCTCGTCTTCATCCCGGACGCCATGCCTACGTGCGACACCCGGACCTTCGAATGCGAGGTTCGCGGCGACCCGATGGCCGAGGCCGGCGATCCGTGCACCAACGATCTCGAGTGCGAGGACGGTGGCGACTGTCAGAACGAGAACCGCATCACGCTCGGCGACGGCGAAGAGGTGGTCATCTACGAGGGCGGCTACTGCTTCGGCCCCGGGTGCGTCTCGGACGACGACTGCGCCGGCGACGGCGTCTGCGGCGGGGGCCGCTCCGGAGCGTTCCTGACCAGCTCCCGCGACCAGTGCCTCGAGCGCTGTGACCTCACCCTCGGCGTGGACGCCGCCGACGCGGCGACCTGGCCCGCGGGTCGCGGGGGCTGCGACGAGGGCTACAAATGCCTCTCGGACGCCGGGACGGGTAGCCCGGAGCTCGGGGTATGCGTGCCCGACCGGGTCGATCCCTTCAGCACGAACGGCACCATCACGCAGGCCTTCGGCTCGGGACCGAGCGCCCCGAACCTCGGTACGGCCTGCACCGCGTCCGAGGAGTGCTTCAACCCCTTCGGCTACGGCACCTGCCTGACCGGCCTCAACGGCCGGGACGGCATCTGCTCGGTCGAGGAAGCGGGCGTTCTCGAGGCCGTGGGCTTCGAGGTGTGCACCGGCGATGCCGTCATCGTGAACACGAGCGAGCCGCCCTCGAACGAGCAGCAGTGCCTGCCGACCTGCACCACGGGCGACGACTGCCCGACGGGCTTCGGCTGCGTCTCGGCGGGCACGGCGGACGTCTGCTTTCCCACCGGCTGCGATCGCGACACGGACTGCCGGACGGGCGAGGAGTGCATCGCGGGCGGGTGCTTCGACACGTGCCGCGCGGGCGACCCCTGCGGCGCGGGCCTGGGCTGCCTCCCCCTCGACACGCTCTTCGACGTGGACGTCACCGATCCCATCTGCTTCGACGTCTGCCAGAACGATGCGCAGTGTTCCGGCGCGCAGGTGTGCGCGGGCGAGGCGCTGGACGTCTTCGGCACGTGCATCACGGCCTGCGCCGACGCCACGGAGTGCGCCGCCGGCCAAGCATGCATCGACTTCGACGGCACGCCAGGCGGCGAAAGCGAGTGCCGGGACGCTTGCGCCCTCGACTCCGAGTGCCGAAGCGGGGAGACCTGCGACGACGGAGCGTGCACGCCGAGCTGACGAGCGTGGAGCGCGGGCGTGCACCTCGAGGGCTCGCCCGAGCGAGACGAAACGGTCCGGGCGCCCGGTACCGGAGATGGCGCCCTCGCGGACCCCTTCAGGATTCGCGAGGGTCGCCGTACCCCACGCGTGGATGAGTGCGTTTGTGGCAACGACCTCGATGAAGCGCCCCCACGTATATCTGCGGCGGGCCACGTCCTCGCTGGTGCTCCTTCGGCTCGGACCCGATTTCGACGAGGAAGGCCTGGTCGAGCTCGAGCATCGCCTCGCGGAGCTTCGGGCGCATGCCACGGAGCCGGTCGTCTTCGTGAGCGACCTTCGCTTCCTCCCGATTCTGAAGCCCGCCGTGAGCGACGGGCTCGTGTCCATCCTCCGCAGGGACAATGCCGCGGTCGAGCGTGCCGCGATCTTCGTGGGCTCGGGGACGCTGACCCTGCAGATGACCCGCATCGTCCGCGAGGCAAACCACCCGGGGAGAGCCGTCTTCTCGAACGGCCCAGCCTCGCTCGACTTCCTTCGCCGCTCACTGAACGAGTCCGAGATTCGCATCGCGGAGTCGTTCCTCGCCGAAAGCACGCGATGACGGAAACGCACACCTTCGAGGTCGACGACACGCTCCAGCTCACGGCCACCGAGACCGGCTCGGGCGACGGCGTGACCCTGTGGCTCCATGGCTGGATGGCGACCCCGGAGGTCTTCGCGCCGCTCCTCGACCGGGTCGACATGGGGCGCAACGTGGCGCTCGCGCAGCGCGGCATCTCCAGCGCCGCGGAGAGCTACACGATCGCCGACCACGGCCGGGACGTGCTTCGCGTCCTCGACCTCGCGGGCATCGAGCGCTGCACGCTCGTCGGGCACAGCATGGGGGCCAAGACGGCCCAATGGGTCGCGTCCGAGGCACCGCGACGCATTCAGGCGCTGGCCCTGGTGAACCCCGTCCCCGCGGGCGCCCTGCCCCTGCCCGACGAGCTCTCGACGCTCTTCCGGAACGCTGGCGACAACCGCGCGTCCTTCGCGGCGATTCTCGCCATGGCGAGCCCCGAGCTGGCCGTCGAGGACCGGGACGCGCTCGTCGACGCCGCCATGGGCCTGCCGGCCGAGTGCATCTCGAGGGGCTTCGACGCCTGGAGCCTCGAAGACCATGCCTCGCGCCTCTCGGCGATCGCGTGTCCGACGCTCATCGTGGGCAGCGACGACGCCTTCCTGCCGCGCGAGCTCCTCGAGGGCGCCCTCCAGGCCCACATCGAGGGTAGTGAGCTCGCGATGATCGAGGGCGCGGGCCACTACCTTCCTCTCGAGAACCCCGACGCCTTGGCGAGCACGCTGAGCGCGTTTCGACGTCGCGCTCTTCGCTGAGCCCGCCCCAGGCGTCGCTCGACGCGGCCGCGGTTGCAATCGCTACACGGGCTGGGAACGATGCGCCGATGCGGCGCTTCGCAGCTCTAGCTCTTCTCTCGACGGTCGCCTGCGGCGGTTCTCAGGAGCGAGACACTACGCCGGCGCCGGCGCCTTCTCGCCCCGCCCATTCGATGGAGCAGCTCCTGGCGAGCGTCTCGGTGGGCGGCGGCTCCTTCAGCGCCGACGAGTCCCGGCTCCTCGTGCACACGAACGAGACCGGGGTCTTCAACGTCTACGCCATCGACCGCGCCACGAACGAGCGCGTGGCGGTCACCGAGGGTGAGGAGACGACGTACGCCATCGGCTTCTTCCCGGACGACGACCGGATCCTCTTCGCGCGGGACCGGGCTGGAAACGAGATTTACCACCTCTACCTGCGCGACGAGGACGGCGCGACGCGCGATCTGACGGAGGGCGAGGAGACGCGCGAGACCTTCGTCGGCTTTTCGCACGACGGCGCCAGCTTCTTCACCGTCAACAACCGCCGCGATGCGCGCTTCCTCGACCTCTACGAGTGGGACGTCACGACGCTCGAGGCGCGCCTCATCTACGAGAACGAGAGCGGGCTGAACCCCGCGGTGCTCAGCCGGGACCGTCGCTGGCTCGCGCTCACGAAGGCGAACACCACGAACGATGAGGACATCTACCTGCTCGACCTCGAGGCGGAACGAGGCGAGCCGGAGCTGCTGACCGATCACGAAGGCGAGGTGAGCTGCACGCCGCAAGCCATGACCGGCGATGGCCGCTACCTCCTCTACACGAGCAACGCGGAGAGCGAGTTCCGGGTGCTGCTGCGCTACGACCTGCAAACCCGCGCGCACGACGAGGTGCACCGCGCGGAGTGGGACGTCGTGTCCGCAACGCTCAGCCACGACGACACCTACCAGGTCATCGCCACCAACGAGGACGGGGTGACCCGGCTTCGCATCACCAAGACCGCGACCGGGGAAGCCATCGCGCTTCCCGACCTTCCGCCCGGCGAGGTCAAAGGCGTGAGGTTCTCGCGTTCCGAACGGCTGATGCGCTTCTACGTCTCGTCGGATACGAGCCCCGCCAACCTCTACGTCTTCGACCTCGAGACGGGCGAGCTCGCGACGCTGACCGACACGCTCAGCCCCATGATCGACCCTGCGAACCTGGTCGCGAGCGAGACCATTCGCTTCGAGGCGCGCGACGGGATGACCATCCCCGGCCCCCTCTATCGACCCCGCGGCGCGAGCGCCGACGCGCCCGTACCGGCGCTGATCTGGGTGCACGGAGGCCCCGGCGGCCAGAGCCGACCCGGGTGGAGCCCCGAGCGGCAGTTCCTGCTTAACCAGGGCTACGCGATCTTCGCCGTCAACAACCGCGGCTCGTCGGGCTACGGCAAGACCTTCCGTGCGGCCGACGACCGCCGCCACGGGCGCGAGCCGCTATGGGATTGCATCGACGCCAAGGAGTACCTGCGCAGCCTCGACTGGGTGGACTCCGAGCGCATCGGGATCCTCGGCGGCTCCTACGGGGGCTACATGGTCCTCGCCGCGCTGGCCTTCGAGCCGGAGGAGTTCGCGGTCGGCGTCGACGTCTTCGGCGTGGCCAACTGGGTGCGCACGCTCGAGAGCATCCCGCCCTGGTGGGAGGCCTACCGCGAGGCGCTCTACCTCGAGATGGGGCACCCGGAACGCGACGCGCAGATGCTCCGCGACATCTCGCCCGTCTTCCACGCCGACGCGATCCACCGGCCGCTGATCATTCTCCAGGGCGCGAACGATCCGCGCGTCCTTCAGGCCGAGTCGGACGACATGGTGGAGGCGATCCGCGGCCGCGGCGGCGTCGTGGAGTACGTGGTGTTCGACGACGAGGGCCACGGCTTCACCAAGAACGTCAACCGCGTCCGGGGATGGAACGCCGTCGCCGACTTCCTGAGCGAGCACCTCCGCTAGAGCGGGCGCCTGGAAGCGAACGTGCCGCTGGCCATCGAGTCGCAGCTGGACCTCGTTCTCGCCTTCGCCCGGGCCCCGCTGACCATCGACGCCTACGTCCGCACTGGCCGGTCGCTCGGGCTTTCGATCAGCCCGGGGCCCGCCCCGGGCGACCGCCTACTGCGGCGCCGCGGGTTCTCTCTGCAGCTCTTCGCGAGCATCTCGCTCGCACGAGTACCCATCGCATCGCTCATGGAGGAACCGGACGACGCGACGACTCGGGCACTCGGCATTCGCGTCGAGCCACGAACGGAGCGACTCGGAGACCACTTCGCCCATCTTCGGGCTGTCCTATGCGAAACCATCGGCGACCCTGCAGTCGATGGCCACTTCGAGGGGGAGTGCTTCCTGACGAAGGATGCGCACCGCTACCGGTACACGAGCTGGCGAGGTGAGCACGCTTTGCTGACGCTGCTCCATGACGACTGGGGCGACGGGCACGTGGGCGAATACGGAACGCTGGACTTACGCTACTCGTCCAAGGCCGCCGAAGCCGGACTGCCGAACTCCGTTCGACGCGAGCTCGCTTGGCCCATCCAGGAGTGAGACTCCGCCCCGGGCGTCGATTGCTCACGGTCGACGCGCGCGGGTAGAGAGGGCACATGCGGCTCGTTCTTCTGCTCGCCTTCACCCTCCTCGCGTGCGGCCGCCAGGGACGCTCCGACGTCGCTTCCTCGGCACCGGAAGCGCAGCCCTGGCCCGAGGTCGCGGTCGCGGCCGTACCGGCGCTCCGCACCGAGAGCCGGCCCTTGCCGCGCGACGTTGCCGCGATGCGTCGGGTCAGCCAGGTGCGCATGGCGCCCGATGGGAGGGCCATCGCCTACGTCGTGCGCACGCCGACCTTCGATCCCGAGGCCAAGGCGAGCGACGACGACCCGAAGGGCGGCTGGACGGTCGAGAGCCACGTCTGGCTCGCGCCCACGGCGCCTCGCGAGGGCGCTCCGCGCCAGCTGACCTTCGGCGACGCCGGCGCCTCGTCGCCGCGCTTCTCGCCCGACGGGCGGCACCTCGCCTTCGTGCGCAAGGCCAAGGGCTAGCGGCGTCTGCACGTGATGCGCCTCGACGGCGGCGAGCCCCGGGTGATCGACACCGGCGAGCACACGCCAGGCTCCTTCGCCTGGTCCCCGGAAGGGACGCGCATCGCCTTTCTCGCCAAGGTGCCGGAGACCGACGAGGCCAAGGAGGCCCGCTTCCGTCGCGGCGGCGCCTACCGCTGGGACCAGGAGTGGCGCCCGTCCCACCCGATGGTGGTGGACCTCGCCGGCGGTGAGCCCGTGCACGTGCATCAGGGCAACGACCACGTCGTGCAGCTCGCCTGGTCGCCGGACGGCGCCTCCTTCGCGCTCGTCACCGCCGAGAGCTCGAACCCCTACGAGGCCTGGATGCAGCACCGGCTGCGCATCGTCTCGACGAGGGATGGCGCCACGCAGTACGAGGTCGAGACCGAGCCCGGCTCCATCCAGCACATGGCCTGGTCGCCGGACGGGCGGCACGTGGCCTGGGAGCGCGCCCACGAGACCCTGAGCCTGCACAACGAGCTCCGCCTCTTCACGCTCGGTACGGGCGAGACCCGGAACCTGACCGAGGGCATGGACGTCAGCCTCGACGGCTTCGTGTGGACCGGCAGCCGCGCGCTCCTCGTGTCGACGCAGGCGAAGACGCGCACCGAGCTAGTCCGCGTCGGGCTCTCCGGGGCGCCCTCGGTGCTCGCGCATGGCGACGCAGTGCTGGCGCTCGGCAATACCGACGCTCGCCTCGGCAAGGTGGCGGTCATCGCCTCGACGGCGACCCGCCCCCACGCGCCCGGCGTCCTCGACGTGCGCCGCGGCGCGGTGGAGACCCTCCACGCCATCAACCCTCAGGTGGACCAGTGGGACCTCGCGGAGGTCTTCGTCGTCTCCTGGGAGAACGCGGGCGGGCAGAGCATCGAGGGCGTGCTCTACCGAAGCCCGCATCACGCGGACGGTCCCGGGCCGCTCATGGTCCTCCCGCACGGCGGCCCGGACGCGGTCACCCAGGAGCGCTTCAGCAGCTGGGGCCATTACTTCGCGGCGCGCGGTTACTCCGTGCTGCGACCGAACTACCGCGGCGGCTTCGGCTACGGCGTCGACTTCTACGCGGCGAACCGCGGACGCCTCGGCGCCATCGAGCTCGAAGACATCGAGCCCGGCGTGGACCACCTCATCGAGGCGGGCATCGCGGACGAGGGACAGCTCTTCTACGGCGGCTGGTCCTGGGGTGGCTACCTTAGCGCGTGGACGCTGGCCCATACGGGCACGCGCTACCGGGCCTTCGTCGTGGGGGCCGGCGTGAACGACAACGTGCTCGGCTACGTCACGAGCGACATCAACCACGGCATCGTGGCCGACTGGGAGTACCTCGGTCGCCCCTGGCGTGACCCGGAGAGCTACGGGCGGAGCAACCCCGCACGCTTCCTCCAGGACGCCCAGCGGCCGACGCTGGTGATTCACGGCGAGGCCGACGACCGGGTGTCCTTCGTCAACGGTCAGCTCCTCTACCGGGCGCTCCGCGACGCCGAGGTCGAGGTCGACTTCTGGGCCTACCCGCGCGAGCCGCACGGCTTCCGGGAGCCGGCCCACGTCGAGCACATGCTCACGCAATGGGCCGCCTGGTACGACGCCCACCGCGAGTAATCAGGGCGAGGCCCGGGCGTAGGCAGCGTAGATGCGGCGTCGCAGGACATCGGGCGGGGGCGCGCGGCCAGCCCCCCTGCTCGCGCGGCGCGAGGGCAGCCGGTGGGTGCGCCGGGGGGCGCTGATCGCCGTGCTCGCCTTTGCGGCCGTCG
>CALCTH010000325.1 GCA_937893795.1 uncultured Myxococcales bacterium | reverse complement strand
GGTGACGGCGCGCCTCGTCGCGTGGCCTTGGGTGCGCTGGGCGCGCTGGCTGAGAAGCTGACCGAGGATCAAAAGCAGCGCGCGATCAAACGCGCCGAGCCCTTGGTGGCCGGTGCCGCGCCGCGTGGGCCCGCCGCAGGCGCTCGCCACCCGGCGCCCGCTCATCCAGACCTTTCGGGACGGCGGCGTCCGTGGTCTCTTGGCGTCCGTGAGCCGCTCGGGCGTCTTTCGGAGCTTCGTGCGCGCCGGCGCCGACGGGGTCCGCGCCCGGCTTCGCGGGACGACGCCGGTGGCCCTCGCGCGCCGCATGCTCCGGGAGCTGCAGGCCCAGCGCGTCGTGCTCACGGAGACCCAGCTCACGGCGGCCGTCGTGCGCACGCCGGGCGTCGAGGCAGCGAGCGTCACCGCGCGCCGTGGAGCGCTGCAGGTGGACGTGACCTACGACGGCGGAGAGGCCCTGGCCTTCGCGCTCACCCCCGATGGCGCGCGCTTCGCGCCGCGGGGCGCGAAGGAGGTGCTCTTTCGCGTCACGCCCGGCGCGCTGTCGACGCAGTCGAAGGTACGCAACACGGTCGGCAGCCTCGCCGGCGCCATGGCCAACGCGCTCTGGGCCGTGGTGCTCGGCGCCGCCACGCCGCAGCGCCTCGTCGGCGCCATCGTCGATCGCGACGGGTCCGAGGGCGTCCGCGTGGATCTCCGCAGCGTGCCCGCCGTGCGCGCGCGGCTGGGCCGGGGACCGGCCGCCATGGTTCTCGACCTGCTCGAGCTCGAGCGCGTCCTGATCGAGGACGGGCAGCTGGTGCTCAAGCTCAAGCTGCCCTCGTTCGCAGGCTGAGGGCCGGCGCTATTCGAGCGCGTCGACGCGGTCGACGAGCCGCGCGGCGACGGGCCCGAGCGCGTCGAGGAGCGCGAGCGGCCGCTGGATCCGCTCTCCGTCGTGGAAGCGGGCGTAGGCCGCGAGGAGGTCCTCCGGCTCTCCTTCGCCGGCGCGGACGAAGGCGGCGAGGCGCGCAGCTTCGTCCTCCGGCGCCGGCTCGCCGAGCATCGGCAGCACGTGCCGCGCGAGGAGCAGCAGCTCATCGAGGCCTCGCGCGGCGGCGTCGGGCGCCTCCGCCGAGGGGGTGCTCCCGAGCTGCGCGTCGAGAACGAGCTCACGCAGCCGGCGCTGCAGGAGCCGGAGCCGGCGCTCGGCGTCGAGGCGCACGTGGTCCGCACGCACCGGCACCTGCGCGAGGCGCGTCTCGTCACCGACGAGCGTCGCGTGATGCGCCTTCCAGTCGGCGATCTGGAGCGCGAAGGCGTCGGCCGAGCGGGAGAGGTCCCACTCCGACACGACCTGAATGCGGACCCCGGCCCGCATCGCGCTCTTGGCCGCGTCGCCCAAGGCGGCCACGTCGGCTCCGGAGGCATCCGTCACGATGGCGACGACCTCCGGCCGCCGCCCGCGATCGAAGCGCGTCGGGTGCAGGGCAGGCCCGACCAGATAGGCGCCGAGGAGCCGCTCGCCAAAGGCCGAGGTCAGCGCATCACGTGCCCGTACAAGCGTCGCCACCGCGGTCCGGGGCAGCCAAGGAAGCTCCGCCGCGAGCGCCTCCGTGGCGGGCGCGAGCGTGCTCCGCCGCTCCTTGCTCGGCCGCTCGTTCATTCGGCCGCGAGCTCTCCCGGCGGCGCCCCACGCGGAACGGCGCGTTCCGTGCCCTCGCCCTCGCCCATGCCCATGCCCGCGGCGTCCCCACCCTCATCGCGAAGCTCGGCCGCCATCCCCTCCTGCCACCGGCGCCCGAGCGCGACCTCGGCCCGGTACGCCGTCACGCTCGCCTCGCGCTCCCGCGGCGTCCAACCGAGCTCCTCCGCCAGGAGGTCGGCCACGCGCTCCGCGCACCCGAGCCCCTGGTCGCGGTCCCGGAAGAAGAGCTGCGTGCGCCGGACGAGCACGTCCGCGACGCTCGCGGCCAGCTCCTCCTGCGCGGCCCAGCGTACCTGCCCCTCCATCTCCGGGCGCCCCGGCACGAGCGGTGTCCGCCAGCCTTCGTTCGCCGCGGTGCGCCGCGCCAACTCCCGCGCCCGCGAGCCGTAGCTGGCGACGAGGTGCGTCGCCGTCGCCGCCTCGAAGCTGCCAAGCTCGGCGACCTCGCGGGCCAGCGCCGCGAGGGCCTCCGCGGGATCCCCGGCGGGCCACTCGCGGCCACCGGGCAGCGGGTCCTCCGCCGTCCGGGCGGGCTTGAGCGAGCGGGCCCGCCCGCGCGCACGAAGCACGACGAGCGCCGCCTCCACGACCTCCTCGGCCATGTGCCGGTACGTCGTGAGCTTCCCGCCGGCGACGGTTACGAGGCCGTCCGGGTCGGTCAGCACATCGTGCTCGCGGCTCACCTGGGAGGCGCTGACGGCGTCCGGCGGCGCGATGAGCGGCCGGAGCCCCGCCCAGGTGCTGAGCACGTCGCCGGGCGCGAGCGGGTGCTCCGGGAAGTAGTGCGACGCCGCCTCGAGCAGGTAGGTGACGTCGTCTGCGGTGGCGGCCACGTCCTCGGGGCGGCCGCGATAGTCCGTGTCGGTCGTGCCGAGGTAGCTCCGGTCGCCCCAGGGCAGCGCGAAGAGCACGCGCCCGTCCTCCGGGTGCACGAGCACCACGGCGTGGTGCACGGGGAGCTTGTCGCGCGCGACCACGGCGTGGACCCCCTTCGTCGGGCGGAGCAGCGCGCGACGCTCCTTGCCCGGCAGCGTGCTCAGCCGCCGGAGCGCGTCCGTCCAGGGCCCCGTCGCGTTCACCACGACGGGCGCGCGCACGGTGGTGACGCCGCCGCGGAGCGTGTCCTCGACCACGACGCCCTCGATCTCGCCGCGGACGTTCTTCACGAGCCGGCGCACGCGAGCGCCGGTGGCGACGATGGCGCCCGCCGCCGCGGCGTCGAGCGCCGTCTCCAGCGTGAGGCGCGCGTCGTCCGTCGCGCAGTCGTAATAGAGCGGTGAGCCCCGGAGCCCCTCGCGCCGAAGGGCGGGCTCCTTCGCCAGAAGCGCGTCGCGGCCGACCATCACGTGCCGCCGATAGGAGCGGAAGAGCGCGAGCGCGTCGTAGAGCCACATGCCCAGCCGGATGAGCGTGAGGCTCTTCTTCGAGCGCTCGAAGACGGGGAAGAGAAAGGGCAGCGGCGTGACGAGGTGCGGCGCGAGATGCATGAGCGTCCGCCGCTCCGAGACCGACTCGAAGACCATGGCCACCTCGCCCTGCTCGAGGTAGCGAAGCCCGCCGTGGACGAGCTTGCTCGAGCGGGAGCTCGTGCCGTAGGCGAGGTCGCGCTGCTCGACGAGGGCGACGCGGAGGCCGCGCCGCGCGGCGTCCCGGGCCACGCCGGTGCCGGTGATGCCGCCGCCGACCACGACGAGGTCCAGCTCGGCACCCTCCAGGCGAGACCACATGGCGTCCCGGCGGCAGCTCGTCTCCATGCGGGGACGATAGCCTCGGCGCCGAGCGCGCTCCAGGCGTCACGACGCATTGCGTCAAACGCGTCACGTGCCGCCGGCGCCGGTCGTGGCGCCACTCGTTGCTCCCCGACGCCGGAGCGCTATCCCGCCTGCATGGGCACGGACGGGCCGAAGGCGGAGAACCTCACCTGGCACGGCGGCGAGGTGTCCCGCGCCGATCGCGAACGCGCCCACGGCCACCGCGGCGCGACGCTCTGGCTGACGGGGCTCAGCGGCTCGGGCAAGAGCACGCTCGCGGGCCGCCTCGACGCGAAGCTCCACGCGCGCGGCTGCGTCACCTACGTGCTCGACGGCGACAACGTCCGGCACGGGCTGAACCGGGACCTCGGCTTCGCGCCGGAGGAGCGGAAGGAGAACATCCGCCGCATCGGCGAGGTGGCCAAGCTCTTCACGGACGCCGGCGTGATCGTCTTGACGGCCTTCATCTCGCCCTACCGCGACGACCGCGCCCAGGCCCGCGCGCTGCTTCCGGAAGGCGACTTCATCGAGGTCCACGTCGACGCGGATCTGGATACCTGCGAATCCCGGGACCCGAAGGGCCTCTACAAGAAGGCCCGCGCCGGCGAGATCCGCGGCTTCACGGGCATCGACGCGCCCTACGAGGCCCCCGCATCGCCGGAGGTCCGGGTCGACACGTCGGTGCAGAACCCGGACGCCTGCGCGGACCAGGTGATCGCGTGGCTGGAGGCGAAGGGGATCCTGGCGCCGGGCTGAGGTCGTGAAGGTGGCCGCCGCTCACGGCGCGAACGCCTCGGCCAGCAACTCCGCCAGCGCGACTACCGTCCGCGGCGAGCTGCCCTCCACCTTGTTGTTCACGATGACGAAGAGCTCGCTCCCGGCCTCGGCGCACGCGCGGGCCAGTCGCACCACGTCGTCGCGCATGCCCGGCTGCGGCGCGACGAGGCGGTCGAAGGGATCGAAGGCGGCCTTCAGGTCCGCGTAGCGCTTGCCCGGCGGGATCATCAGCCGGGCCACGGTCACCTCCGCGACGGGCCCGCCCGTCTGCGCGAGCTGCGCGCGGATCTCCGGCATGCGGGTCCAGTAGTTGTAGACGTGGCTCGCTCCGTGCTCCCGGAGCACCGCCACGTAGCGCGCGCTCAGAAGACGTACGTCGCGGAGCTCGAAGGCGTAGTGGAAGCCCGCCGGGGCGCCTTCCAGAAAGCGCGCGACCGTATCGGCGAAGCCGCGGGGGTTCACAGGTCCACGCGCGGGCGGCACCTCGAGCACGAAGGCGCCGAGCTGCGCGCGAAAGGCCGCCGCGACGGGGGCCGCCACCGCCTCGGCGAAGCGCTCCGGGTCGAGGAAGTGCGGGTTGAAGGTGGGCTTGGCGGCGCCGCTCGCGAAGCTCCCCTCGAGGATGCGCGCGGTGAGCCCGCTCCACACCTTCATCGTGCAGCGGAAGCCCGGCGGCAGCTGGCTCGCGTAGCGGCGTAGCTCCTCCTCCCGGAGTGGTCCGTAGAAGCTCCGGTCGATGCCGACGGTGCGGAAGAGCGGGTGCGTCGCGTACTCGGCCAGGCTCTCCCGCGCGAAGACGCTCTGGTTCCGGTAGCGCCGCTGGTAGACGAGGCCCGCCCAGCCGGGAAAGGTCCAGCTGCTCGTGCCCAGGCGAACGAAGGACGGCAGGCGCGCCGCCAGCGCCTCGAGCGTCGCGCGCTCCGGACCCGTGCTCCGTGCGGCCCCGCCGAAGAGGCCGAGCTGAGGCGACCCGATGGCGCTTGGCCGCTCGTCCTCGGAGCTCAGCGCCGCGCCTCGCTCGCGGCCGCGCGCTCGCGCAACGCGCGCACGGCGTCGTTGTGATCGTCGAGGGACGCGCTGAAGGCGTGGCGCCCGCCGCCCCGCGCCACGAAGTAGAGGTAGTCGTGCGTCGCCGGCGCGAGCACGGCCTCCAGGCTGGCGAGGCCGGGGTTGGCGATGGGCCCCGGCGGGAGCCCCGGATGCGCGTAGCTGTTGTAGCGGTTGGCCCGGTCCGCGAGCATCGCGCGCGTGATGCGGCCGCGGAAGCCCGCGCAGCTCGGCGCCGCCGCCGGCTCCGCGCGGCAGCCGTAGCTCACGGTGGGATCCGCCTGGAGCCGGTGCCGGGGACGAAAGGCGTCCGAGCGGAGCCGGTTCAGGAAGACGCCGGCGATGAGGGCGCGCTCCTCGGCCACGGCGGCTTCCTTCTCCACGACGGAGGCGAGCGCGACCACTTCCGGCGGCCCGAAGCCGAGGTCGGCCAGCTCGCCCTTCCCTTCCGCGATGCGCGGCGCGGCGCGCTCCGAGAACGTGCGCAGCATGCGCTTCGCCGCGCGTGCCGCGCCCATCCCCTCCCGGAGATCGTAGGTCTCGGGGAAGAGATAGCCCTCGAGCGTCGCGCCCGACGGCAGCTCCACCATCGCCGCCAGCTCCGGCGGCGGGTCCTCGGTCACGGCGATGAACTCCGCGGCCTCGCAGACGTCCCGTGCCGCGAGGCGCTCCGCGACGTCGAAGCGCGTGAAGCCCTCGGGGATCGTCACGCGCACGGGGATGGGGCCACGGCCGCGGGCGATGCGCTGAACGAGGCGCTGGGGCGTGAGGCCGCCGCGCAGCAGC
>CALCTH010000324.1 GCA_937893795.1 uncultured Myxococcales bacterium | reverse complement strand
AGCAGCCTCCCGCCGACCCTACCCCCGCCGCCACCTCCCCCGCTGCTGGTCACCGACGCCGAGGGCACGGCGGACGCTCGAGAGCCTGGGCCTCGCACCCCCCGCGGCGCCGCCCATCGCCGTGCTCCGCCGCGTGCTGCATCGCGGCTTCGCGCTGGAGGCGGGGACCACGCTCCCGGGACAGGCTCTTCATCGAGGCCCCTACGCGGCGTTCGTCGCCGCGCTCCGCGACGTGCCGGCCGGGGGCCTTCGGTTGAAAACGGCCCGTGGCTACGCCGGTCGCGGCCAGCGCCGGGTCTCCGCGCCCTCGGCCTGGAGCGCCGCCGACCGCGCCTTCGTCGAAGCCGCCCTCGCCCACGAGGGACTTCTCGTGGAGCCCGAGGTCGACGTGGTGCACGAGGCCGCGACGCATGGCCTCGTGCGGCGTGATGGATCCGTCGCGCTGCTCGCCCCCGTGGGTCAGCGCGTCGACGGCGGGACCTGGCGGGGCACCGCCCCGCTCGACGCGGCCTTCGCGGACCACCGGGCCGCGCTCGTGAAGGCGGCGCGCCGAACGGGTCGCCAGCTCGCCGCTGCCGGGTACTTCGGTCCCTTCGGAGTCGACGCCTACCTCTACCGCGCGGCCGGGGAGCTCCGTCTCAACGCGCGCGCCGAGGTGAACGCGCGCTGGACCATGAGCTCGGTGCCCCGTGCCCGCGCGCTCTTCGACGCCGCGGCGCGCTGAGCGCCGCCATGACCGCCGGAGCCCGGGCGAGGAAGCGGCTAGCTGAAGATGTAGACGAGCTGCGCGATGCCCGCGACCAGGCCGAGCGCCGCGCCGGCGAGGATCAGCTTCCACTCGTCCTGCTGGAAGGCGGGCCGGAGCACCCCTTCGAACTCGTCGGGGGGCAGCTTCTTCATGCGCTCGTCGATCTCCGTCTGAATGTCGACGGCCTTGTCGGCGAAGGTATGCAGGAGCCCCCCTTCCGCCGGCAGCTGCGAGACGACGCGGCCGAGCAGCTCCTCGCGGAGCGCCTCGCGCTGGTCCGTGGGCACGAGCATCGCGGCCATGGGGTGCACCTCGTAGCGCGCGATGAGGTCGCCGACGTGCTGCCGGACGATGCGCTCGATGTGCACCGCCGTCGCCCCGGTCGTGATCGTCTTCGTGATGTTGTCGGCATTCAGGACCTTGCCCGCCGTGAGCCGCGAGAACTCCGCCGCGACCTCCATCTGCCGACGATGGAAGAGGCCCTGCACGCGCACGCCGAGGACGTTCACGGGCTCCTTCGGGTGGAAGATGAGCTTCAGCGCGACCCAGTTGGTGGCGTAGCCCACGAAGAAGCCGGCCGCCGGGAGCACGTAGTCGGCGGGGAAGTAGATCCAGATGGCCATCTGCACGACGCCGAAGAGGAAGCCGAACCAGATGCCCGAGCGCTCGATGAAGAGGAACTCCTCGGAGCCGATCTGCCGGAACATGACGCTCATGAGGCGCCGGTCCTCCATCACGGCCTCCACGACCACCTTCTCGAGGTCGAGGATGTCGGTGATGTTGGCGCCGAAGTCGTCGACGATGCGGATGGCGACCTCGCGGACCTCCTTCTCGAGGGTCTCGCGCACCTTCCCCTGCATCACCTCACCAGCGTTGGCCCAGAGCTGAGGCGCGCGCTTCGTGGCGACCTCGTCGAGGATCTCGTCCGTGACCTGGGCGGTCACGGGTTCGAGGTCCTTTGCGAAGGCCTCGCCCCGAAAGGGCGCGAAGAGCTCTTCGAGGGTCAGCAGCTTCGTGAGGATGAGCTGCGTCGACATCTCCGCGAGGCGGCGTGCGTTCTGCGGGATGATCCCCTGCCAGCCGAGGAAGGGAGGGATCCCGATGAACTCCGTCGGGTGGAACATCATTCGCACCGCGACGACGTTGGTGAACCACCCGACGAAGGCACTGAAGAAGGGGATGAGGAGGACCAGCGCGTCGGCGGCGATGCGGTCCACGAAGCTCACGGCCGCCACTCATGACGGGCCCGACGGGCCAAGTCAACGCCCTCGATGACGGCGCTCGAAGCGTGAGCTTGCGCAGGGACTGGGCGCAATGCGTCGCGGTCGGACATCGATGTCATGGTCCGACGCTCCGCGCGGGCGAGAGGAGGGTCGTCGTCCCCGCGCATCGGCGGAGTCGGTCGCGCTTTCCTCAATGATCTCTTTCCGAGCACCGCCATGACGACCTGTCATGACCTTTTGGCACCGCGGTTGCTTAGAGCCCGTGTGACATCGGCGCGGGTCGCTTGCTTGCCCGGCATGTTCCCGCCGCCGACTGGCTTGATGGCCCTCGGGCCTCGCTTCCTTCCTTCCTTCTTTACTTCCTTGCTCGTCCGAAAGGGCGTCCCAGGGTTCGTGCGCGTCTCGCGCTCCCCTGGGGCCCCCTTTCGGGCGCTGCTTCCTTATGGACGTACGGCAGGCTCGGCCGTTTCTTGCTGGGTGCAACGCTCTTGCACCCTTCACTATGCCGACAGACGTGCCCCGTGACGTTTCGATCAGGTCGTTTTTCGTTCGCGGGGCCGCCGTCCTCGTCGCCCTTGGCCTGGGCGCCGGCTGCGTGACCTTCCGCGACGACCTCTCGCGGGCCGAAGCGCTCTACGTGGACGCCCGCTACGAGGAGGCGGAGGTCTGGTTCTCGGCGCTCGCGCCAGAGCTTCGGGGCGCGGCCGCCGGTGACCGGCTACGCTTCCACTATCTGCGCGGAATGACGGCCTATCGCCTGGAAGCGCGGAGGGATGCGCTGCACCACCTGGCCCTCGCGCGCGAGCTCCTGTCCCGCGCCCCGGAGGGCGTCCTCGCCGCATCCCAGCAGGCCCAGCTGCGCCGCGTGCTGCAGGAGCTCACGCCGCGCGGGGCGACACATCGCCCGGCCCCTCGGCCGGGCTCGTGACGCGCTCAGCGCGCCTCGCGCAGCGCCTGGAGCCGGTCCTTCGTGGCCAGCTTCTCGCGCTTGAGGCGCTGCATCTCGAACTGTTCTCCCTCGCTCAACCCGTGCCGGCTTGTCAGCGCAGCGCATCGCTGCTTCAGCTCCGAGTGCTTCGCCTCCAGGCGGGCGAGCTGGACTTCGGGGCTCGATGAACGACGGAAACGGGCCATGCGGCACCTCCTGGTGCGGGGCGTTCGAGATGAGTTGTCAGTCGCCTTCGAGCGTACGGAGCCGGCGCGAGGTCGGCCCTTCGTGCCCAGCGACCCATCGAGAATACGAAAGGGCTCCTTCGCTCGCAACGGGGGTGCTTTACCTTCCCGGCGGCGACGACCATGGTCCCCGGGCCCGGGGCGCCTGAATAGCTGCGGGCCCCACCCGTTCCAACGACCATGCGACCCGTGAACAGACCCCGTCTCCTGGTGCTCGTCCTCGCCTCGGCGCTGCTGACCACCCTCGTGGGTGCGGCTGCCGCTCAAGACGTGCGTCGCCTCGGCGCGCGCGACGTCGCGGGGCTCCTCCAGGCCTTCTACGACCAGACCACGACCCTCGAGACGCGTTTCTCGCAGCGGCAATACACGAAGGTGTACGACCGCGTCGACGAAGCCGCGGGTCGCGTCGTCTTCAAGAAGCCCGGGCGCATGCGCTGGGACTACGACGCACCGAACGGCCAGGTCTTCGTGAGCGATGGACGAACGCTCACCATCTATCAGCCCCCCGAGGAGGGCGAGCGGGTCGGCCAGGTGCTCGAGCGCCCCGTGAGCGACGACCAGCTCCCGGCCGCCTTCAGCTTCCTCACCGGGACGGGCCGCCTCGGTCGTGACTTCCGCATGCGCCTCTTGGACCCGGCCCGGCAGGGCTGGGGCGACGTCGAGGGCGGCTACGTCCTCGAGTGCCGGCCGCGGGAGGCCTCGCCGCACTACGAGCGTGTGCTCTTCTACGTCCGCGTGCTCGCGCGCGGCGAGCGTCAGGCGGCCGTCATCCAGCGCGTCCTCATCGTCGACGCCGCGGGCAACACGAACCGCTTCGACTTCGAGGCGGCCGGCATGCGCTTCGATGGCGAGGTGCCCGACGCGCGCTTCGCCTATGAGCCGCCCGAGGGCACCCGGCGCGTGCGGCCCTGAGCGCCGAGGAGCGTCTCCAGGGTGCCGAGGAGCGCGTCGTGCGCCCTTGCCGCCGCCGGGGCTCTTCGCGGGCACGCGAGGGCCTCCGTGACGGCGGCCGCGAAGGCCGCGCCGTCGCCGGTGGCCACGAGGCGCGCTCCGGGCTCCCCGCGCAGGAGCTCCGGCACGCCCCCGACGGC
>CALCTH010000323.1 GCA_937893795.1 uncultured Myxococcales bacterium | reverse complement strand
CCCGGAGAGCGTCGCGGCGCGCGCACGTCACGCGCGGAGCCTGCGCGCGACGGTGCTGCTCGCGCAGGGCGTCCCCATGGTGCTCGCGGGCGACGAGCTTGGGCGCACCCAGACCGGGAACAACAACGCCTATTGCCAGGACAACGAGACGAGCTGGATCGACTGGGCGCGAGCGGACGAGGATCTCGCTTCCTTCGTGGCCTCGCTCATCGCCTTCCGGAAGGCACACCCGGTGCTCCGGCGCCGGCGCTTCCTACGCGGGACACCGCAGGCGGACGGGCTCCCGGACGCCCAGTGGCTCCGGGCGGATGGCGCGGTCATGGGGAGCGCCGACTGGGAGGACCCGGTCAATCGCAGCGTGGGGCTCTTTTTGAACGGCGCCGCCATCGACGAGCGCGCCCCCGATGGCGCGCCCCTCGTCGACGACGACGTGGTGCTGCTCTTCAACGCCGGCGAGGAGAACCTCGACTGGGTGCTGCCGGCGGAGCTCGGCGATGGCTGGGTCGCGGCCCTCGGCAGCGCGGACACCATGGCGCCACCTCCCGTTCCGGAGGTGCCGGCGTGCTCCCTCGCCGTCTGGCTGCGGCCCCGCGAGGCTTGACCTGAGCGCTCGCGTCACCGAGGAGCGGAGCATGCGTGTCGCGTCCCTTTCCCTTCTCGCTCTCCTGGGCTGCGGCGGGGCCTCGCCGGCTACGGCGCCCGCCTCGACCGCCGCCGCGCCACCGGACCCCGGCGGCCCCACGCTCACCATCGTGGCCGAGTCGTCGCGGCGCTGGACGGGCGTCGCCGTGGACCGCGAGGGCACGATCTTCGTGAACTACCCGCGCTGGAGCGACGACGTGCCCCTCAGCGTCGCGTCGCTCGACGCCGCCGGGCAGCCCGTTCCCTTCCCGGACGCCGCTTGGCAGGTGGGGCCCGTGGAGGGCGCCGACCTCGCGCGCACCTGGGTGTGCGTCCAGAGCGTGCACGTCGACGGCGCCGGCCGCCTCTGGGTCCTCGACCCGGGCAACCCGAGCTTTCGCGGCGTCATCGACGGGGCGCCGAAGCTCGTGCGCTTCGATCTGCCGAGCCGGGCGCCGGCGCAGACGATTCGCTTCGCAGCGCCCGCCATCACGCCGGCCTCCTATTTGAACGACGTGCGCGTCGACCTCGCGCGCGACGTGGCCTACCTCACCGATTCCGGCGACGGGTCGCTGCTCGTGGTCGACCTGGCGACCGGGTCGGTGCGCCGGGTGCTGGACGACCATCCCTCGACGTCGGCCGACGCCGTGAGTCTGACCATCGGTGGGCAGCCCTTCGACCGCGAGGTGCACGCGGACGGGATCGCCTACGACCCCGAAGGCGACGTCGTCTACTACCAGGCGCTCCGGGCCCGCACGATGTGGCGCGTGCCGGGCGCGGTGCTCCGCGACCCGGAGGCCAACGCCGCCGGCGCGGTGCTGAGCGTGGCTGCGCCCGGCGGAGCGGACGGCTACCTCTTCCTGGACGGCGCCGTGATCGTGAGCGCCCTCGAGGACGACGCGATCGTGCGCGTCCGCCCGGGCCGGCCCCTCGAGACGTTGGTGCAGGACCCCCGCATCGCGTGGCCCGACAGCTTCGCGGCACACGAGGGGGCGCTCTACTTCACGACGGCGCAGATCCACCTGGGCGAAGCGCCGCGGGACCCCTTCCGCGTGTGGAAGCTGACGGGCTTCTGAGGCGACTCAGACGGCGAGCTGGATGCGCGGCATGAGCGCACGCTCGACGATGGAGGGCCAGGCGTAGAGCTTGGCCGTCCGCGTCCCTTCGTCGCGCAGCGCGCGGGCCTCGTCCGGACGGGACGCGAGGCGCTCGAGGCTCGACGAGAGCTCCCGCGGATCGTCGGTCTGCACCACGACGGCGTTCGAGCCGGGCTGCACGTAGTCCTCGCCGCTCAGGCCGGTGCAGGCGACGCCGCCCGCCGCCATGGTCTCGAGGCCGACGAGGCCGAAGGGCTCGTGCGCGCTGTTGGCGAGCACGGCGTCCATGGTGCGGAAGAGCAGGCGCTTGGCCGGCCCGTCGACGTGGGAGTCGAGGAGCAGGAGGTCGACGCCGTCGGTGTCCGCGAGGGCCGCGACGAGCCCCTCGGTGCCGCCGAAGATCTTCCGCCGCTCGATGTTCAGGCCGCTGGCGAGCGCGCGGCCGACGACCTCATGGCCGTGCGCCTCGAAGCCGCCGCGCGCGACGAGCAGGGGCCGTCGGCCGCGGGTCTTCAGGTCCCGCACCGCGTCGACGGCCATGAGCCAGCGCTTGTCCGGGTCGAAGCGGGCCATCTTCGCGAGGAGCGTGCGTCCGGCGGCGCGGCCGCGAAGGAGCCGGACCGTGTCTTCGTCCACCTCGTCGAAGGCGTCGGCGCCGAGGCCGTTGGCGACGACGAGCGGGTCCACGCCGCAGCGCTCCCGCATCCACTGCCGCATGTAGCGGCTCACCGTGGTGATCGTCGCGGCGCGGCCGAGGGCCGGCCAATCGATGCGGTCGAAGCCGAAGGTGTTGTTCGCGTTCCAGAGAATCGCGACGCGGTCCCGAAGGCCACGCTCGCGGAGCAGATGGTCGAGGTGCCGCACGGCGTGGACCGTGTGGTGCTCCTCGGCGAGGACCACCGCGCGTTCACCACGGCGAAGCCGGTCCTCGAGGCGCTGCAGGAGAAAGGGCGGCAGCGAGCGCGCGTAGTCGTCGGCCTTGGGCTCCTCGCCGTCATAGACGCCCATGGGGTGATGCGCGCTCAGCCACTGGCACCAGCGGTGGAGCTGGACGCCCTGGCTCTCCTCGTGGCCGGGAAGCCCCGGGTCACCGACGAACCAGAGGTGCGTCGGCTGGCTCGCACCCGCGAGGGCTTCGGTCAGTCCGGTGATGCGGGTCGCGATACCGCCCGCTCGGCTGTAGCCGTCGGGCCCCTCGAAGCTGAGGATGTGGAACTCCATCGCGTGCGCCCCCCTAATGACGCCAACCTGACCGCGAGAGGAGAGTGTCGGGAAACCCTCGACGAAAACAAGACAGGGGGAAGGCGTGAAGACCCTTTTTTCGACGATGCAACAGAGCTGAAACGTGCCCCCGCGCTCCGGGACCCGGAATTTGGGGCGCGAAACGGCGGTGACGGCAGGTTTGCGAAGGGCGAGACGCGCCGGCGGAGGACGCGTAGGCTGCGGCCCGTGGCGCAGGAGCGGCTTCAGAAGGTGATCGCCCAGGCGGGCGTGGCGAGCCGCCGCAAGGCCGAGACGCTCATCGCGGATGGGCGCGTGCGGGTGAATGGAAGGGTCGTCCGCGAGCTCGGGACCAAGGTCGACCCGCGCAAGGACAAGGTGGAGGTCGACGGCCGGCGCCTGGTAGCGGAAAAGCCCGTGTACCTGGTGCTCAACAAGCCGCGCGCGGTGGTGAGCACGCTCGACGACCCGGAGGGCCGGGAGACGGTCGGGCAGCTGATGAAGGCGGTGCCCGAGCGGGTCTTCCCCGTGGGCCGCCTCGACTATCACACGAGCGGCGTGCTCCTCCTGACGAACGATGGCGCCATGAGCGAGGCGCTGCTGCGGCCGGGGAGCGGGGTGCCCAAGCAATACCTGGCGAAGATGGCGGGGCACCTCGACGTGCCGGAGCTCGACAAGCTCCGGAACGGCGTGCGGCTGGACGACGGCTACGTGACTCGGCCCGCGGAGGTCTACGTGGAGCGCACCGAGGAGCGCGTGACGTGGGTACACGTGACGCTCTTCGAGGGGAAGAATCGGCAGATCCACCGCATGGGCGACGCCATCGGCCACCGGGTGATGCGCCTGTCCCGGCTGAGCTTCGCGGAGATCACGACGGAGGGCCTTCGGCCGGGCCGCTACCGCCCGCTGACGGGCAAGGAGCTCGAGCGCCTGAAGAAGCGCTACCTGAACCCCGCCAAACGACGCCAGAACGGCTAAGTACTCATCATCGCTTACGAAAGTGCCTCAGCCTCACTTTCCGGTCATGCGAGCTTGACACCCCCAGCCGTTGGGGTAGCTTCTCGCCTCCTCAGCGCGGGGTGGAGCAGTCTGGTAGCTCGTCGGGCTCATAACCCGAAGGTCGTAGGTTCAAATCCTGCCCCCGCACCCATGCTTGAAGGCGGCCCCTAACCGGGCCGCCTTCT
>CALCTH010000322.1 GCA_937893795.1 uncultured Myxococcales bacterium | reverse complement strand
GGCGTCGCTGCCCCAGAACCAGTACGCGCGCATCTCGCGCGCGGTCGCGGAAGCGACGCCGGGCATCCGCGCGAGGGAGATTCGCCGGCTCTGGAAGATCAAGCGGAGCGGACCGGGGCCGCACGAGTATGCGCCCGGCGACGAGGCCCTGTGACCGCCCGACACCGGCACGGGAGGGAGGCGAGCACGGTCGGAAGGAACCCACCGGTTCGCAGGGCGTCGGCCGGCGCGAACGAGCCACAGCTCCCACCGCGACTTGCTGACGATAGATCGAGAGGCCGGTGGACCAATGAGCTCCTACAAGAAGCTGCTCATCGAGGCCCTGAGTGAATCAGGTTGGGAGCAAGTTCAAATCGTTACTGACGGGCTCGAGTGGTGGGCCGATGAGATGTGGAAGCTCCGGTCCGTGAAGGAGAGCTGGGGCTTCGAGATTTGGCTTACCTGCATGGTGGACCCGCACTGGGAGGGGGCTCGAAGGAAGGGCCAGGGGGTTGGCTTCATCGGCGCCACCGTGCACCAACCCGAGGTGCGCGACGAAGAAAGCTCGGGCGCCGCTTTGTCCATGCGCCGGGGCCGCTTCGACGAGAAGCTCGAGGTCTTCATCGCCGATCTGGATCGGATGCGTTCGATCGGGTACGCGGAGCGCGACTAGCCCCGCCTCGAGCAGGGCAGTTGCAGCCCGGCGCTGCGACCTCCACTCGCGGCGCATCTCCGGGGTCCCCCCTGCTCACCGTAGAGACGCCGCGGGCTGTGCGCGATGCGTCGCGGGAAGGGTCGCGATGGCGCGCCGCGTCTTGGGCGTGTGCTCCGAACGCTCAAACGCCGCCTCGACGCCTATTGGCCGAGCTATCTCGCGCATCATCTCGACCGGAAGAACCGCGCCTATCACGACGCGGGAGACCTCTGCGTCATCGCGGGCGTGCTGACGTTGCGCCCGGGCTTCGTCGTCTTGGGTGTGGTCGCTGGCTACGGCTGGGCCTTCGCCGGCCACTACCTCATCGAGGGGCGCAAACCGGCGACGTTGGAGCACCCGGTGCTCGCCGGCCTCAGCAACTGGCGCATGTTCGCCCACGGGCTGCAGGGCACGCTCGAGGCGGAGCTCGCGAAGTACGGCCTCGGCTCCGAGGGCGAGGTGGGCTGGGGCGTCGAGGTGTGGCGGGCTCGCCTTCTCGGAGAGCGCGCATGAGCCGGGCCCGACGTCTCGCCGTCGCGCTCCATGCGGTCGCCACATCGCCGGCGATGCCCGGCTTCCAGCGCTACGCGGCGCACGTCGATTCGATGCCGCAATCGCGGACCAATCCCCCGGGCGCCGCGCTCGGGCGCGCGTTGGCCCGCGTGGCATCGCGGGCGAGCTGCCGCGCAGCACACACCTCCGCAGTGGCGCTTCTGACCGGGCTCGTCTCCTTCGTGGACGATCACGGCGAAGCCGTGGAGTCGCGGATCTTCCGACCCGAGCTCGCGCTTCGAATCCTCCGGGCCTTCGAGGGGCACCGCGCGCTGACGGTGCCCGCCCAGCTCGTGCGGGCGCTCGGGCTCGCCGAGGGACGGCTCTTCGACGCGGTGCTCGGCCTGCACACGGCCACTCGCGTGCTGGCGCGGGGTCGCGACGCACGCCTGCACCCGGATCTCGCGCTGAGCCTCGACGAACGACTCGCTCGCGGCCGCGCCATTGCGCCCTTTCACCCCGACGACGCACGCGGCGGGGATGCGCTCGGCGATACCTACCACTACTGGGCCAACGTCGCGGCGGGGCTCTTCGCCGCCAGTGGTCGACCCTCGGAGGCGCGCCGCCACGTCGTCGGTGCCCTGCTCTACTGCGGTCCCGTGCTCATGCGCACCGTCCGCCAAGGCATCTTCGGCAGCGTGCTCTTCTACGGCGCCCACGCGCGCGTCGACCGGCTGGGGTTGGCCCACGGAAGGGCGCTCGCGCTGGAGCCTCGGCCCGCCTCACGGCGACTCGGCGACGTCCCTTAGCCACGCGTCGAGCAGCGGGCCTCCCTCGGGGTTTAGGCGCCGCACACGGGCCGTGTTCGCGGGCACCGGCGGCATCACCTCGACGGCCACCAGAAGGCGCCGGCGCGCGGCGCCGCGCCCGAAGAGTCCCCGCGCATCCAGGCTTTCCATGGCGCTTAGCATCGACTCGATACGCTCCTCGACGGCGGGGCAGGACTGGCCCCTCGAGGTCGAGGCGTGCCGGCGAAGCTGGCCGCAGGCGACTGCCAAGGCGGCGGCTCCGACGTCGCAATGGGGGGAGTCGGCGTAAGAGCAGCGAAGCGGGTTAGACGTCTCGGCCAGCGCCTCTTCGGTGCAGCCCGAGAGCGAGACGCTCGTAGCCTCCTCGTTCGTAGTCAGCGCTACGTAGTAGAGTTTCTGCCCCTTGGTGCGCTCGCGAAGCGCGCGGAGCGCCGCGGCAAGGCCTGTCTGCAGGGAGGCGGTCAGCGCCGCGACGTCTGGTGCGTCCTCGCGGACCGGCCGCAACCACAGCACGCGCTCGTCGCCTCGACGCTCGAGGACGACCTGCGAGACACCGATATCGCCGTGGACGAAGCGATAGCGCCGCGTCGATCGCGTGGGCCGGCGGGACCGCCATTCGCCGTCGTTGCACTCGATGAGGGTGAGTCGCTCGTCTTCGTAGCGATAGCTCCACTCTTCGTAGCGAGTCTTCGCGAGCTGGGCGTAACGGTGACGGCGGCCCGCCACGTCCAGTATCACCCGATGCTCGGCTCGGAGAGAGCCGCCCTCACGAAACTCGAGCCAGCGGCTTCCGGACGCGTCGCTCTCCCAGCGCACCTTGAGCACGGCGTCGGCGGCGTCGAAGAACGTGCGCACGGCCACCAGTGAACCCTCCAGGTCGAAGCCATACGCCTCCATGTCGAAGCGCGGGCGCTCCGGAGGACTCGCGAGCTTCTCGCCGTGCGAGCTCGGGTCCAGCCGCTCCCACCCAGGAACGAAGGAGCGCGCCGGTCGCGCATGCCAGTCCCAACGCGCGACGGTCTCCATGACGGCTTGGCCCTCGCGCTCCAAGGAGCAGGTGGACCGCAGCGCGTCCCAGCGCGCTCGCAACTCCGCGCGCCGCGCCTTTCCGATGGCCTGCCTCATGCTGCGGATTCTCCCACCCCCGCGAACGTTCGAGTCGCTCCGCTCCGCCGGTCCCCCGCCGAGAGCAAGAGCCGGTGCCCGCGCCGGGTCCATCGAGGAGGCAGTCGATGCCCCGGCCATCCGTACACACGCGACCGGCGCCGGTCCCATCGCCCTCGACGCGGATGGTGACGTTCGTGACGTCCTGCCTGGGCTCGCAGCCGAGTCCCGCCCCCGCGACCGCCGTCAGAATCCACAGGCCGAGCCGGCCCCTCGCTCTCTGCATGCCCCCCCTCGAGAGAAGGGTAGCCGCGGATCGACGGAACCCGTAGACCGCCGACGGGCTCGGAACGCGAGCAGAGAACCCGTCCCAGGCACGGTGCCCCTGGAGCTCCGCGGCCTTCGCGCTCGCACGCGTCCGTGGCGCCACCGGGAGCTGCCGCCCCGCACCGACTCTCCTGCGGTCCTCCCACGTCAGGCCTGCAGCCGCGCGCACGCGGGAGCGGTGCGGGCGTCAGGCATGGTCGGCTCGCTTCGGTGCGACCTCGATCCAGGTCTGCTGGCTGTGGGCGACGAGGCGCCCGTCTTCGCCATAGAGGGCGCTGAGGGCCCGGTTCTTTCGGCCGTCCCGGCCCTGGAAGGCGCCCGCGACCACGCAGCGCTCTCCGACGTGCACCGCGTCGACGATGCGAAACGCCATGCGACCGAGCAGCATGGTCACGGGCCGCGAACCGAGGCACGCCCAACCACCGGGGCAGTCGAGCGCCGCGACCAGGTAGCGCGTCGCGACGAGGTCGCAGAAGGGCAGGGCGAGCCCGCGCCCGGGTATCCACGGTGCGTAGAGGGGGCCCACGTCGGCGCCCCCCTCTCGACCGCTGAAGATGGTGAGCGCGTCCGCGGCCTCCCGCCTCGTACCGCAGACGAAGCACTCCGGGAGCGGGTGGCGCGCGTGGCCGACGAAGTGAGCCGAGGCCGCGGAAGCCCGTTCGAAGCTGACGGGCGCCGGCGGCGGCGCAGTCGGCTCGCCCGCGGTCGCGTAGGCCACGGCGGCGCCGCAGCTCGTCTCGAGCACCACCCGGTCCCCGCCGCGCGTCATGTGGAGGGGGACGTCGAGGGGCGGCGGCGCGACCAGCGTCACTTCGCAGCCTCCGATCTCTTCGGCGAAGAGCCCGGCGACATAGCCACCGTTGGCGCTCGCGGCGGGGCCGCGAAAGCGGCGGTCGACGGTCCACGTTCGTCCGGGCGAGACGGCGCGGGGGTGGGGGTTCTTCGGCGTAGCGAGGGACGTGCGCATGGCGAATCTCCTTTCCTCTGGGGATGTCCCGAGGCTTAGGAAGCGGCCGCGCTAAGGTCCTTGTCGCGACCTTAGCGATGGCTGATTGCGGACACGGCACGCCGCGACGCGCCCTTCAGACGTCGTCGAGCTGCAGGTCCTCGCCACCGTCGAGCGGGGTGAAGGAGAGCTCTGCGCCGGGCACCAGGTCCCGGACGACGCGGCTGGCGCGTACCGTGCCCGGAGACGTCCGCGCCGCGAGCGCCAGCGCGACGCCGACGGCCGGCCCGACGACGGCGAGGCGGCGCTGTCCGAACTCCACCGTCGAGAGCTGGTCCCCGAGTCGAGCCTCGTGCGGCGCAGCAGCCTCGAAGACGTGTTCCTCAAGC
>CALCTH010000321.1 GCA_937893795.1 uncultured Myxococcales bacterium | reverse complement strand
CGGCAGCGGCGCGGGCTGCTGCTGCACCGGCACGGCGCCCGGCGGCGGCGGCGGCGGCGGCTGCTGCTGCGGTTGCTGCTGGGGCTGCGCAAAGGGGTCCTGCTGCGCGGACACCGTCGAGGCGCCGAGGAGAAGAAGTCCGAGAGCGAGACTGACGCGCGTCATGGTGGGTCCTTCCACGCCGGCCGGGAGGCGGGCGGCGAGACCTTCCCATTTGGGGCCCGGAAACGCCACGAAACGCCGGCGGCCGCATGGACGAAGGGAAGGGCTCGAGGTTTCACTCCCGTCGCCGGTCCACGCGGCGAGCCGTCGGACTGCTAGGCTGAGCAGGCCGTAGTGATGCCTCGACCGCCCTCCCTTTTCTGCGTGGCCCTTCTCACACTCGCGCTCGCCGCGGGCTGCGCCGACCAGGTCTTCGTCGGGGAGGGCAACGGGGTCCTGGCCTTCGCGCTGACCAGCGATACGCCGGCCTTCGTGGAAGCCGAGGGTACCTCCCTCTTCCTCGTCGAGGAGCGCTTCCTCTTCCCGCTGCGGACGCCGAGCGAGGCGCAGCTGGCCTCGCTCGCCATGGACGCCGAGGACCTCCCCTTTCCCCGTCGGCCCTGGGTGCGCCGGGGCCAGTACTTCATCGAGGTCGACTACACGATCACGAACCTCGACGACGCCACGCGGCGGGTCACCTTCACCCTGGACGGCCTCAACGAATTCCACGAGTACGTGCCCGGCTTCGTCATCGACGACGACGAGGTGATCTCGGAGTTCCACCAGTTCGAGGAGGTGCTCGTGCTGGAGCCCTTCGAGCGTCGTACCGGGACCGTGCGCGAGGAGCTCGTGGACGAGATCACCGTCGACCTCGCGACGGTCGTCGACCCGCGCGTGACGAACCCGAATCGCCTCGTGCATCCGGACAACCAATCGTCGACGGACCCGCGCGCGCTCCCCTTCATCCCGCGCATCGTGCCGGCGCTCGTGGGGCTCCGGGCCGGGCTCCTGTCCACGGGCGGCGGTAACGTGGTGGCGGAGCTCACCTTCCGGCTGCGGGACGAGGCGGACCGCATCGTGAGCCCGAGCCGCGCCTGGGAGGTCCCGGACCCGGTGCTCTTCTTCCCTTCGGGAATGATGGCGCCCTGAGCCCGGCCGGCGTAGCGTCGGGCCTGGTGCGCGCCGTCTTCACGCTCTGGGTCGTGTCCGCCTCGCTTCTCGCCGCGACGCCGGTAGCGGCGCAGCCGGAGGGCGCGGGCGAGGGCCTCGCCCCCGGGCGGCAGACCGAGGACCCGGACCCCACGCGCCTCGACGTCGAGCGCCTCCCTCCGGAGGCCATCGCCCCGGGCCGGGACCTCTACCGCCATGGCTTCTTCCTGGAGCTTCACGCCGGGGCCCGGGGCTTCTCCGGCGGCGTCGGACGGCTCTCGCGTCCGGGGCCGCATCTCCGCTTCACCTTCGGCTACGAGCTGCTCCGCTGGCTCTGGGTCGCGGCCTCCGTCGAAGGGTCCATGCATCGCACGGACGCGCCGGCGCCGCCGAGCGCCACGGTGTTCGAGGTCGTCGGCTTCTTCGCCGAAGTGCGCGCGCAGATCGACCTCACGGCGCGCGCCGCGCTCTGGCTGGGCGGCGAGGTCGGCGTGGGCCTCGCTCTGAGCGACGTGCTCCGCACCTACGGCCTCGGCCAAGCCGACGATGCCGGGCTCGCCTACGGCGGGCAGCTCGGCTTCGATTGGCACCTGCGAAACCCCCACGCCTCCATCGGGCTCGTGAGCGGAGCCCGGGTCTACGACGGGCTCCAGGGCTTCGACGGGGAGGTCGCCGTCGGCATCCACGGCGACCTCTATCTGCGCTACGTGTTCTGAGCCATGGCCGTACCGACCGCGCCGCGCCGGGCCCGCATCCCGGCGCTCTGGGCCCTCGTGGGGGCCGTGATTCTCTTCTTCCTGGCGATCGGGGCAGCGCTGGTCATGGCCATGGTGGGCTTTGCCATCGCCATCGCCCGTGGCGACATCGACCCGGCGACGCTCTCGGACCCGGAGGCGGCGCAGCGCGCGCTGATGACCAACCTGCCCATCGTGGGTCTGAGCCTCCTCGGCCAGTCGCTCGTGATGCTCATCGGCCCCTTCGTCATCGCGCGCCTCAACCGCGCCGACATCAAGGAGGGGCTCGGCTTCCGCAGCGCCCACCCCGCAACCTTCGTCGCAGGGTCCCTCGGCGTGCTCGCGCTCGGGCCGACCTCGGACGCGCTCGTGCGGTGGCTGCAGGAGGTCGCCCCGGACTGGTCCATCGGCTCGCTCGAGGGCCTCGACGCGCTCGCCAAGGCGGACGTCCCGCTCGCGTTGCTTCTCTTCATGATGGCGGTCACGCCGGGCTTCACGGAGGAGATCCTCTTCCGTGGCCTCATCCAGCGCTCCCTCCGCCGGCGCGCGCTCGCGCTGCACGTCAGCGCCATCACCTTCGCCCTGATCCACGCCGACCCGCATCACGTCATCGGCGTGGTCCCGGTGGGCTATTTCCTCGCGTGGGTCGCCCTGCGCGCCGACTCGACCTGGCCCACCATCGTGGCCCACATCGCGAACAACGCCGTCGCCGTGCTCGCCGTCCGCGCCCTCGAGACGGACCTCGGCGAGCCCCCGCCGCTGTGGGCGCTTCCGGTCGGATGGGCGGTGTGCGCGCTGTGCGTGCTGGTGATCCGGCGGACGACCCCCACCGCGAACACGGAGCCCCCGGCGCCCGTGTCCGACTCCGACTCCGTTCCCGGTTCCGCCTTCGACGCCGTTCCCGGTTCCACCTTCGACGCCATTCCCGGTTCCGTGCCCGTCCCCGGTTCCGACCCCGGTTCCGACCCCGACACCGCCGAACCGCGCTCATGAGCCTTCGCGCCGGTCAGCGCCTCGCGCTTCACGTCACGGCCTCCAGCGCGTCCGGCGACGGCATCGCGACGCACGGAGACCGTGAGGTGTTCGTGCCCGGGGCCTTTCCCGGGGAGCACGTGGGCGTGCGCATCGACGCCGTCGCACGTCAGAGGGCGCGCGCGTTCGCCACGCTCGAAGCGGTCCACGAGGCCAGCCCGGCGCGGCGGGAGAGCCCCTGCATCGAGAGCGCGCGGGCCGGCGGGCGCTGCGGGGGCTGCCCGCTCATCACGCTCGAGGAGCCCGCGCAGCGGGAGCTCAAGCGGGCGATGCTCCGCGTGACGCACGGCCTCGAGGTGGCGCCGCTCGAGGCGCCGCCGGCGGAGCTCGGCTACCGGCTCTCGGCCAAGCGCATCGCCTTCGGGGGGGCCGGTCGCGCCCGTCTCGGGAGCTGGCAGCGCGGGACACAGCGGCCCGCGAGCATGGCGGGCTGCGTCGTCGACCACCCCACGCTCACGCGCGCCGCGGCGTCCCTCGAG
>CALCTH010000320.1 GCA_937893795.1 uncultured Myxococcales bacterium | reverse complement strand
CATCACCGGCGCGTGCCGCTTCGAGGGGTCGTGCGCGTCCGGCACGGTGTCGTCGGCGGCGCGGTCCGTGGGCCGCCACTGGTGCGCGCCAGCGGGGCTCTTGGTGAGCTCCCACTCGTAGCCGAGGAGCACGTCGAAGTAGCCGTTGTCCCAGGTCGTCGGCGACGTGGTCCAGGCGCCTTCGAGGCCGCTGGTGATGGCGTCGCCGCCCGCGCCCGTGCCGAAGTCGTTCTTCCAGCCGAGGCCCATCAGCTCGACGTCGGCGCCCTCGGGCTCCGGGCCGAGGTGCGAGTCCGGCGCAGCGCCGTGCATCTTGCCAAAGGTGTGGCCGCCGGCCGTGAGCGCGACGGTCTCCTCGTCGTTCATGGCCATGCGCGCGAAGGTCTCGCGAATGTCGCGGCCCGAGCGGAGCGGGTCCGGCTGACCGTTGGGGCCCTCCGGGTTCACGTAGATGAGGCCCATCTGCACGGCGCCGAGGGGCCCGTGAAGCTCGCGGTCGCCGGAGTAGCGCTCGTCCCCGAGCATCTCCGTCTCCGGCCCCCACCAGATGTCCTCTTCCGGTTCGAAGACGTCGGCGCGGCCGCCACCGAAGCCAAAGGTCTCGAAGCCCATGGACTCGAGGGCGACGTTGCCCGCGAGGATCATCAGGTCGGCCCAGGAGAGCTTGTTCCCGTACTTCTGCTTGATGGGCCAGAGCAGGCGCCGCGCCTTGTCGAGGTTGCCGTTGTCGGGCCAGCTGTTGAGGGGAGCGAAACGCTGCCCACCGGCCATGGCACCGCCGCGACCGTCGGCGATGCGATAGGTGCCGGCGCTATGCCACGCCATGCGAATGAAGAAGGGGCCGTAGTGGCCGTAGTCTGCTGGCCACCACTCCTGCGAGTCCGTCATCAGGGCCGTGAGGTCCTGCTTCACCGCGGGGAGGTCGAGCTTCGCGAACTCCGCCGCGTAGTCGAAGTCGGGCCCGAGGGGGCGCACACCCGGCGCGTTCTGGCTGAGGATCTTCAGGTTGAGCTGGTTCGGCCACCAGTGCTGAGCCTGCGTGGCAGCCCGCGCGCGCGTCGGCGGGTGAAGCACCGGGCACTTCCCGGCGGTCTCGTTCGGCTTGTTCATCGGCAATCTCCTGTGCTGGTCATGGCCAGGCGCGGCGCCGCGACCCCCCACACGTGCGCGTGGAGAGGGCCCCGCCGGCTCCGCAGTCGACCCCACGCCCAGGTGTCTCCGGCACGGCCGGTCGCGGTCAATGCTCGAATCGTGGATTCGTCCGTGCGGGGAGGATCGAGAACGTGCTTCCGGGTCGCTACGCTCGAGGACGGCGGGAACTTCTACCCATCGGGCGGCTCGACGCACCCGTGGTAGCTCCCCGCGGAGAGGACAGCCCCGTGATCCACGTTCACGTCCACATTCGAGTGAAACCCGAGAGCCTCGAGGCCTTCGTCGGCGCCACGGCCGAGAATGCGCGCCACAGCGTGGAGGAGCCGGGCGTCGCGCGCTTCGAGCTGATTCAGTCCGAGGCGAACCCCACGGAGTTCGTCCTGATGGAGGCTTACCGCTCGCAGGAGGCGCAGACCGCGCACAAGGAGACGGCCCATTTCCATGCGTGGATGAAAGCCGTCGGGCCAATGATGGCGGGCCCGCGTCGTGCGCACCGGTTCACGAGCCGCGTGCCCGACGCGCACGGCCCCTAGCGTCCCATTGGGCGACCGGCGCGCGTCAGCGTTCGTAGCGCGCCACGAAGGCCGCCTGAACGCCGGAGCCGCAGAGCCCGAAGCCGAGGTCGCTCAGGCACTCCTCCGTACGCCCGCCCACCAGGAAGG
>CALCTH010000319.1 GCA_937893795.1 uncultured Myxococcales bacterium | reverse complement strand
CACTCGTCTCATGTCGTAAAAGATATCACGAATGTCGATTCCGACACTCGCGTCCTGAACGTCGGATTCCTAGCTTCTTCCTCGTTCGCACCGCGACCCGAAAGGAAGAGACCCGTTCGCCGCCGCGTACGGCGTCGGCGAGGGTCCGATCGCTGTTCGCCCGCATCCACGCCATGAACTCGTTGCTGAAGGCGAAGCGCGTACCCGCGTGGGTCTTCATGAACGCGCGCATGTTGCGCGTGTTCCGGTAGCTGTCGGTGATGAGGGTCTCCGGCGTCAGCTCCTCGCGCCGCCAGTCGAAGCGCGACGTCGCGACGCGACGCTCCGGCGGCTTCACCTCGCCCGCGGAAAGCCAGTGAGCGATACGCTCCGTGAGCTCCGGCCTGTTGCCCGCCGTCGGCAGCCCCTTCGACCTCGCGAAGGCGACGAGCTCGCTCTTCAGCCAGTACCAGCGCCGGAAGGTGGCCGCCCTGCGGATCGACTCCAGCGCCGGTCGTTCGCTGTCCGGGTCTCGGGGCACGGTCGCTCCTTCCCTTTAGCCATCCCGGGAAGCTCCGTCGCGGACGAAGACGCGCCGCTGGCCTTCGATGCGCTGCTCCTCGGCGACCTGGAGTCCGATGGGCTCGCGGCGCGCGCCCTCTCCACGTCGCGGCACAGCAGGGTTGGAGCCCGGCGAGCTGGGGGTCGCCGGTTCCGGCGAACGTCGGAGAGCGCCGGTATCGCCGCGGTAGGCTCCGCCGACGGCCATGACGGTGCACCGCTTCAGCGACGTCGAGCTCGACACGGACGCGGGGGAGCTCCGCGTCGCCGGGGAGCCACGGGCCGTCCAACCGCAGGTGCTCGCGGTGCTGACCTTCCTCGTCGAGCGCGCGGGGCGCGTGGTCTCGAAACGCGAGCTGCTCGACGAGGTCTGGCCCGAGACGCACGTGACGGAGAGCTCCGTCGAGCGGGCCGTGAGCCTCGCCCGCAAGGCGCTCGGAGGGCGTGGCGCGAGGCTCATCGTCACCGTACCCAAGCGCGGCTACCGCTTCAGCGCGCCGGCCCCGGCGTCGACTCCGGAACCGCTGCCCCCACCGCGCTACGCGAAGAACGGTGACGTACACCTGGCCTACCGGGTCCTCGGCGAGGGCCCCTCGGCCCTCGTGGTCATCAACGCCTGGGTGTTCCCCATGGACGCCTGGGGCGACGACGCGGACATGCGGCGCCATATCGCGCGGCTGAGCGCCGGCCGGCGCCTGGTGCTCTTCGACAAGCGGGGCACGGGGCTCAGCGATCGCGTCAAGCGCCTGCCGACCCTCGAGCAGCGCATGGACGACCTCCGCGCCGTGTTGGACGCCGCGGGGATCGACGAGGCGACGCTCCTCGGCTACTCGGAGGGCGTTCCGCTGGCCCTGCTCTTCGCGGCGAGCCTCCCCGCGCGCACCCGGGGCCTCGTGCTCGTCGGGGGCTTCGCCCGCATGACGGCGGCGCCGGGCTACCCCTGGGGATGGAGCCGCGCGCAACAAGACGGTCTCGCGGGGTACATCGACCGCTCCTGGGGCGCCGGGCGCACGGTCTCGGCCCTCTCCGCGACGCGCGCGGACGACGCCGACTGGGTACGGTGGGCGAGCCTCGCCGAGCGAACCGGAGCGAGCCCCGGCGCCGCCAAGGATCTCTTGGCCATGAACTGCGCCATCGACGTGCGCTCGGTGCTCCCCGCCGTGAGGGTCCCAACGGCGATCCTCCACAGCGAAGGCGACTCGATGTTCGACATCGGCAACGCCCGCTTTCTGGCCGAGCACGTCCCCGGAGCGCGGCTCATCGAGGTGCCCGGGCAAGACCACCTGCCCGTCATCGGCCGCGAGGACACGTTGCTCGCCGCCATACGCCGTCACGAGATGCAGCCAGCGCGCCCGGACGAGGCGCCGAGCTTCTTGACGACGGTGGTGGCGACGGGAAGCGCGCACGCGGAGGCGACGCGGATCCTCGACGAGGAGGGTGCCGCACGCATCTGGCGGGGCGCCCAGCTCGCATGCTTCGACGGTCCGGTCCGCGCGCTCGCGGCCGCGCGGCGGCTGGCCCGCGCCGGTGCCGCG
>CALCTH010000318.1 GCA_937893795.1 uncultured Myxococcales bacterium | reverse complement strand
GGGGCTGTGTGCGTTGGGTATATTCTTGGGCCCCCCGCGGTAACCCCTCTTTGTGTGGGGGTGGGTTGGGCCGGGGGGGGGGGGGGGCGGAGACGGGAACGGAGACGGAGACGGGAACGGAGAACGGCTCAGGTGCAGGACGGGTCGGGCAGGGGCATGGGCAGGGGCAGGGGCACGGAGCCGGGAGCCCGCGATGGCTAGAGCATGCTCACGGGGTCGACGTCGACGACGGCGCGCGCATTCCCGATGCCCGCGTCGATGCGCGCGGCGACGGCCTGGGCCGCGTGTCGCACCGGGCGGAGCTGGCGGCCCCGGAGAAGAAAGCGGAAGCGATAGCGGCCGCGGAGCCGCGCGATGGGGGCCGCGGCGGGACCGAGGACCATCACATCGCCGCTGCGGTGCACCGCGAGGCCCCGAACGACGCGCGCCAGCTCGTCGGCGGTATGCCGGGCCCGGGCTTCATCCGCCGCGTCGACGCGCACCGCCACCATGCGCCCGAAGGGCGGATAACCGAGGGCCTCGCGCTCGTCGCGTTCGCTCGTGAAGAACGCCTCGTAGTCGTGCGCAGCGGCGGCGCGGATCGCCGCGTGCTCGGGAAGGAAGGTCTGAAAGAGCACGCGGCCGGGGCGCTCCCCGCGTCCCGCACGCCCCGCGACCTGGCTCAGCAGCTGAAACGTTCGCTCGGCGGCGCGGAAGTCGGGGAAGGCCAGGCTCTGGTCGGCGAGCACGGCCCCCACGAGGGTCACGCCGGGTACGTCGTGCCCCTTCGTGACCATCTGGGTGCCCACGAGCAGGTCGATCTCTCCCCGGCGGAGGCGCTCGAGCACCGCCTCGACGGACCTGCCCGTCGCCACGTCGCGGTCGAGGCGCGCCACGCGCGCTGGCGCGAAGCGCTCGGCCAGCATGCCCTCGAGCTGCTCGGTGCCGAGCCCCAGGGACTCGAGCGCGTCCGCCCCGCACGAGGGACAGCGGTCCGGCCGCGGCTGCGCGTAGTCGCAGTAGTGGCAGCGCAGCACGCCCTGGCGGCGGTGCTCGGTGAGCGTGACCGAACAGGTCGGGCATTCGACGGCCTCGCCGCAGCTCGTGCAGCGTACGTTCGGCGCGAAGCCGCGGCGGTTCAAGAAGAGGATGGCCTGGTCCTCCGCGTCGAGGCAGTTGCGGATGGCGCCGTCGAGCGGCCCGCTCAGGAGCGCGTGGCCCGAGGGGGTCCTCCGCTGCCGGCGCATGTCCACGATCTCCACGGGCGGCAGGGCCTGCGCCGTGGCGCGCTCGGGCAGGCTCAAGTGCCCCAGGCGCCCCTGCCGGGCGCGCTCGAAGGTCTCGAGGCTGGGGGTCGCGCTCCCGAGCACGCAGAGCGCGCCAGCACGTTGGGCACGGAAGAGAGCCATGTCGCGCGCCTGGTAGCGGAAGCCCTCCTCTTGCTTGAAAGACCCGTCGTGCTCCTCGTCGACGACGAGCACGCCGAGCTCCGGCACCGGGGCGAAGAGCGCCGAGCGCGCCCCGACGGCCAGCTTCAGCTCGCCGCGACGGAGACGGCGCCACGCATCGTCCCGCTCACGCTCCCCGAGCGCGCTGTGGAGCACGGCCAGCGCGTCGCCGAAGCGCGCGCGAAAGCGATGCACGAGCTGCGGCGTGAGCGCGATCTCCGGTACGAGGAGCAGCGCCCCGCGCTCTCGCTCCAGCGCCTCGGCGATGACCCGTAGGTAGACCTCGGTCTTGCCGGAGCCCGTGACGCCGTGGAGCAGGAAAGCGCCCGGCGTCTCCTCTCCGAGCGCCCGGCAGAGCACCCCCGTCGCGTGCGCCTGCGCGGGCCGAAGCTTAGGAGGTGGCTCCCGGGCCACGGGCTTGCCGAAGAAGGGATCGGCCAGGGTCTCCCGCTCTTCGAGGACGACCAGGCCCTTGTCCGCGAGGCCGCGGAGCACGCTGCGCGCCTCGCGGACATGGGCGCGGAGCTCGGCGAGGGGCACCTCCTCGCCCCGCTCCTCGAGGACCGTGAGCAACGCCCGCTGCCTGGTCCCGAGGCGTCCCGGCGCCTCGCTCTCGGTGCGGGTCGCGAAGAGCGCCTTCACGTGCGCGACCTTTCGGCCGGGCAGCGTCTCGCCCGTGGCGAGGAAGCCGCCCGCCTTGAGCCGCCGGAGCGCCCCCGTCGGCAGCGCGGGCGCGGCCGCCCGGAGCACCTCGCCCAGCGGGTGCAGGTAATAGCGCGCCGCCTCCTCGAGGAAGGCGAAGAGCTCGGCGGGGAAGATGGGCTCCTCTTCCAGAAGGCCCGCGACGCGGAACACGCGCGTGACGCCCTCGGGCGCCGCCTCCCGCCCGCGGACGACGAAGGCCGCGAGCTTCCGCCGATGGAAGGGCACGGCGACGCGGGCGCCGGGGCGGAGGCGTCCCGCGAGCTCCTCGGGCACTCGATAGGTGAAGAGCTGCCGGAGCGCGACGGGAATGGCGACCTCGACGAAGGGCGAGGTGAGCGGCGGGGCGGCGCTCAGGAGGCCTCCTCGGCGACCGGGGCGAGCGAGGTGACGCGGTCGACGAGAGCCCGCGTGTCGGGACAGCGCGGCGCCAGCGCCCGGGCTGCGAGGGCCGCGGCGCGCGCGCCGTCGACGTCCCGCGTCCTCATCCCGAGCGCGGCGAGCGCGCGCCAGGTCCAGGCGTCGTGCGGGTCGAGCGCGGCGCACCCGCGGAGCAGTGTTTTGGCAAGCTCGAACCGACCCCGGCGGAGGGCACGCCAGGCGAGCCAACGCGCGGCCCCGAGCGCCTCCGGCGCAACCCCGAAGGAGGGATCTCCCTCGGTCGAGACGGCTTCGCTCGTCGCTCTCATGAGGGC
>CALCTH010000317.1 GCA_937893795.1 uncultured Myxococcales bacterium | reverse complement strand
GAGCACCTCACCGCGAAGCTCCACGCTCCCGTCCTCGCCGGCGACCGGCCGTCGCGTCGCCAGCCGGAGGCGCTCGCGCGCCAGGATGAGCACCGCGCGGAACGTGTCGCCCTGCCGCTTCAGCACGAGACCCGCCGCGCCCCGTCGCTCCTCGGCGAAGGCGCGCTCCACGAAGCGGCGCAGCGCGTCGCGCGTCGCCCGGGACAAGGAGCCCTCCGGCGTACCCGCCGCCACGGGGAAGGAGCGGGTCCATCCGCGCGTGCCCAGCGCGAGCACCCCGCAGCGCGCCAGCGCGAAGCGCTCGTAGGCCGAGTCGGGCCAGGCGCCGTTCGTCAGCGCCGCGGCGACGGCCTCGGCGACGCAGTGCGCGCCCTCGGTCGGCCGTACGCTGCGCGGGGCCGCGTCGACGAGCAGCTGACCGGCCAAGCCGTCCTGGCGATGCAGCTGGAGCGCGGGCCCTTCTGGAACCGACGTCAGCACCCAGGGGAAGGGCACGGCGTCGCGTCCCTCGGGAAAGACGTCGCCCAAGGGATGACGCTGCGCGAAGGCCGTCGCCGCGGCGTCCGTCGGGAACGCGAAGGCGAGCGGCCAGGTGTCGCCCACCGCGCGGGGTCGCGGCCGATGGGCGCCGCGCTCCGTGGGTCCGAGCTCGCTGCAGGAGAGCGCGAGCAGCGCGAGCAGCAGCGCGGACGACGAGCGGAGCAGTCGCATCGGGCCGAGGGTAGACCACCCGCTCTCCGAACCCGAAGCCGAGGCGTCAGGTGGCGCGGAGGCGCTCGAGCTCTTCCTGGACCTCGCTCCAGCTCTCCATGGCCACCTCGAGCTCGGCCTGGGCGCGGGCGAACGCTTCGCTCAGCGCCGTCGCATCTCCGTTCGAGGGGTCGGAGAGCTTCGTCGTGCGCTCTTCCTGCTCGCGCTCGAGGCGCTCGATGGTCTTCTCGAGCTCCCCCGACCGGCGCTCGAGGGGCTTGAGCTTCTTTTGCCTGCGGCGGCGCGCCTCGGCTTCGGCCTTGGCGTCCTTCTTCGGCGCCGGCGCCGCCTTCTTCTTCGGCCGGGCTTCCCGCCCGTCGGGACGCGCCTTGCCCTTGGCCTCGCCGCCGGCCGCCGCGGAGACCTCGCCGCCCTCCACGCGCCGGGCTTCGAGGTAGTCGTCGAAGGTCCCCGGGTACACGACGACCTTGCCGTCCTCGACGAACCAGAGCGTCTGCGCCAGCGCGCGGATGAAGGCCTTGTTGTGGCTGACGAAGAGCAGCGTCCCGTCGAAGGTGCCGAGGGCGTCGGCGAGCCGCTCGCTCGACTCGAGGTCGAGGTGGTTCGTGGGCTCGTCCATGAGCAGCACGTTGCCCGGCTCGACGAGCAGCTGTGCCAGCGCCACCCGCGCCCGCTCACCGCCGCTGAGCACCCCGACGCTCTTCTCGATCTCCTGGTCGCCGAAGAGCATGGCCCCGAGCGCCGCGCGCACCTGCTGATGCGTCGCGTCCTCGGTGGCCCGCTTCACCGAGGTGTAGACGTCGAGGGTGCGGTCGAGCGTGTCCGCGTGGTGCTGCGCGTAGTAGCCAACCTTGGTCTTGTGTCCGAACTGGTAGCTCCCGCCGGTGGCCTCGATCTCCCCGGCCAGCGTCCGCAGCAGCGTGGTCTTGCCCGCGCCGTTCACGCCGAGGAGCGCGATGCGCTCGCCGCGCTGCACGCGCAGGTCGACGCCGCGGAGCACCTCCTGGTCGCCGTAGGCCTTCCGTAGGCCCTCGACCTCGAGCACGGTCTTGCCCGCGCGCTCGGCCGGCGGGAAGCGGAAGTTGATGGTCGCCTGCTCGTCCGGGAGCTCGATGATCTCCATCTTCTCGAGCTTCTTGATGCGCGACTGCACCTGCGGAGCCTTCGTCGCCTTCGCCCGGAACTTGCGGATGAAGCGCTCGGCCTCCTCGCGCTCGCGCTGGAGGTTCTTTTGCCGGTTGCGCAGCAGCTCGAGCTCCTCGGCGCGCTGGCGCTTGTACTGGACGTAGTCGCCCGGGTACTGGCGCACGCCCTCGGGCTCGTAGCTGACGATCTTGTTGATCTGCTCGTTCAGGAACTCGCGGTCGTGGCTGATGAGCACGAAGGCGCGGTCGTAGGTCTTCAGGAACTCGCTCAGCCAAGCCACCGACGGCATGTCGAGGTGGTTCGTGGGCTCGTCGAGGAGCAGCAGATCCGGGCGCTGGAAGAGCAGCGACGCGAGCACGGCGCGCATCTTCCAGCCCCCGCTGAGCTCCCCCACGTCGCGGGTGGAGTCGCCGTCGCGGAAGCCGAGGCCCGCGAGGATCGCGAGCGCCTGGTGCTCCGAGTAGGCGGCCTCGAAGGCCGCCAGGCGCTCGTGCAGCTCGCCGACGCGGCCGCCGACCTCGGTGACGCGCTCGATGTACTCCGGGTGGTCCGGGTCCGCGTTGAGGCGCTCGAGCTCGGCTTCGGCCTCGGTGAGCTGCGCCTCGAGGTCGGCCTTCCCGGGCACGGAGTCGAGCACGAGGCGGAGCAGCGTGCGCCCGCCGTCGACGCCGACGTCCTGCGGCAGGTAGCCTAGGCGCAGGTTCTTGGCGCTCCGGATCGAGCCGCCGTCCGGCGCCGTCTCGCCGGCGAGCATGCGCAGCATGGTCGTCTTGCCGGAGCCGTTCGGCCCGATGAGGCCGATGCGGTCCTTTTCGGCGATGCGCAGGCCCAGCCCCTCGACGATGCGCTTGCCGCCGAGATGCAGGGACACGTCTTCGAAGACGACGAGGCTCACGGCCGGGGGCTAGCACGGGGGCGGCCCGCCGGCTCGCGACGTCTCATGGCGGCGCGGCGAAGCGCGCGCGGGAGCCGTTGCCGAGGGCCTGGATGACCTCGAAGAGGATCTCCACGTCGCTGAGCGCGTCGAACGCGAGGTCGTCGAAGGCGCGGCCAGGTGCAGTGGTCAGCCGCAGCTCCGCGCCCGGCGTCCAGGCGTCCTCCAGGGGCACGCGCACGCCTTCGCCCACCGTGAGCCACACGTCGAGGGGCCGTCGCTCGCCGTCCGGCGCGTCGACCCATCCTTCGAGATGTGCGGCGGCGCGCGCGAGCTCGAAGCCATCGCTCGCCTGGGCGTCCACGGTGCCCACGGTCCAGAAGAGCTCGCAGTAGTCGGCGCCGGACGCGGTGGCAGCGCCGAGCAAGAGCTCCCCCTCGTCCGTCAGGCGCGCGGCGCTCAGGGCGTCGAGGCGCGACGCGTCCGCATCCCAGGCGTGGTCGGCCCGGGCCACCGACGCGGTCAGCGCTGCGACCGCGGCCTCGTCCGGGCAGGCGACCAGCTCGAGGGAGCCGAGCCCGACATAGAGCGCGCGCACGCCCACCCGATAGCCGAGGTTCGTCTCGACCACGCGCGCGCCTTCCTCGAAGAGGGCACCGTCCCAGCGCACCGCGAGGCGATAGGCGAAGGGCGTCCCGGCGGGAATCGGCGCCTTGGCCGACGGCGGCGTGCACCAGCTCAGGAGCCCGCCGGCGAGGGCCCAGGCGACCAGCCGTAGCGACCGCATGTCAGCCGCCCGGCGGACCGCCGCCCATGCCTCCGCCGCCCATGCCGCCGCCGCCCATCATGCCGCCGCCGGCTTGCTCGGCCGGGACGCCGCGATAGCAGCCCTGGAGGTGCGGGAAGCTCGCGGTCGCGTGGTAGGCGTAGCCGTCGGCGCTCTCCACGCCGTTGCAGCGGTCGAGGAAGACCCGGCCGGCCACTTCCGCGCGTTCGGCGTAGCGGTTGCCACACCAGCCGTAGTCGATGAGCACGCACTGCTTGGCCGGGGTCACGCCCCCTTCGCCGGCGTTCAGCGCCCAGGTGCAGCGGTAGTCCGCGTCGGGGCAGTCGGCGTTCGAGTCGCAGGCCGTGCGCTCGAGGTCGAGCGCGCCGTCGCTCGGGAGGCCGCTCTCGGCCTCCCAGGCGCCGAGCCCGTCGTAGGTCCACGAGCTCGTCGCGCGGCGTAGGTCCGTGCAGGCCCCGTCGGCGCCGCGGGCCATGCATGCGCACGGGCCCTTGATCGGGTAGCCGTCGTAGCTCCAGCCGAGGATACCGGACGCCTCCGTGCAGTCGCCGTTGAGCTCGTCCGCGAGATTCCAGCGCTCGGCCGCTTCGACGTAGCTCGTCGCCGGTGCGCCCGTGACTACGTCCCGCTCGAAGCACGCCTCGGCCACGTAGTGATAGTGCATCTCGTTGGCCGTGTGCCCGCCGCAGAGGTCGAGGGCACCTTCGCCGCCCGCCGCCGTCTCTGGAGCGGTGGCGGCCGGGTTGCCCCAGGGGTCCGGGTTCGCCGCCTCGTTCGGTCCGAAGACGGGCGCGCCGCTGATCAGGAAGCCGACGCCGCCCAAACACGCGATGCCCTGGTAGTCCGCGCGGCCGCCGGCGAGCGCCTCGATGAGCGCTAGCGCTCCGCCGTTCGCGCATAGCCCGCTCGGCTCCTGCGCCGTCGCGTTGCCCGGTGCCATGACGTGCTGTTCGTAGCCATCGATGCACCCGTCGGCGGTCGCGGCGTTCGTCGCGGCAGCATTCTCTGGCAGCGGCGTCGGCTCGCGCGGGATGCGCTGCACGGTGAGCGCCTCGACGAGCGCGTTCGGCGTGGTCTGTACGAAGTCGTAGTGCGGCAGCCGGTTGCTCGCGACGTACACGTAGGTCGCGTCGCAGAGCGCGGCGACGCAGGGGGTGAGCGACGCGCCGTTGTTGTCGATCGTCACGCCGCCAAGCTGGAAGAGCGACGCGGCTACGGGCTCGTCCGCCGGGCACTCCGTGAGCTCGCCGACGTCATCGTAGTCCGCGAGGCCTTCCCAGATGTCCGACGGGCAGTCCGGGAAGGAGACGGTCTCCGCCCCGCCCCCGTCCGGGCTCGTGGCCCCGTCCATACCCAGATCCGTACCGAGGTCGTCGGCTGCCGCGTCGTCGCCGCAGCCCGAGAGGATGAGCACCGCGATGCCCAACGTCCCGACCACCACGGCTCCCACGAGCACGGCGCGCCACGCCTTCGCCCCGCCCTCACCCTTCGTGCTCGCGTGTTCCATGGCCTCCGACGGTGCACCCGACGTGCCATGCGAAGTCCGCTTCGCGGTCGCCCTGTGCGCCGGGGAAGACCGGCAGGATCTGCCGGTGGCCTGCAGATCTCGCCGGCCCCGCCCTCAATCGACGCCCAGGCGCCGGAGCTTGTCGTAGAGCGTGCGGACGGCGATGCCGAGGCTCGCGGCGGCCTCCTTGCGGTTGCCGCCGCTCGCGTCGAGCGCGGCGCGAATGGCCCGCTCCTCCATCGCCGCGAGCGTCTCCGCGGCGGGCACTTCGGCCACCGCCGGACCTGCATGGTCGAAGCGGAGCGCCGGGGCCTCGATACGGTCGCCGTCGCTCAGGATCGCGGCCCGCTCGAGCGTGTTGCGGAGCTCACGAATGTTGCCCGGCCAGGACGCGGCCCGCAGCCGTGCGTGGGCCTCGGCGGCCAGAGTCAGCCGCGGCCGTCCGAGCTCGGCGCCCACCTGGGCCAGCAGCCGCGTGGCGAGGCCCTCGACGTCCTCGCGCCGCGCGCGGAGCGGTGGCAGCTCGACCGGGAACACGGCGAGGCGATGGTAGAGGTCCTCCCGGAAGGTCCCCCCGCGAATCATCGCGTGCAGGTCCCGGTTCGTGGCCGCGATCCAGCGCACGTCCGCGTGGAGCGTCTGCGTCCCGCCCACGCGCTCGAAGGTCCGCTCCTGCAGAACCCGGAGCAGCTTCGCCTGCGTCTTCGGCTCGAGCTCCCCGACCTCGTCGAGAAAGAAGGTGCCGCCCTCGGCCAGCTCGATGCGGCCCCGGCGCCGCGAGGCCGCTCCCGTGAAGGCACCTTTCTCGTGGCCGAAAAGCTCGCTCAGCGCGAGGTCCGACGCGAGCAGCGACGCGTTGACGGCCACGAAGGGCTTCCCGGCGCGTCGGCTCCGCCGGTGAATCTCGCGCGCGACGACCTCCTTGCCGGTCCCGCTCTCGCCCCGCAGCAGCACGGTGGCTTCGGTGCGGGCCACGCGGGCGATCGCCTCGACCACCGGCGCCATGGCCGGCGCGCCGTAGGTCAGCCGCTCCTCGCCCGGCTCGTCACGGCTGGCGCGCTCGGCCGTGAGGCACAGCGTTCGGTGGTCCGCCGCGCGGGCAGCGAGGGCTCGCAGCTGGTCCAGGCTTCCCACGGGCTTTTCGAGGAAGTCGAAGGCCCCGGCGCGCATGCACGCGACGGCGGTGCTTACGTCGCCGTGCGCCGTCAGCACGATCACCTCGACGTCCGGATGGTCTTCGCGAAGCCTCGCGAGCAATGCTTGGCCGCCCATGCCCGGCATCTTCAGGTCCGTGAAGACCACGTCGAAGCCGCGCTTTCGGGCGGCGGTGAGGGCGTCCTCGCCGTTCGCGGCTGCGCTGACGTGATGGTCGGCGGTCTCGAGGGCCTCCACGAGGAAGCGCCGCACGCCCTCGTCATCGTCCACCACGAGAATGCGGGCCATCAGTCGGCCTCCGGGAGCACGAGCGAGAAGCGGGCGCCGCCGCCCTCGCGATCGCCCGCTTCGATCCACCCGGCGTGGGCCTCCATCACCCGCTTGGCGATGGCGAGGCCCAGGCCCGTACCCTGAGTCCGAGTCGTGTGAAAGGGCTCGAAGAGGCGCGCGACGTCCTCCGGCAGGCCCGGACCGCGGTCGAGCACGTCGAGGGCGACGAGCGCGCCCTCGCGCCGAAGCACGATGGACACGGGGCCACCGGCCGCGACGGCGTTCGAGACCAGGTTCGAGAGCGCCTGGCGAAGCAGTGTCGCATCGGCTTCGGCCCTGGCGTAGCCTTCGACCGTGACGGCACCCCGCGCCGCGTCCGCGACGGAGCGGGCGAGCGCGGCGAGGTCGAGGGGAGTCGCGTGGACGGTGCCCGTGCGCACGAAGGCGAGCAGCTGGCGCGTCAGGGTCTCGAGCCGCTGCGCGTCCGCGACGATGCGTTCGGCCTTGTCCCGCGAGGCGCCGTCCAGGCGCTCCTCGAGGAGCTGCGCGTGGCCCTTCAGCGAGGCGAGCGGGTTGCGGATCTCGTGCGCCAGCACCGCCGTCATCTCGCCGAGGGCGGCGAGCTGCCGGTCGCGCGCCGCCCTTGCCGCCGCCGCCTCGCGCTCCCGCTGAGCGCGGGTGAGTGCGAAGGCGAGCAGCACCAGGAAGGCGGCACCCGCCAGCGATGCCAGCAGGCCCGTGCGCGCGTCGCGCTCGAGGGTCGGCCCGAGCTGTGGACGGAAGGCGATCTCGAGCGAAGGAGGGCGCCGGCCCGGCGCCGGGGAACCCCATCCGGGACTCCAGCCGGGCGGCATATGAGCTCGGGGGCCGCCGCGTTTCGGGGGCGGCGACGGTGGGGCTGGCGGCGTCCAGCGCGCGTGCACGAGGTCGCCACGCGCCACGACCTGCGCCTCTCCCGTGGCGCCCGAGAGCGGGTCCCCGCCCGGGTCGTCCCCGGCCTCGAGCGGGCCCCAGGGGACATAAACCCGTACGAAGACGAGCCCTGCCGGCCGCTGGCCCTCGAGGAAGCCCTCGAGGCGCGCCTCGGCGCTGCCGCCGCCCATCGCGGCGTCGCGCAGCCGCGCCAGCAGCACCTCGGCCTCGCTTCGATGCGCGGCCTCCACCGCGCGCCGAAGGCTTCGCCACGCCACGGCCTGGCTGGCGAGCAACACGATGGCGCCGACGGCGGCCACGATGCGCCACCGCTCCCGGCGCGCCACGTCCACGGTCTCTCTGGCCTTCACCGTCATCAGTCTAGAGCGAATGCACATCCTGGGCCGCGAGCCGTCCGGGGCGGCAAATCCCTCGACGCCCCCGTCGGAAGAGGACAGCGTGGGCACGTGAGCCTTCGTGCCGCCAACGTCGCCGCGCGCCGCCAGCGTGTCCTCGAGGCGGCCCTCGATCTCATCGCGCAGGACGGTCTGGACGGCCTTTCCATGCGCAAGCTGGCGGACGCGGTCTCGCTCAGCGTCCGGACCCTCTACAACCAGTTCGGATCCCGCACGGAGATCCTGCGTCACCTCATGGACGCGCTCGTCGCGGAGGTCGAGCAGGCCCTCGAGGACGCCACGCCGGAAGAGGATCCCCTCGGCCACTGCCGCGACGTGATGACCACGAGCATCGCGGTCTTCGAGCGCGACGTCGCCCGGAGCCGGGCGGCGCTCGCCATCGGTTTTCACGGCGGACCGGAGCTCGCGCCCGAGCAGGTGCGCGTCCCGGAGCGCGGCGCGGCGCTGGTGCGCGACGCGCTGCAGGCCGCCATCGACCAGGGGCTCCTGCGCGACGTGCTGCCCGCGGACGCGCTCGCCGCGCACGTCTACGAGAACTACGAGATGGCCTGCTCGCGCTGGGTCGACGGGCGCACCAGCCTGAGCGCGTTCCGCACGCGCGCCCTCTTCGGGCTCGAGCTGGTGCTCCTCGCCGTGGCTTCGGACGACCTCCGCCCGGAGCTCGAGGCGCGTCTCGACGCGCTGACCGAGGCGCTCTGAGCTGCTCAGGCCTGCGCGCGCTCGGCGCGGCGCCGTGGTGCGCCGACGTGCACCACGGGCGCGCCCTGCGCCTCGAGCAGCGGGCCAATCTCGTCGAAGAGATCGTGGTAGCGGTGCGAGGGCACGCGCGGAAAGAGATGGTGGATCGCGTGCAGGTCCTGCCCCAGCAGCACGCGGCGCAGCCACCGGAGCCGGCCGTGGAAGCGGAGCGTGTTCGTGTCGCGGTAGCGCCCCTGTTTCTCGTAGGGGAGGTGCACGCGGAACGCGAACCAGTAGGCGAGGAAGAGGAAGCCGAGGAGCGGCCCGACGAAGAGCACCAGCAGGCCCGCCCAGGGTCCGAGCGCGACGAAGAGCGCCACCCGGAGCGCGAGGCTCGCCACGATCTCGGCGACGAAGGTGAGGCGCGCGGCCGGGCTCGCCGTCGGCCAGCGCGTGGCGACGTAGAAGCGGCACTGGAGCGCGAGCAGGCGGAGCACGGCGCCCACGGCCGGTAGCGCCCCATGACGGTAGGCGCGGACGACGAAGTCCGGGTCCTTCTCCGGGTGGTTCGTGTGTCCGTGATGGGCGAGGTGCTCCGCCCGATGGGCGGTGAAGGGGAAACCCATCACCT
>CALCTH010000316.1 GCA_937893795.1 uncultured Myxococcales bacterium | reverse complement strand
GTGACGCTCACGAAGGGCCGAGCGGCCCGGGCGCTGTTGGCGTGGATGGCCCGCGCGACGAGCTCCTTGCCGGTGCCGCTCTCCCCGGTGATGAGCACCGTCGCGGGCGTGGGAGCGATGCGTACGACGCGCCCCAGGACGTCGCGAATCGCGCGGGAGCGGCCGATGATGTTCTCGAAGCGGTACCGCTCACGGAGCTCGGCGGCCATCATCGAAACCTCGCTCTGGAGCTGACGCTTCTCGAGGGCCTTGTCGACCTTGGCGAGGAGCTCGTCCTCGTTGAAGGGCTTCTGGATGTAGTCGTGGGCCCCGACCCGCATGGCCTCGACGGCGCTCTCGATGGTGCCGTAGGCGGTCATCACGATGACCTCCGTGAGCGGCGCCTTGTCCCGTGCCTCTCGCAGCACGTCCATGCCGTCCGTCGCGCCCATCTTGAGGTCGGTGAGGACCAGGTCGTAAGCCTCTGCGGGGATACGCTCGAGGGCGTCGTCGCCATCCGGCGCCTCCTCGACCTCGTGCCCCGCGCCGCGGAGCATCATCGCGAGCGTCGTGCGCATGTTCTTCTGGTCGTCGACGACGAGGATCTTCGCCATGAGCCCCCCTGGTACCGCGCGCTGCTAATCGACGTCGAGCCGCGGTGGCGGTCGCCCCCCCGTCCCCGCGCCTCGAGCGTCGAGCGCTCTCCCCAGGGTACGGACTTCGTCGAGGAATGTCTGACCCTGCCGGTAGGAAAGGGCGGCGACGACGAGGGCGATGAGCGCCACGGAGAGCGCCGCGGCCGCCAGGCCCCGCGCGACCGGATCGCGCGCGCTCATGCCGGATTCCCGAGCACCCCGAGCAGGTCCTCGGGACGCTGCTCGACGTATCCGCCGCCGAGGCGCCGGACCGCCACCGGCCGACCTTCGAAGGTCCCCGTGACCACGTCGTAGCCGTACCGCGCGCCGTCGTAGACCAGGTCCACCACGGGCACGACCTCGTACACGCCGGGCACGGAGAAGGTCCCCTCGGGACACGCCCAGGCCGCCGACATCGAGGCCTCCCAGCGTCCCAAGCGCCGGTAGAAGTCGCGGATGGGCACCACGGGCTGCCGGCGCGGCCGACACTGCACCTCGCCGAGCGGCCCCCTCACGCGGAAGCGGAAGAGATCGCGCCGCGGGTACACGCGCACGCCGTCACCATGAAGCCGCACCCGCAGCGTCGGGACGCCGCGGCTCGTGGTCGGCACGAGGGAGACGGCCACGTCACTGGAAGCCGTGGCCTCACCCCGCGGCGCCGGCGCGGGCTCGGCGACGGGTGGCGCCCACGCGCTCCCCTCGCCGGCGACGCGCGCCGCCCGCGTCCCCTCCTCCGCGCGCGCCACCCAGCGCCGCGTGCTCCCGCGCCGAAAGCCGTAGCGCAGCTCGAGGGTCGCCGGGCCCGCGAGAAGCGTGCCGAGGGCCCGCCCGCTGCAGTAGGCGCGGAGGTCGATCCACTCCTCCACGCGCTCCCCCGCCGCCAGCGCGCGCACGCGGCCGACCGGCGTCCGCGAGGGAGCGTCCGGATGCCGGCAGTCCCGCGCGCGACCCTCGGCGGGCTTCACGCGAAGGGAGAGCAGCCGCCGGTCGAGAGCCACCTCCTGGGGTACGGCGCTGGTCCACGAGAGGCGCCGCTTGAAGGGGCCAGCCTCCGGGAAGGGGGTCAGCTCCACCCGCAGGGTCGCAGGCGCGGCCTCGCGGCGGGCCGCGGCCGGCCCGGCCCAGGCGAGGGCGAGGGCCATCAGCGGAAGGGCGACGCCGGCCCACGCCAGCGGGCGACGCGCGAGAGGTCCATCGGTCATCGTAGGTCTCCTTCCACGAGCAGGTCCTCGTCGGCGCCGGGCTCGCACGGGTCGAGCAGACCCCCGAGGCCCCGTACGATGTCTCCTCGCAGCGCCGCCGGCACGACCAGCCTGGGACGTCGCACGCGCTTTCCCCGAAGCTGCCGGAGCACGAAGCTCGCGTCGCCGAGGCGCTGGATGGGGCGGTGGCGGATCACCACCCAGAGCCCCTCGGGGCCCGGCCCGACCGGTTCCTCGTAGGGAACCGTCTCGGCGACGTCGACCCGCACGTGAAGATCGTCGCGAAGGCCGGCCTCGCGGACGATGCGTCGCGCCACCCCCTCCGCAGCCTTCCAGCGCTCGCGCTCTCCAGCCCCCTGGGGGAGCGGCAAGGTCTTCGGCAGCCGCCGCGCTCGGATCGCGTCGGCCAGCGACGCGAGCTCGGCGTCGGACTCGTCGGCCCAGCTCGCGAAGCACGACCAGAGCTCCGCGTCGTCGAGGCGCAGGTAGTCGCCAAGGCTCACCGTCTCGCCGCGGGCGGCGGCCGCGAGCGCGAGGGGGACGCGCTCCGGCGCCCTCCCGTCCCGGACCAGCTCGCCGAGCCGTGTGAAGATCCCGCGTACCACCGCCTCCGCACCACGCGTGGCTTTGTGGTGGTAGACTTGTTGGTACATGTTGTGCCGCCCGAGGAAGAAGGCCTCGATGGGCGGGAGGCCCTTGCGCCCTTCGACGGCGAGGACGGTCTGACCGGCCGCCTCGCCAAAGGTGAAGGAGCGAAGCAACCAGTCGAGGTCGTAGAGGCCGTAACCCACGCCCGTCATCTGGCTGTCGCGCAGCAGATAGTCCGCACGGTCGACGTCGAGCGCGCCCGCTACGGCACGCGCGAGGTAGCCGAGGCGGTAGCGGCCCCGAAGCAGGCCCGCGACGCGACCGGCCATCCCCTTCGAGAGCCCCTCGAGGGCGCGATGCACCTCCGTGGCATCGTCCTCGATGACCCGATAGGTCCACGACTCGTGCGCGACGCCGCCCGGGAGAAGCTCCTCGAAGAGGTGGGAGAAGGGCCCGTGTCCGAGGTCGTGGAGGAGCGCCGCGGCCACGGCATCGCGCTCGGCCTCGTCGTCGAGGCGCTCCGCGACGTCGAGGGCTCCCTCGACCTGCCGGACCCGGGCGAGGAGCCGCACCATGACGTGCGTCGCACCGATGGCATGCGCGAAGCGGGTGTGCTCCGCGCCCGGGAAGACGAGCGCCGTGAGACCCAGCTGACGCACGCGCCGAAGGCGCTGCACCTCGCGGGTCGCCAGGAGCCGCGCGACGACGCGCTCGACGTCCCCTTCGAAGGCCACCAGGCCGTGCACGGCGTCCCTCAGGAGCACGCCGCGTTTCTAGGCGGACGGCCCGCAGCCCGCAAAGGGCGCCCTCCTCCGGGCGAAGGGCGCAGCCCCCGAGGGGCAGGCCGGCTCAGCGGGCGAGGGTCCCGAAGCGGCCGTCCCGGGGCACGTCGACGTCGAGACCGCGCCGCATGACCGCGACCTGCTCCCGCTGCATCAGCGGAAGGACCGGCAGCGCCTCGGCCAGGATCTGCTGCACCTCGCGGTACGCCGCCCGCCGCGACCCCCGTGACGACCCGACCCGACCCCGCTCGAGGGCCGCGTCGAGGGCCGGGCTCCGGAAGCGCCAGCGGTTGGCACCGGCGCGACCGCCCCCGGGGATGCGATCGCTCGCGAAGAACCAGCTCAGCACGTGCGGCTCGAAGACCTCCGGTACCTCGAGGAGCGCGAGGTCGAAGCGCCCCGCCCCGAGATCGGCCAGAAAGCTCGCGTTCTCGCTGGGGCGCACGTCGACCTCGACGCCCGCACGGCCCAGCATCGCGGCGAGGGCGAGGGCCGTGGACACGCGAAAGCGGTCGCTGCTGGTGCGAAGCACCAAGCGCCGGCCCAAGGGATGCGCGGCGAAGTGGGCGCGGGCCGCGGGCAGGGCGAAGGCGGGCGTCGTCACGGGGGCCTCGGCCCAGTGGCCCGCCGGGATCCACGAGTGCGCGACCCGACCGCGGCCGGCGAGCTTGGCCTCGACCAGCGCCGCGCGGTCGAGGGCGCGGCAGAGAGCGCGGCGCGCCGCCGCGTCGAGGCCCGGCGCGTCCCCGTTCACCCCGAGATAGACGGTTCCCGTGCCCGGTACGGAGCGTACGACGAAGCGCGGGTCGTCCTCGAAGAGCGGTACGAGCATCGGCGGCACCGTGCCCAGGGCCAGGTCCGCCCCGCCCCCGCGGAGGCGCATGGCGCGCACGTTGTCGTCGCGGACGACGACGAAGCGGAGCCGGCCGTAGCGCGGAGCTCCGCCGTGCCAGGTCGGGTTTGGTGCGAGGACGATCTCCGCGTCGCTGGCCCGCAGCAGCCGGTGCGAGCCCGCCCCGACACGCGCGCCGCGCCGCGCCGCGTCTTCGGCGCGAACGATGGGGAGCTCGAGGTCCGTGAGGAAGGTGGCGTGAGGCCCGTCGAGCACGAAGCGGAGCGTCCGCCCGTCGAGCGTCTCGATGCGCTCGATGCGCCTGTAGGTCGACGCCCAGGGGCTGCCGAGCAACGGATCCCGCACCCCCTCGAAGGTCGCACGGACGTCCTCGACGTCGAGCGCGCTCCCGTCCGAGAAACGGAGCCCTTCCCGAAGGCGCACGCGCCACGCCCGATCGCCCTCGGGGACGACCTCCTCGGCGAGATCCGGGATCACCTCGAGGCTTCGCGGATCGAGGGTCACGAGGCTGGCGAAGAGCAGGCGGCTGACACGCAGCCCCACGGGGTCCGTCGTGAAGCGCGGGTCGAGCTGGGCGGCGGGTCGCGAGAGGAGGACCACCGTCGCGTCCGTGGCCGGCGCCTCCTCGGCGGTCGCGCAGGACGTCAGGGCGAGCCCGAGGACGAGCAGGCGCGTCGCCGTGGCGCCAGGACGCGGCCGGCGTGTAGCGTTCGTGCCGTGCGTCGCGCGATCGCTCTCGCCCTGAGCGGGCTCTTCGTCGCCCCCGCTTTGGCGGCGGCACAACCGCTCGCCGCTCGGCTGGCCGAGGTCGTGCGCGAAGCGGACCTCGGCGAGCGCGTGGGCGTGGCCGTGACCGAGCTCGCGAGCGGCCAAGAGGTCTATGCGCTCCATGGCGACCTCCCGTTGAACCCCGCCTCGAATCAGAAGCTCGTGACGGCAGCGGCGGCGCTCCTCGAGCTCGGTCCCGACTTCACGATGCCGACGGGCCTTCACGGCCGCGTCGAGGGGGGCGTCGTCGCGGACCTCGTCCTCCGCGGCTACGGCGACCCCTCGCTCCGCGCGAGTGACCTCGTTCAGCTCGCCGAGGCCCTCGAGGACCGCGGCGTTCGGCGCGTGGCTCGCCTCTGGGTCGACGCGAGCTATTTCGACGACGAGGTCCTGCCGCCCGCCTTCGAGCAGCAGCCGGGCGAGATGGCCGCCTTCCGCGCGGCCGGCGGCGCCGTGGCCGTGGAGCGCGCCAGCTACGTGCTGCGCGTGGTGCCGCGGGACGTCGGGTCCGCGCCCCGCGTGCGCTTCGCCGCACCGGGCTACTTCGAGGTCGACAACGGGATGACCACGACGCCGGAGGGCGCGCCGAACGTCATCGCGTCGCAGCGTGCCCTCGACGACGGCCGCGTCGCGCTCCGGCTCCGCGGCTCCGTGCCCGCGGGCATCCTGGGCGTCGGCTATCGGCGGCGCGTCGAGGATCCGCGCGTCCATGCAGCCTACGCGCTGGCCGCCGCGCTCGAGCGCGCGGGCATCCGCGGGCGGCGCGCCGTGAACGCCGGAGCGCCCCCCGGTGGGCTTCCGCTTCTGGCGTCCAGGGACTCGGCGACGCTCGCGCAGCTCCTCCACCGCGTCGGCAAGTGGTCCGACAACTTCGTGGCCGAGATGATCCTGAAGGTGCTCGGCGCGGAGCGGCAGCGGCCCGGGACCTCGGCCGGCGGCGTGACCGTGCTCCAGGACGTGCTCACACGCGCCGGCGTGACGCCCGGTGCCGCCACCTTCGTCAACGGCTCCGGTCTCTTCGATGGCAACCTTATCGCGGCGCGGCACCTCGTGGCGCTCCTCCGCTACGTCTATCAGCAGCCTGCCATCCGGAGCGAGTACCTCGCGCACCTCGCGGTGGGGGGAAGCGAGGGTACGCTCCGGCGGCGCCTTCGGGACCTTCCGGCGCCGCGCATCGTGCGCGCGAAGACCGGGACGCTGAACGACGTGATCGCCCTCAGCGGCTACGTGCTCGGGCCCGACGCGGGCGGCGGCATGGCCTTCAGCGTGCTGGTCAACGGTGCCCGGGGGCGCCAGGGTCGCGCCCGCGCGCTCTGCGACGACGTCGCCCGCGTGCTCGCCGAGGCGCTGCACGACGAGTAGGGAGGGAGCGATGCACACCTTCGGCCAGGGTCTCGTCGGGCTCTTCGCGCTGCTCCTCGTGGTCGCCGTGGGCGTGGCCGGGTGGGCCGGGGCACGGCGTGCCCGAAAGCGCATGGAGGCGGCGGCGCGTCGCATGGACGACGACCCGTGAGCCACGTCGCGACGCGGACGTCCTTCGGGGAGCTCGCCGCGCTCGCCTCGGGCCCGGCGGATGGGGCGCCCGTGCTCGTGCTTCATGGCTTCCCCGACCTCCCGACGAGCTTTCTCCCTCTCGCCCTCGCCCTGGCCGCGGATGGGCGACGGGTCATCGCGCCCTGGCTCCCGGGCTATGCGCCCTCCCCCACGGACGGCGACCACGACCCGCGCGCGGTCGTCGACCGGCTCGCGCGGTCACTGCCCGGCGACGCGCGCATCGCCGTCGTCGGGCACGCCTGGGGCGCGCTGCTGGCCTACGGGCTGGCGGCGCGCCACCCAGGGCTCGTGCGGCGGGTGGTGGCCGCGAGCGTGCCCCCCCCTCGCGCCTTTCTCGCGGG
>CALCTH010000315.1 GCA_937893795.1 uncultured Myxococcales bacterium | reverse complement strand
CGGGGCGAGGATGGTAGGAGCCGTGAGGCAGTTGTCGGGCAGCGGCGGCGGCAGCGCGTTCGTCAGCCGGAACTCCAGCGTGCCCACGTCCTCGGCTTCGGTCTCGACGAGGAGGTAGTAGCGGCCGGGCGCCAGACCCTCCTGCTCGATTCTCGCCGGCTCGGGCGCGCCCGAGAGGTTTGAGCGCGCGCAGGGGACGCCGTCCGCCGATGCCTGGGCATCGTCCGCACAGACGCCGAGGTCGCCCGGACCCCGGAGCTCGAGAACCGCGTCGTCGGGACCCGCGGCAATCTCGACGGTGAGGTCGCTTTCGACGAGCACGTCGAAGAAGAAGACCGCGTCGAGCGGGTCGCCTCGGAGCTCGCACTGCGTCTCGTAGTCGTCCATCAGCCCCGTCGTGCCGAAGCCGAAGAAGCCCGAACCGGCGAGCTCGATGGCCGTGGAGCAGGCGTCGTTGGGCGGCGCGCAGTCCGGGTCGAGCACGTCGGCCAGGCCGTCGCAGTCGTCGTCCTCGAAGTTGTCGCAGACTTCTGCCGTGCCCGGGTTGATGTCGGCCCGGTCGTCGCGGCAGTCGCCTTCCGGGCTGCTGGTACAGGGCAACGCGGGAAAGCCGTCGCCGTCCAAGTCGCGCAGCGGGTTCAGGCAGCCGAGCTCGCGGTCGCACTGGTCGACGGTGCAGCTGTCGCCGTCCGAGCAGTTGAGGGGAATGCCGTAGATGCAGCCGAGCACGGGGTCGCAGATCTCGTCGCCGGTGCAGACGTTCTCGTCGTCGCAGAGCTCGTCGCGTAGCTCGACCTCGCCGCAGCGGTTGGCGGCCTCGTCGCACGTGTGCACGGTGCACTCGATGTCGTCGTCGCAGGGCGGGTCACCCGCGACGCAGACGCCGTCGCGGCAGAGCTCCGCGCCGTTGCAGAAGCAAGAGTCGCCGCACTCCGAGCTCCGGAAGCAAGCCACGCCGAGGGTGCCACCGGGGTCGATGCACATCTCCTCGACCATGTCCGGGCCCAGCTCCGTGACCCCGACGTCGCCCGCGTCGGGGTCGTCCGGGTCGACCATGTCGACGGTGACGACGTCGGCGCCCAGGTCGGCAGCGCCGGTACCCGATCCGTCGCCGCAGGCGAAGGCGAGCAATCCGAGGGCCGCGAGCGCAACGCGCATGACCCGTGGGATCGCGAAGGCGCGCAAACGGCTCAACGGTGACGTCAGCAGCCGCTCTCTTCGGTCCCGTCGGCGTGGCAGAGGGCCCAGCTCATGGTCGTGGTGTTCCGCGCGATGCCCACGGTCCCGTCGGGTGCGACGAGGATGAGACCTGCCTCGCCACCGTGCTCTTCGAGCTGGCCTAGGGCGGCCTCCGCGGCGCCCTGCGCGCCGAGCTCGGCCACCCGATCCGCCGCCGTCCGGGCGAGCCCCACGCGGAGGATGGGCTCCCCCACGCCGGTGCAGCTAACGGCAGCGGAAGCATCGTCTGCCCAGGTCCCCGCGCCGACGATGGGTGAGTCGCCGACGCGGCCCGGCGGCTTCCCGACCGTACCTCCGGTGCTCGTCGCCGCGGCGACGGTGCCGTGCGCGAGGGCGACGGCGCCGACGGTGCCGCCGGCCCACACCCCACGCACGCGCCCCTCCCTCCAGCGCGCGAGCCGTTCCCGCGCGCGGGCGGTGATCATGGAGTCGCTCCGCACGAACCCGTGGGCCGCCGCCCAGCGCGCGGCGCCTCCACCCGCCAGCATCACCGGACCCTCCGCCTCGAGGAGCGCCAAAGCGATGCGGATGGGGTGAGGGAAGGGCGGGAGCGCCGCGACGGCCCCGGCGCGGCGCGCGCGGCCCTCCATCACCGCCGCGGCGAGCTCGAGGGTCCCGTCGGACGTGAGCGAGCCCCCCGTCCCGGCGTTGTAGCGGGCGTCGTTCTCCATGACCTCGACCGCGACGACGGCGGCCGCGAGCGCGCTCTCCCCGGCGCGGAGCGCGGCCTGACCCGCGCGCGCTGCCGCCACACAGCCCTCCACGTGCTCCGCGCGCCGCGCTTCGGGCACGTGGCCGGCGCCCCCATGGACGAGGACGAGGGCCCTCATGGCGCGGCGGTCGTGCGGAGGTTTCGGAGCATGCGCGAGGTCATCGGACGGTGGTACCGGCGCCACGAGGGGAGTGGCAATGGCCGGCCGCACCCGCCCGCCCCGAGAGGCGTGCCACCGCCCGCGGAGCGAAGGGACCGCCACGACCGGTCGCGACTGGCGGCTCACCGGCTGCCGGCCCCATGGATGCTCCCGAGTGCTTAGCTTGGGACCCATGCTCATGCGTCGACGCCAGCCCCGACGGTGGCGGCTCCTCGCGCTCGTCACCTGGGGATGCGCGACCACCACCACACCTCCGGGCTCCGCCGACCTCGGCGGACCGACCGACGCCGTCGTGGATCTGTCGGCGCCGGTCTGCGCGCCGGGGTCGACGCTCCGCGACACCTGCCGCGGCGACGCCGCGTGCGACGACGGTTGCTTCTGCAACGGCATCGAACGGTGTTTGGGCGGTCAGTGTGTCCGGGGGGAAGAGCCCTGCGAGGACGGCGTCGAGTGCACGCTCAGCGCCTGCGACGAAGCGAGCCGCCGTTGCCTCGCGCCCGCGCTGGACGACGCTCGCTGCGACGACGGCGAGCCGTGCAACGGCACGGAGGCCTGCACGCCTGCAGGCTGCGTTAGCGGAGAGGCCCTCGCGTGCGACGACGGCGACGTCTGCACCGTCGACGCCTGCCAGCAGGGCGTCGGCTGCACCTCCGCGCGCTTCGACGACCCCTGCACCGGGCAGCCCGAGTGCCGACCGCCCGAGCTCTGCTGCCCGACGCGGGAGATCTGCGACAACGGGCTCGACGACGACTGCAACGGTGACGCCGACATCGCCGACATCGCCTGTCCGACGACCAACGACGCGTGCGCGACGGCCCTGCACCTCCCCGGGCCCGGCGAGTACCTCTTCTCGACCCGTGCCGCGCGCGACGACCTCCGCACGGGCTGTGAGCGTCCCGGCGACCCCGACGTGTTCTTCCGCTTCGAGCTCACGGAGACGAGCGCCATCACCGCGTCGCTCCTCGGGGTGGTGGGCGCCATCGAGCTTCGCGGCCCGGGGCCAGTGGAGAGCTGCGGCAACGACGTTGCCGCCGGCCGCGACTACCTCGGCTGCGCGGACAACCGGTTCCGGGTGGACTTCCTCCCGGCCGGCACCTACTGGCTGGCGGTCGCCACTCCGATCGAGGGCCTGGGTGCGCTGACCCTCGACATCGTGTCGTCGCCGGACCGCACGTGCGTGCCTCGCGGGCTTCCGGCGTCGGGCGGGCGGGTCCTCGGCGACCTTCGCGGCGACGACCGCGACCCACCGAGCTGCAGCGGCGCGGCGCTGGCACCGGACAGCTGCTTCTCGCTGAGCCTCAGCGAGCCCCGGGCCGTCCGGGTGCGACTGCGGAGCCTCTCGCTACCCATCGTACCCACCGCCCTCGAGCTGGTGAGCGGGACCGCCACGGCCTGTCACGTCGCCGAGCGCACCGTCGGCCTGCTGGTGGGTCACGTGCCCGCGGGGGACGCGGAGCTGGTGGCGGAGCCGACCAGGGCGGGGGGGTCGACGCGTTTCGTCCTCGACGTCGACGTGCTCGACCTGGGCGTGTGCGACCGCTGCGACGACCCGTGCCTGCTCGCGTCCGGCGATCGGGCGGTGCTCGATGCGGGCACCCTCGTCAGCAACCGTGCGGGCATCGATTGCGGTGGCGCCGCGACGGGTCCGGACGCCTACTTCGCCTTCGACACCACGGTGCCCAACGAGCGCGTGGACCTGGAGCTCGACGTGCCCGTCGACTTTTCCTTCGCGGTGGCGTCCAGCCCGGCGTGTCCCCTCGTCGCCCCCGCGGTGTGCGAGAGCGTGAGCGCAGGCGCACCGGTCGTCCGGCGCGTGATCGTGGCGACGCCCGGCCGGCACGTGCTCGCCCTTAAGGCGGTGAGCGGCGCCACCGGGGACCTCACGGTCCGCGTGGCGCCCACGGGCCTGAGCGTCCCCTGATAACGCGAGCCAGTTCGGCTGCCTCGGGAAGCACGTCTGGCTGCCACTCGCCGACGTCATGCCTGGGACCGACGTGTCCACGGACGCTCCGCGGACGGGATGAGGGACAGACCTTCACCAATGGAGCCGGCGCGTGGCCTTCGGCCTGCCGACGGGAGTCCGCAGAACGTCCCGGCGGAGACACCGTTCACACCGCGAGCACGCGGTCGAGGAACGCGTCGACACTCTCCGCCGGCCGGCCCAAGCGCGCGTGAAACGAGCTTTCGTCCACGCCCAGCGCTCCTTCCCGCATGGCCCGGCAGACCTGCACGAAGATCGCTACCGTGCCCTCATCGAAGCCAGCCCGTCGAAGCATCCCACGGTACTCGTCGTCGCTCGGCTCGCGATACTCGATCGCCACGCCGGTCTTCTGGGATACCGCGTCAATGGCCGAAGAGAAGGACCGGGCCTCCTCCGTGACCAGGTTGAGGGCCACGTTCTGGGTGGTTTCGTCGAGCAGCACGTCCACCGTGAACGCCGCGATGTCTCGCCGAGTGATCCACGATGCTGGAGCGTCCCCCGCGGGATGCGCGACGACCCCCGTCTCCCGAAAGGGGCCGAGCAGTGCGGGAAGCGAATCCAGGTAGAGGCCGTTGCGGAGTGCAACCCACGGCACGCCGGACTCGCGAAGGCGCCGTTCCGCGTCGTGGTGAACTTCGAGAAGCGGATTGTCGCCGGGGGTCTGCGCGCCGACGAAGCTGGTGTAGACGATGCGCCCGACACCTGCCTCCCGGGCGGCGTCGATTGCGGCGGCGTGCTGACGCAGGCGCGCCTCGTTGGGCGCATTGCTCGAGATGACCAGCAGCGTGCGAACGTCCGCGAACGCGTCCCGAAGAGACGAGGGGTCGTCATAGTCGACGCGGCGTGTTTCGAAGCGGTCGCCGAGCTTGGCGGGATCGCGCGCGCCGAGGACGGCCCGAGCGCCGTGGGCGCGAAGCTCCTCCGCGATGGCTTGGCCAAGAGCGCCGCTGGCGGCGGTCACGAGAATGGTCATGAGAACTCCTTTCTCCAACCGTGGTTTGCCCGACCATTCCGCACAATCCATTGTTCACGAACATATTGTGCGTAGAGGAGAACAATATGGACGTCGATCCCGACCTGGTGAGCCACGCGATGGTGTTCTCGGAAGTGGCGGAGCGGGGCTCGTTCACGGAGGCGGCGCGTCGGCTCCGCCTCTCCAAGAGCACCGTGAGCAGCCGCGTTCGTGACCTGGAGAGCGCCCTCGCGACGCGCCTCCTCACGCGGACGACACGCGCCGTTCGACTCACCGACGAGGGCGCCGCGTTTCTGGAGGGGGTCCTGCGCATGCGGGAACACTGGCTCGACGCCACGGCGCGCGTTGCGACGCAGCACGCGGAGCCGATGGGGATTCTGCGCGTTACGGCTCCGATCACCTTGAGCGACGTGCTCGTCACCCCGATCGTCTGCGAGATGCTGAAGGAGTTTCCTCGTCTCGAAGTCGAGATTCTCCCGGACGATCGCAACCTCGACCTGGTTCGCGACAACATCGATCTCGCCATTCGAGTGGGGCCGCTTCGTGACTCGTCACTCGTCGCGCAGCGCATCGGCGCGGAGTCGGGTTGGATCGCCGTCGCGCGTGGAAGCGAATGGGATGAGCGTCTCTCGGGGAGCGATGAGGAGCAGCTTCACACGTTGACGGATCTTCCATGGATCGCCGAGAAGGGCTCTTCGAGCGAAGTGAGTCTCCGTGCCCGCGACGGCGGAGCCGAGCGACGGTTCGTGCCGCGCCGACGTGCATCGGCCGCAAGCGGTCAGGGACTATTGAGTCTGACCGTACACGGCGCGGGCGTCGCGACTCTTCCCGACTCGATGATGGTGCTCGGCGGCGACCGGCTTCGCACGGTGCTGCCGCACTACTCTGGCGGGACGTTTCCGCTAGCCGTGCTGCGTCCTTCGCGGCGGCACACGCCGCCGCGGGTTCGGGTATTGCTCGAACGCGTCAAAGCGAAGCTCCGAGAGCCGATTTTCTCTCCGGACCACGGCTAGCAGGTTAGGGACCTCTTTCGCGCGACCCGGATGGTCGCTCTACGTCGCGGAGGGCTGGCGGCTTCCGCCGCGCGCGGGAGACGCCGCTCGCCTCTCGACGTGTTCCGTGCGTGCCTACGATCGGCCTCTTCGGTTGGAACCCCTCCGGTGGATCCGCCTCGCCTACGAGAACACGTCGGCGAAGACGCCATGGTTCGCGGCGCTGCGTTTCCCTCGGGTCGGGATTGCGAACACGATGCGATCGAAGGCGCCGGCGAAGCGGTCCTCGGCGAGGACGCCGCGCAGCGTCAGCGCGGAATCGCGTGGGTCGTTGCCGAAGGCACCGCAGCCCCAGGCGCCGAGCACCAGGACCCGATGCCGGTGGCGCGCGGCGAGGGAGAGCACGTGGCCCCAGCGGCGGCGAAAGGTCGCGAGGATGGACGGACCCGCGTCCGGGTCGCGCGCCAGGAGCGGGCCGCCGTTCGGAGCCGGCGCCGTCAGAACGGACGCGACGTAAGGCGCCTCCAGCAGCTCTCCCCGGCCCTTCACGCGAAACCACGGCACGCGCGGGCTGTAGATCATGTGGTCGGTGTAGAGCAGCGACTCCTGCGCGCGATTGGCCCGGTAGTAGGGCTGAACCTCCTCGACGAGGAGCGTTGGGAACAGACCCGAGCACCGGCAAAGATCTTCCTCCTGGGCTTTCGCCCCGTTCAAGAACCCGCCGCCGTGGTTGCGCGCGGACGCGAAGTTCAACGCCAGCGCGTCGGGCACGCCCTCCTCCGCGTGGAGGCGCCGCAGCGCCCGCTGGGTGGTCTCGTCGGTGACGTGGATCGCGGGGGAACCCTCGCCGAACGCCTCCAGCTCGAGCGCGGCGAGCTGATCGGGCGTGAAGAGCCGCGTGCCCGCGACCGCGGCGCGCTGCGCGTCCGCGATGGACACGGTGGCGCCGCTCGGCGCCTCGTAGCGACCGACCTCGAGAAGCGCGAGAGTATCCCGAGCGACCTGCTTGAGCGACATGGCCAAAGCGTAGCGTCTCGCGCCCATCACCCGAGCACGGGCGTTCCTTCCGTCGCCCGCTTCGCCCGAGCGCGCTGAGCGAGCACCCGCGTACCGGGCACGCG
>CALCTH010000314.1 GCA_937893795.1 uncultured Myxococcales bacterium | reverse complement strand
GGCGACGGTGGCGGTGACGCCGGAGACGACCTGGGGCGCGACGCCGGGGGGCAGGACGCCGGAGCGGACGCCGGGGACGACGCCGGCGCCGACGCCGGCGACATGAACGCGAGCTGCGCCGAGGAGAGCGAGAGCTGTGCCGCCGGCGAGACGTGTTGCGAGGGTCTGCGCTGCTGCAGCGGGGTCCCCGTCCCACCGGGCGAGGAGTTCTGCGGGGTCACCTGCCCCATGAGCGACCGGAACCGGAAGGAGGGCTTCACCGCCGTCGACGCGGACGCCGTGCTCTCGGGCGTGATGTCGCTCCCGATCACCCGCTGGCGCTATCGCGACGACGCCGAGGCCGCGCCGCACATCGGCCCCATGGCCCAGGACTTCCAGGACGCCTTCGGCGTGGGGAACGACGAGCGCTACATCGCGCCCGTCGACGGCGATGGCGTCGCCTTGGCCGCGATTCAGGCGCTCGAGCGGCGCCTGCGGACCCTCGAGGCGCGAAACGCGGCCCTCGAGCGCCGCCTGACCGCCGCCGAGGCAGGTGCCTGCGCTCCCTAGACCGCCTCAGCCGGCCAGCATCACCATGGGCGTGGGTCGCTGCGTCGGGTCGCGCTCGAAGCGCTCCGGGTGCGCCGCGTGCCACGCGCGAGCGTAGCGCTCGGGGACCTGGTCACCGAGGAGCGCGCCGGTCTCCAGGTACTCGTAGATCTCGTCGTAGCGCTTGACCTGCGTCGGCCCGACGCGGCGATGGATGTGCCAGGGACGGAGCGCGTGGTGGTCGTCGAGGCCCGCAGCGCCCACCAGCTCGCTGAACGCCTTTACCGTGGCGCGGTGGTACTGCGCCACGCGCCGCGCCTTGTCCTTTACGACGAGGCCGCGCTCGAGGCCCGGGTTCTGCGTCGCTACGCCGGCCGGGCAGTCGTTCGAGTTGCAGCGCCGGGCCTGGATGCAGCCGAGCGCGAACATCATCGCCCGCGCCGCGTAGCAAGCGTCCGCGCCGATGGCGAGGAGCCGCGCCACGTCGAAGCCCGTCGTGACCTTGCCGCTCGCCAGGAGCTTCACCTCGTCGCGTAGTCCCACGCCGACGAGGGCGTTGTGCACGAAGAGCAGACCCTCCACGAGCGGCGTGCCCACGCTGTTGGTGAGCTCGAGGGGCGCCGCGCCGGTGCCGCCTTCCGAGCCGTCCACGGTGATGAAGTCGAGGTGTACCCCCGTCGCCCGCATGGCCTTGAGGATGCAGAAGAGCTCGCGGTGCTTGCCCACGCAGAGCTTGATGCCCACGGGCTTGCCGCCACTCAGCTCCCGCAGCTTCGCGCAGAAGAGCACCAGCTCGAGGGGTGTGCGAAACGCGCGATGACCCGGCGGGCTGATGACGTCCCGCCCGAGCGGGACGCCGCGCACCGCGGCGATCTTCGCGGTGAGCTTGGCCGCCGGGAGGATGCCCCCGTGGCCGGGCTTGGCCCCCTGGCTGAGCTTCACCTCGATCATCTTCACGGCGGGGTCGGCGGCCTTGAGCGCGAAGGTCTCCGCGTCGAAGTCGCCGCCCTCGGTGCGCGCGCCGAAGTAGCCCGTGCCGAGCTGCCAGATCAGGTCACCGCCGTGCCGGTGGTGCTCGCTGATGCCGCCCTCGCCCGTGTTGTGCGCGAAGCCCGCGTCGGCCGCGCCCCGGTTCAGGGCCCTCACGGCGGCACCGCTCAGCGCGCCGTAGCTCATCGCGCCCACGTTGAGAACGCTGGCCAGATAGGGCTTGGCGCAGTCCTTCGAGCCGATGCGGATCCGCGGCTCCTCGTCCTCGACGGTGCGCGCGAGGAGCGAGTGATTCAGCCACTCGTGCCCTGCGGCGTAGACGTCCTGTTGCGTGCCGAAGGGCACCGTGTCCCGCACGCCCTTGGCGCGCTGATAGACGACCGTTCGCTGCTCTCGCGGGAAGGGAGTCCCGTCGGTGTCGGACTCGATGAAGTACTGATTGATCTCCGGACGGATCGTCTCGAGCAGGTAGCGACCATGGCCGATGACCGGGAAGTTCCGGCGGATCGCGTGGCGCGTCTGGGCAAGATCGAAGAGCCCCAGGGCGACGAGGGGCACCACCAGGGCGGCGCCGATGGCTGCGCCGAGGGGCGCCACGATTGCGACGCTCGCCAGCAGCGCGAGGGCCGCCACGCTCGATGCGAGGAAGATGGTGCGCGGGGACATGGCCTCCAAGGACACGGTGGACCGGCGCCGCGCCTTGAGCCCCACGGCATGCCCGCGTCCCTTTATCCTCGACGTCGTGCGTGAGCCCGCGACCGGAAGGGACTTCCCCTGCCCCACCTGCGGCGCGCCCGCGATGACCTTCGATGCCACCAGCGGAGGCCTCGTCTGTCCCTATTGCGGTCACCGCGAAGCGGTCGACGCAGCGGGGCCCGCGCCGAGCGAGCGGGCGCTCGAGGCGGGCGCCGCGCTCTCCCGTCGTGACGGGGCGTCCGTGGCCTCCGGCGACGCGCACGGCTTCGGTGTCGACGTGCGGACGACGGAGTGCCAGACCTGCGGCGCTCGGGTCAGCTTCGCGGGCGTGGACATCGCCACGCGTTGCGACTTCTGTGGCTCGACGCAGGTGCTCGAGCAGGCCTCCAATCGCCACCTCATCCGTCCGGAGAGCCTCGTGCCCTTCGCCGTCGATGCGGCGGCCGCGGGGCAACTCTTCCGACGCTGGCTGGCCGGCCTCTGGTTCCGTCCCGGCGACCTGAAGAAGCGCGCGACGCTCGGCGAGATCGCGGGGGTCTACGTCCCCTATTGGACCTTCGATGCGGCCGCGGAGAGCCGCTGGCAGGCCGAGGCCGGTCACCGCTACGTCACCACCGAGGTCGTGCGGCGCGTCGTCCAGGGGAAGGAGCAGCTCGTCGAGCAGCAGGTGCAGAAGATTCGCTGGGAGCCCGCCGCGGGCCACCGCGCGGACCGCTACGACGACGTGCTGGTCGTGGCATCCCGGGGGCTCCCGAAGCGCATCGCCGACGGCCTCCGTACCTTCGATACGCAGCGGCTTCAGCCCTACGACCCTCGCTTTCTCGCGGGCTGGCGCGCGGAGGAGTACGCCGTGGGGCTCGAGGACGGGTGGCGGGAGGCCGAGGGACGCGTGCGGCGCGAGCAGGAGGCGCGCTGCGCCCGGGACGTGCCCGGCGACACCCATCGCGGCCTTCGGGTCGAGACGCGGCTCGGTGGACGGACCTACAAGCACGTGCTCCTCCCGCTCTGGATCGCGACCTACCGCTACGGCGAGAAGCCCTATCGCTTCCTGGTCAACGGGCAGACCGGTGAAGTGAAGGGGGAGGCGCCCTGGAGCTGGCCGAAGATCCTTCTCGCCCTCGTCGCGGTCGTCGCTCTCGCCCTCGCGCTCATGACGACGGCCGGCGGCCGCTAGCGAGGCGCGGCGCCCGGGCCACGTGCTACCCCGAGGCCATGCAGCGCGCCTTCCCCCTCTTCGTCACGTCGTGGCTCCTCGTCGCCTGCACGCCCGCCGGTGTGCCTTCCGCCTCGGGCGCCGAGGCCCGGCGCCTCGTGGCTGCGGGCGCCACGCTCGTCGACGTCCGAACGGAGGGCGAGTTCACGCGCGGGCACGCCGACGGGGCGCTCAACGTCCCGCTCGGCGACCTCCGGCAGCGGCTGGCCGAGATCCCCAAGGACCGGCCCGTGGTCACCTACTGCATGGCGGGAGCCCGCAGCGGCCGCGCAGCCGCGCTGCTCGCCGCGGAGGGCTACGAGGTCCACGACCTCGGGAGCCTCTCCAAGTGGAACGACGCGGCGCCCTGATCGGCCGCGGCCGCTCCCTCATACCGAGAGGTGATCCTCGACGAGGACGCGGTCGTCCGTCGGCAGCTCGGCGTCGACCTCCGCGTCCGTGAGCGAGCGAACGTGTGCCGCCTGCCGCTTGGCCCGTGCGCGCTGCCGAGCGAAGCCGCGCGGGTCGAAGAACTCGTCGATGCGCGCCTCGCCGAGCAGGCTCTCGATGTCGAGCGCGCCAGCCGCGTCCTTGGTCGGGTCGGCGGCCCCTGCGGCGAGCTCCGCGTCGGTGGCCTGTCCGCCGCCGCCGCAGGCCTTGGACGCCGCGGCGTCGTGGTAGCTGCTCTTCACACCGGCACCCTTCGCGCGGAGCTGCACCAGCTCGTCCTTCGCCAGGATTCGCTTCTCGTCGAACTGGAAGTCGACGTTCTTCTGGCCTCGGTAGCCGATGCGTCCGAGGTCGTAGAACTGCCGCTCGAGGTTCGACTTCATGGCGGCCTTGAGGCAGCCCCGGAGGTACTTCCGCTTGTAGGCGTCACGCTGCCAGGGCCAGCTGAGCAGCGCGCGTTTGGCGTAGAAGCGCGCGTAGTTCTTCATGACGCTGTTGAGCACCTCGCTCCGCGTCATGGCGTCCGGCTTCATGATGGGCGTGACGAAGTTGTACTTCGCGTAGTCCCGGACCTCGACGCGGTCTGCGAGGTCCTCGAAGAGGTCGCTGAAGGGCCAGGGCGTGTACATGATCCAGTTGGCCATGTCGCACTCCCAGTCCATGGCCCACGTGTAGGTATCCTCGATGGTTTCCGGCGTCTCGTTCTCGAGGCCGATGATGAACTGGGCCTCGGCGACCATGCCGTTCTCCCGAAGGAGGTGAATGGCCTTCTTGTTCTCCGCGACGGTCGTCTCCTTGCGGAAGAGCTCGAGGTTCAGCTGCGACGACGCCTCGGTCCCGAGCGAGACGTGGACGAGGCCGGCCTTCCGGTACAGCGGCAGCACGTCCTCGTCGCGGAGGATGTCGGTGACGCGCGTGTTGATGCCCCAGTGGACGCCGATGTCCCGGGCGATGAGCTCTTCGCAGAGCGCGATGAACTTCTGCCGATTGATGGTCGGCTCCTCGTCCGCGAGGATGAAGAAGCCGACGTCGTGATCCCGGACCAGCGTTTCAATCTCGTCGACGAAGTTCTTCGGAGAGCGGGCGCGGTAGGTCCGCCAGAACTTCCACTGCGAGCAGAAGCTGCAGGTGAAGGGGCAGCCCCGCGCGAAGTTGGGAATCGCCACGCGCTGACCGGTGGGAACGTACACGTAGCGGTCCCAGTCGAGGATGCTCCAGTCCGGCTGGAGGTCGTCCAGGTTCTTGATGGGCTCGTGGGCGGCGGTGGTGACGACGCTGTCGCCGTCTCGGAAGGCCAGACCTCGGATGCGGTGACGCTCCTCGGCGAAGCGTTCCGCCGCGTGAGCCTCGGCGACGTTCAGCATGATCTCCTCGCCCTCGCCGCGGACGATGGCATCGATCCAGGGCGCCTCCGTGAGGACCTGCTCGAACATGAAAGTGGCGTGGGTGCCGCCGAGAAGGGTCAGCGCCCTTGGATGCTCTTCGCGGGCGATCTTCAAGCTGTCCTGGGCCTTGAAGATGCTCGGCGTGATGGCCGTGCACCCGATGATGTCGGCGTCCGGGATGGCGCGAAGCCGGGCCCGCAGCGCGTCGTCCTCCAGGTGCTCGGTCATCGCGTCGATGAAGTGCACGTCCTCGAAGCCCGCCCGCTTGAGCGCGCCGGTGAGGTAGGCGACCCAGGCTGGCGGCCAGTTTCCGGCGATTTCGGCGCCGCCGGAGTGGTAGTTGGGGTGGATGAAGACGATGCGCATGGACGTTCCTCAGCGGGGGAGAGCCGGCGTACCGGGGAGCTCGATGGCGAAGCGGCAGGCGGGGGCTCCGCGCGACTGGCAGGCGACCTCGCGAACGCGGATGCCTGGCGCCGCGAGGCGCAGGAGCCCTTCGAAGGCCGCCGCGTAGTAGGCGCCCGACGGGGCGCTCGTCGTGTGCGCGCGGCACGTGGGCGCATGCTGCAGCACGAGCACGCCGGGGTAGGGCCCCTCGACGCGGAAGTGTCCGGCGCCGGTAAAGGTCCAGGCGTGCCGGGCGACGGACGAGAGCAGCAGCGGCAAGGCCACGCGCCGGGGCAGCACCCGCAGCAGCAGCTGCACGGAGCGCGGGATGCGATGCGTCGTCACGTAGTCGGCGGTGCGCCGGCCCGCGTCCGCCAGGACGGCATCGGCGCGTCGCGGCGAGAGCTCGGCACGGACGGCGGCGACGAGGCGCGTGAAGCAAGCCTCGGGCACCATGCCCGGCGGCAGCGGATCCGGAACGCCAGCGCGGGTGCGAAGCGCGTCGCTGCGGGTGTGGCCCTCGGCGTCGAGGAACGCCCCGAGCGTCTGCAGCACGGCGTTGGGACCGATGCGAGCCTCGGCTGCGGGCGTGGATGACACGTCGCGGTGTCAAGCAAGTTGGACGCCAGCTGGCCAAAGGTCAGCGATGTGCCGCCTTCGGGCCCCAATCGCCCGTCGAAACGGACGCTGCGTCACCCGCGGAGGGCGCAGCTTCTTCGTCAGGTGAGGCGGCGCGCACCGAATGCGCGCGGTCCTGCCGCTACCCGGCCGCCACGGCCCGCATCGCGAGGGTCAGCGGCGGATGCACGGGCTCGGCGGCCGCCTCGAGGAGCGCTGCCGCCGTCGCGTGCGTGAGCTCGCGCTCCTGGCCGTACGCCTCCGCGCTCGACCAGCGCTCCGTTGCCACGTAGCTGCCGTCCTCGGCGCGGTGGAGCCACGCGGAATCGAGGCCGTGGTCCTGCCGCAGCTCGCCGGTGAGCTCACCCCACGCGCGCTCGAAGGCGTCTTCGAGCTCCGGACGCACGGTCCAGCGCCGAAGCACCGTCAGGCCTCCCGTACCGAGCACGGGTGCGGATTCCGCGGGCGCGGGCCTTGGGCGCTTTGCATCGGCGGCCTCGGGAGCGGGCTCCGCGCTCGGCTCGTCCGCTGCGTCGGCTTCGGCGCTCGCCTCGACGCTCGGCGTCGCCTCGGTCTCGGCCGCCGTCGCAGTCGATGGCGGGGGCACGGCCGCGCCGAGGAAGATGCGCCGGCGCACCAGCTCGGCCTGCGTCGGCGGGCGCGCCTCCGCCTCCTTCCCCTCGCCGCCGACGAGGCCCTTGGCCTTCCGTTCGTAATAGGCCTTTTCGTCTCGGCGCGAGATGAGCAGCGCGGCCACCGCGATCGTCAGCGCGAACAAGAAGGGCGCCATCATCATCATCAGGTCGGCGTTCATCGCCCGCTCCCCTTTCCGGCGAGGGCGGATGCCCTCCCCGTCTGGGGAGTGTAGCGCGACCGGCCAGCGCGGGGGGCGGGATCCCCGGCCGGCGGATCGGGGGCAGACTGCTCCGCGCCGGTTCACGCGT
>CALCTH010000313.1 GCA_937893795.1 uncultured Myxococcales bacterium | reverse complement strand
CTCATGCGCCGAGGAGCGCCCGGTGCAGGGCCAGCGACTCGTGGGGGCTGGCGATGGCGGGATCCTCGAAGACCCTTCGATACGCGGCCCGCATCTGCACGGCGCAGCGCCGGGGCGACATGCCGCCCACGCCCGTCCCCAGGCCGCAGCAGCGCAACGTGAAGGCCTCGTCGCCGGCGGCGAGCTCGCGGGTCACCAGCAGGGCGGCGCGGAAGGCCAGGTAGGCGTTCAGGGTCTCCCCGACGGGCCCCGGCACCCGCATCGTCGGCGCCACCACGAGCGTGGGCAGCCGCGCATCTCCCGTCGGCAGCGCCAGCGCCTGGCCCACGGTCAGCTCGCCGTGATGGGACTTGGCGATGTGCGTCTGCACCGCCACCTCGATGTTCTCGCCGAAGAGCGCCCGCAGCGCCTGGTCCACGCCGCCGCTCATGTAGCCGAAGGAGTTCCCCGGGCTCACGATCGCGTCGGCCTCGCCGCTCAGGTAGTCCCCGCGCTTCACCTCCACGCCAGGGAGGTCCGCGAAGGCGCGGCCCCAGGCGCCGACGAGGTTGGCGCTGCGGTCGACGAGGACGAGCTTCACAGGCGCTCGACGATGGCCGCGGCGAAGCCCTTCGTGTCGAGCGGGCCGCCCAGATCCCCGGTCTTCTGGCCGTCTTCGAGGGCCTGGTTGTAGCCGCCCTTGATCTTCTCCGCGGCGTCCTTGCACGCCGCGTCCCCGGTCGTCTCGAAGAGGTGATTCAGCATCATCACGCCGCTCATCAGCAGCGACAGCGGGTTCGCGATGCCCTTGCCGGCGATGTCCGGCGCCGAGCCGTGCACGGCCTCGAAGATCGCGTAGTCGTCGCCGATGTTGGCGCCCGGCGCCACGCCGAGGCCGCCGATGAAGCCCGCGCAGAGGTCGCTGAAGACGTCGCCGTAGAGGTTCTGGAGCAGGAGCACGTCGAAGTTCGAGGGATCCTGCACCAGGCGCATCGCCCCCGCGTCGATGATCATCTCGTCGTAGGGCACGTCGCCGTAGCCCCCCTGCTCCCGCACCGCGCGGGTGGCGCGCACGAAGAGGCCGTCGCCGAGCTTCATGATGTTGGCCTTGTGGAAGGCGGTGACCTTCCGCCGCTGGCGCCGGCGGGCGTACTCGAAGCCCCACTTGGCGAAGCGCGTCACGCCCCGTTCGGTGACGACCTTCAGGCTCGTCACGACCCCGGGCGTCACCTCGTTCTCGATGCCGCTGTAGAGGCCCTCGGTGTTCTCCCGGAGAATCACGAGGTCGACGTCCTCGTAGCGCGTCTTCACCCCGGGCAAGGTGCGCACCGGGCGCACCGAGGCATAGAGCTCGAGCTCCTTCCGAAGCTGCACGTTCACGGAGCGGAAGCCGCGCCCCACGGGCGTCGTGCAGGGCCCCTTCAGGGCCACCCGATGCTCCCGCACCGCCTCGACCGTGCTCGGGGGAAGCACCTCCCCGTCGGTCTGGAGGGCCGACACGCCCGCGTGGTGCTCGTGCCAGCGCACCGGCGCCTCGGCGGCTTCGAAGACGGTCTTCACGGCGTCGGCGACCTCGGGTCCGATGCCGTCGCCGGGGATGAGTACGGTGTCGTGCATGGTCATGCGCTCTCCAGGAGTTGGCTCGGGCTTAGGCCCCGACGGCTCCGGCGCGAGCCTGCCACGGTCCGGCCCCGCGCGCCGGGACTCCCGCCGCGGCGCGGCGCCTTGCGAGGCCCGTCGGGATGGGGTTGAACCGGAGGGTGACGGGAACCGGCGATCGAGTGATCCGCGGCATGACCGACGACGGCGCGCTCCGGACGATGGCGGCGCGGACCACGGACTCCGTCCACGGCGCCCTCGCGGCGCAGGGCGTCCGGGGCCCGGAGGCCCGCGCCCTCGGTGAGCTCATGACCGCGGCGGTGCTCTACCGGGAGACCATGGCGCCGACGCTGAAGGTGCAGGTGGTCCTCCGCGGCGGCGAGGGCTCCGGACAGGTCGTCGCCGACTCCTTCCCGGGCGGGGTGGTCCGTGGCCTGGTGCAGCGTCGAGACGGCGCGCCGGCCTTTCACCTCGGCGCGGGCTCCATGCTGCAGATGATGCGCTCGCTCCCGAACGGTGAGCTCCACCGCGGCGTGGTCGAGGTCCCGGCCTGGAGCGACGGCGGCATCAACGAAGGCCTCATGGCCTACATGCAGCAGTCCGAGCAGATCGTGACCATGGCTCGCGTCGCCGTGGTCATGGACCACGACGAGGTCGTCGCCGCCGGTGGCTACCTCGTGCAGCTCCTGCCGGAGGCGCCCGACCGGGTGGGTCCCGTGCGCCTCATGGCGCAGCGCCTCGAGGACGACTTCATGAACATCGGCGAGCGGCTCCGCGCCACGGACGCCTCCCCCGACCATCTCCTCGAGGAGATCTTCTACGGGATGGAGCACACGCGCCTCGGGTACTGCACCCTCCGCTTCGGCTGCGAGTGCAGCCGCGCCCGCGTCATGGGGAGCCTCGCCACGCTCAGCCGGAGCGACATCCAGCACCTCCTGAAGGACCAGGAGCCCTTCGACATGCATTGCGACTGGTGCGGTACGGACTACCGCGTCGAGCCCGCGGAGCTTCAGGGGCTCCTGATGGAGAGCTGAGCCCCGCGTGCGGCATCGACCCTCTTCGCCTCTACGCTGCGCCCGTGGAGGTAAAGAACGTATCCCCTGGGGCGAGGGACGCCGCGGTGGCCGCGTTTCTCACCGCGGGGGCCAGTGGCTTCAGTTGGATCGCGCCCATCAGCCTCGGCGAGAGCTTGATCCTCCTCGGAGCGGGCGGCTGGCTCCTCCTCCGGCCCCCCCGGCACGACGCGCGGGCATCGTGCCGGGACGTGCTCGCGCTCGGGCTTGCGGGCGGAGCCTTCGCGCTTCAGCTC
>CALCTH010000312.1 GCA_937893795.1 uncultured Myxococcales bacterium | reverse complement strand
GTGCGCGCCGCGGGCGTCCTCCCCAGCGCCAGCCGTTCGAGGCGAAGCTCGTCGCCGTGGCCTCGGAGCGCCAGCGCGAGCGCCGGCAGGCGGAGGGCCTCCACCCGCAGGTCACGCGCACCGAGGGTCGCTTCGAGGCCGTCCCACCAGCGCTCGTCCAGGCGCGCCCGGCGGGCGTCGAGGGCGAGGGTCACGTCCCCGCCGCGCGCCGCGGGGAGCCCCGGAACCAACGCGCGCAGGTCGGCGCCAGCCGGTGGCGTCTCCAGCGTCAGCTCGCCGGTCTGCGGCGCGAGACTCTCGTCGAGGTCGAGCGCCGCCGTGAGGCGCAGCGCCTCCGGGCTCGCCTCTGGACCCAGGGTCGCAGCGAGGCGCGGCGCCGAGGGCGAGCCCACGAGCTCCGCCTTCGCCACGAGCGGAGACGCGGCGAGGCCGAGGGCCACGCTCTCGGAAGCGGCGAGGGAGACCTCGAGCGCGGCCCGCATGCTCGCCGGACGGTCGACGAGCCCATCGCCCGCCGTGCCCTCGAGCCGGAGCTCGGCCCGCGAGTCACCTCGCTCGGCGCGCACGAGGAGGGCGCTCGCCCCACCTTCGCCGAGGCGCAGCGTCCCCTCACCCTCGAGGGAGACCTCGGCCTCGGGCGCGGCGAGCGTGAGCGCCTCGAGGTGGAGCGCGACGGCCCGGTCCTCGCCCCGCAAGGACGCCTGGAGCGCGACGTGCACCGGTCCGAGGCCGGGCGCGAGCTCCTCCGTGTCTCGCACGCGGCCACCTTCGAGGGAGAGCCGATCGAGGCGAAAGGCCGGGAGCCGCAGCTCGTCCTCGTCCTCGTCCGACGCTCCGTCGCTCGCGGGGCGCGGGGCCAGGGCCTGGACGAGGGCGAGCGCGTCGCCCGTCGTGCGAAGGGAGAGATCGACGTCCTTCAGGGCGAGCCGACGAAGTGCGATTCGCCCGGCGACGAGGCCCGCCAGCCCGAGCTCGGCGTCGAGGCGGCCCACGGCGAGCACCGGCACGCCCTCGTGGGCGAGCGAGACGCCTTGGAGGCGGACCCGATCCGGGCCGAGCGCGACGAAACGGGCGATGCGGAGCGTGCACCGAAGGACCGCTCGGGTCTGGGCGCCGAGCTCGGAGCAAACCCGCGCACGCCCGCCGGGCGAGGCGAGCTGGACCGTGAGCGCCCCGGTGAGCGCGGCGGGGGCCAGCGCCAGCAGGGCCGCCCCGGCCAGGAGACGCCTCCTGGTGATCATCGCGCGGCGCCCCGGGTCACGGCGGGACCCTACGGGATTCCGCTGCGCCGCGCCGAGCCGGGCCGCTCAGAAGTTCAGGCTGAGCTGCACCAGCGCGCTGACCTGCACCCCGATGGAGTCACCGTCTTCCTCGAGGGTCAGGTCCGTCGGGCTCAGCACGTCCGCACCGCTCGCGCCCGCGCGCCGCACGTTGAAGAGCGATGCGTCGGCGCCGACGCCGATCGCGACGAGCTCGTTCACGATGAAGTCGAAGCCGAGGCCGACGTCGACCACGACGCCGCGGATGGCCTGCTCGCCCTCCCAGACGATCCCGCTAGCGTCCTCGAAGAGGCCGCCCGCGGGATTGAAGAGCCAGGCGAAGCCGAGGCCGGCGCGAATGTAGGGCTCGAGGAAAGGGGTCGGGAGACGAATCCCGAGGTCGAGGACGGCGGTGCCGAAGTCGAAGCCGTCGTGGCGGGCGATCTCCGCCTGGAGACCCAGCGTGATGAACTTGATCCAGAGCCCGAAGCCCGCGCCGAAGGCGTAGCCGCTGGAGCGAATCTGCATGAGGTCCGGGACGAGGTTGTCGTTCCGGATCGCCCCGAGGTTGATCCAGCTGTAGCCGGCGCTGGCCTCGAGGTAGAAGGCGCGGAAGCGGTCGTCGTCCTCGGCCTCCTCGGGCACCTCCCCAGGCGCCGCCGGCCCTTCCTCCGTCGCCTCGGAGGCGACCCCGCCCCCCGGCGGCGGCGCGCCCGCGGGGGCCTCCGCCGCGGCCTCCTCCGGGTAGGGCGCCGTCGCCGACTGTGCGGCCGCGGAGGCGGGCACGAGCAGCCCGAGCGCGAACCACCACGAAGCGGACGCAGCCGCGCGCGCCCAAGAACGAGTGCCCATGCGCATGACAGTACAAGTTGACAGGGAGGCTGGATACGTTCGCGTGAGGGACGCGGCCATCCCGTGCAGAACGGCCCCGGGACGGCCGTGCGAAGGCCCCGCAGGCGAGGAAGCGCGGGGCGGCCCTTTGGGTTACGGTCCCGCGACGCGCCGGCGCCGATCCAACCCCGCCGGCCCCTCTCTCCCATGCGCGCCACGTCAACGTTCGTTCTCCTCCTCTCTTCGGCCTGCCTCCTCGCCTGCGGCGACGGCGACGGGACCGGCGGCGACATGGGCCTTCCGCCGACGGCCGCCGGCGTCCCTCCGCCCGCCGAGACGACGCCTGCGCGGGGCCTACTGCGGGGCGTCTGGTGGCGGCACCCCTTCGCGGCGAACCAGAGCCGGCTCATCAGCGTCGAGGAGAACTCGCGCGGCGAGCGCGGCTACAACGTCTACGACGCCGAGGGGCAGAGCATCCGCGTCGACAGCGAGGGCAACCTGAGCCTCTTCACGGGCAACGGCGTCGCGGGCCCCGTGGACGTGGACGTGATCTACAACTTCGCCTTTGCCGACGGCCCCGGCACGCTCGTGCTCGGCGCCGACGCGGCCGACGGCACCCTGGACCTGCTGGAGATGGAGGAGGTCGAGGGCGACATCCGCTTCCCGACGGGCACCATCGGTGACGTTCCGGGTCTGCCCGTCGATGCGGCGAACGAGCTCACGGGGGTGTGCGGGTACCGGTCCCCCGAGGGCAACTTCTACGGCTTCGTCCTCGCGGGCACGCAGATCCTCCAATACGACCTCTTCCAGGAGCGCGCGGAGAACCCGAGCGGCACGCTCGTGCGTGAGCTGGAGACCGTGGCGCCGGCCCTGGGCTGCGTCGTCGACGAGCAGTTCCGGAGGCTCCACGTCGCCCTCGGCGCCGCCGGCATCGAGACCTTCGAGGCCGACGCCACCGGCAGCACGGCCGGCGTGGTCCGGAACCCCCGCAACGCCTTCTTCGGCGGCGCCGCGGACGTGGGCTACTACCAGACGCGGTCCCGCGGCGGGCATCTCCTCGTCGCGAGCCAGGAGGACGGCGCCGTGGCCATCCTCGACGGTCAGACCCTGAACTTCGAGGGCGACCGTTTCGCGACGGTGCCCTCCGGCGGCATCCCCGCCGCGACGCGCACCATCGGCGTGTCCGTGATCAACGCGGAGATCAGCGTGGAGCTCCCCGGGGCCGTGGCGCTGGTGGACGCGACCTCGGGCATCGGCACGAACTTCAAGCTGACGAGCTGGGGCGAGCTCGTGGGTACCTTCGGGCTCCTCGAAGAGCAGTCCTACGACCCGCGCATCGAGCGCTGAGCTCGGGCGCGGCGCACGGCGAGCGTCGCCGCCGAGGAGGCGAGGGAGCGTGGACGTCGAGACCCTGGAGCTCTTCGTCGAGGTCGTGCGGCGCGGGAGCTTCGCGGCCGTCGCACGCGACCGCGAGCTCGCGCCCTCCTCGGTCAGCCGCGCCGTGGCAGGCCTGGAGAGCGCCCTCGGCGTACGTCTCCTGCAGCGCTCCACGCGAGGCCTCGCGCCTACGGAGGCGGGCGCTCGCTACGTCGAGGACATCGCACCGCTGCTCCAGGAGCTGCGGGGCGCCGCCGAGGCGGTCCGCGACGACGGCGCACCGAAGGGCCGGCTCCGCATCGCGGCGCCGCTCACCTTCGCCCAGCTCCACGTGGTGCCCAGGCTCCCCGCGCTCGCCGAGACCTACCCCGAGCTCTCGTTCGAGCTGGTCATGGAAAACCGGCTCGTCGACCTCGTCGCCGAACGCTTCGACGTGGCCATCCGCCTCGGTCAGCCCGGAGACACGGACCTCGTCGGCGCGCGCCTCGCGCCCATGCGCTACGTGCTCGTGGCGAGCCCTGGCTACCTCGCTCGGCGCGGACGACCCACGACGCCGGCGGCGCTCCGAGAGCAC
>CALCTH010000311.1 GCA_937893795.1 uncultured Myxococcales bacterium | reverse complement strand
CACTCGTCTCATGTCGTAAAAGATATCACGAATGTCGATTCCGACACTCGCGTCCGAATCGTCGGATTCCTAGCTTCTTCCTCGTTCGCACCGCGACCCGAAAGGAAGAGCGGCGATCGCGCCACGAGCGCGCCATGACCCGCTCTCCCGACGGGCGCTGACGGTCACAAGAGCTCGTCGCCGGGCGCGTACTCGTGGGGACCCGGTCCGCTCCGTTTCAGCTTCCAGAGCCGGCGAATCTCCCGTGCGCGGATGCCCGGCTTCGCTTCCGCGATCGCGCGTGTGAAGCGCGCGTACTGGTTCTGCGGCAGCGACGGCTCCCGGTAGCCCTCCTCGCGCTTGCGACGGTCGAGCTCCTGCCAGAACCGTACGGCGTCGGCGAGGGTCCGACCGGTGTTCTCCCGCATCCACGCCATGAACTCGTTGCTGAAGGCGAAGCGCTGGCCCGCGTGCGCCTTCATGAACGCGCGCACGTTCTGCGTGTTCCGGTAGCTGTCGGTGATGAGGGTCTCCGGCGTCAGCTCGGCGCGTTGCCAGTCGAAGCGCGACGTCACGACGCGACGCTTCGGCGGCTTCACCTCGCCCGAGTCGAGCCAGTGAGCGAGCCGCTCCGTGAGCTCCGGCTTGTTGCCGGCCGTCGGCAGCCCCTTCGACCTCGCGAAGGCCACCAGCTCGCTCTTCAGCCAGTACCAGCGACGGAACACGGCCGCGGTGTGCAGCGACTCCAGCGCCGGTCGTTCGCTGTCCGTGTCTCGGGCCATGCTGTTCATCCTGGCAGGCCAGCGTACCTGGGCCCGAAGCCACTTCTGGCCCAGCCGCTCATCGCGCGCGGGGACTCACTGCCCGCTGAGGGCCAGCAGAGGCAGAAGGGACAGAGCACCGCGCGAGCCCACCTCGGGGCGAACCTCAGGGCATCGGCATGGGCCAGAAGCACGCGAAGGCTCCACGGCTCGCGCGGACGCAGACGAAGGGTGGAGCGCACTCGTCGTCCGACGCGCACTCGGTCGAACAGAAGGCGATGAGCGTGGGCTCGAGCGGTGCGGGCGAGTCAGCGTGGAGTCCAGTCCTGCCGTGGGTGGTCGCCGCGGGCGATCCCCGGGCACGCTGCGAACGATGCCGCCCCGGGCCACGATGAAGAGCGTTCTCCACGGGTTCCTGGGGACGCTCCGGAGTCGCTACGCGGCGCACGAGGGCTTCTGGCTCTTCGGCTTTCTGGTGCCCGACCGACTTCGCCGCGACGTAGATCTCCGTGCATCCGGTCTGGAAGCTGCGGGGGCCGAGATGTCCCTGGATCGTAGGGCTCGGTCGGCCTTCGCCGACCAGCTTCGCAAGCACGGCTTTTCGCGCGACGCCCTGAAGGCAGCGCGAGTCACCGTCGAGATCATCGGGCGGGCGCAGGGCATGCAGGGCGGTATTCGTGCTGGGGGCTTCGTGGTCCGCGCCACGGCCCATGTCGTCCTCGACTCGGGCCGCGTTTACCAGGCCGTCACCGACTTCTTCGTCGCGCCCCACGACCCCTCGCGCGAGCAGCGGTCCTACCGTGGGCGAACGGCCTAGACCCCGCTACTTCTCGGCCTCGAGCTTGTCCTGCGTGCGCGTCTCGAAGTCGCTGGCCGCGTGGCGCTCGCGGAGCTGGCTCGCGGGGTCGCCCCAGGCGCGGTTGACCATGCGGCCGCGCTTGGCGCCGGGGCGGGCCATGATGGCGGCGGTCCAGCGGTTCACGTGCTCGTACTCGTGCACGGAGAGGAACTCGCCGGCGTCGTAGAGGAGACCGCGCGCGAGGGCGCCGTACCAGGGCCACACCGCCATGTCGGCGATGGTGTACTCGTCGCCGGCGAGGAACTCGTGCTCGGCGAGGCGCTTGTCGAGCACGTCCAGCTGCCGCTTCACCTCCATGGCGAAGCGGTCGATGGGGTACTGCAGCTTCTCCGGCGCGTAGGCGTAGAAGTGGCCGAAGCCGCCACCCAGGTAGGGCGCCGCGCCCATCTGCCAGAAGAGCCACGAAAAGGTCTCCGCGCGCTTGGCCGGATCCGTCGGCAGGAACGCGCCGAACTTCTCGGCGAGGTAGACCAGGATCGAGCCGCTCTCGAAGAGCCGCTGTGGCCCGCCGGGGGCGCCCCGGTCGAGGAGCGCGGGGATCTTCGAGTTCGGGTTGAGGGCGACGAAGCCGCTCCCGAACTGGTCGCCCTCGCCGATGTTGATCAGCCAAGCGTCGTACTCGGCCTCGGTGTGGCCCGCCTCGAGGAGCTCCTCGAGCATCACCGTCACCTTCACGCCGTTCGGTGTCGCGAGGGAGTAGAGCTGCAGCGCGTGCTCGCCGACGGGCAGCTCCTTTTCGTGCGTGGCGCCGGAGAGGGGCCGGTTGATCTTGGAGAACTTACCGCCGCTCTCGGCGTCCCAGGTCCAGACCTTCGGGGGCACGTACGCGCTGTCGTCGCTCATCGCTGCTCGCTTCCTGACGGGTGGTGCCGGGACGGTACCCGACCGGCGATGCGGAACAGACGCCGGGGAGTGGAAGGAGTTACCCGGCCAAGACGCCCCTGCCCCTGCCCGAGGACAAACCGGCGGACACACGGTCCCGCCTACCGATTCCGGTCCAACCACCGCGTCGCCGCCGCCACCGCCGGCCGCACCCGCACCAGCCGGCTCTCCGCGCCGCCCACCCGGCCGCTCCGAATCCACGCCGGCGCCGTGCGCTCGAGGTCGCGGCCCAGGCGATGGAAGTCGTCCGAGCGGTAGCCGTGCGCCCGGAAGCTCCGCCACCGCCGCACGCCCCGGGGGTCCCGCATCGCGGCGCCCTCGTCCACCTCGCGTTGCGGCCTGCGCATGCGGCGCTCGGCCAGGTGGAAGGCCGTGAACGCGCCCCAGCCGCTGCCCAGCGTCAGCGCGACGCCGTCCTCGTCTTCGAGGCGCCGGAGCGGGCTGCCCTCCCCGAAGGCATCGTTCAGCGGCTGCGGGCTTACGAGCCACGCCGCGCGGCTGCCCCAGGCGCTGAAGCTCTGCTGCGGGTGGTCGCTCCGCACGACGTCCTCGAGGGCCCGGAAGGCCTCCGGGACGCAGCCGACGCCGTAGCTCGGCGTGCGGTCCGCGCGGTAGGCCGGCCAGCCCGCGCGGATCGCGGCCCAATGCACCTCGGGCACCGGCGGGTTCGACCAGTAGCGGGGCTCGCTGTTGGTCGCCGTGAAGGTCGGCATCAGCACGAGACCCTCCGGCCCCACCACGTCCTGGAGCGCCAGGATCACCCCCACGGGACCGCCCAGCACCAGCCGGCCCCCGGCCACGGCGCGGAGGCTCGTGTGCACGAGCACCGCCGCGCCGCGCGTGAGGCCGAGGTCCCGCATGTCCGCCGCCAGCTCCTCGGGTGCGAGCGGTGCGGACGCCATGCCCGACGGTAGCAGGCGTCCGATGCCTCAGCGCGCGAGGTTCAGGTTCACGTAGGCGGGGTCGTCGGTGACCTCGCGGTCGACGGCGGGCGCGAGCCAGCCGGGCAGCGCGAGCTCCACATCGACGCTCGGCAGCTCGATCTCCGCGAGCCAGAGCGTCCGGTCGAGAAACTCGTCGACGACCCACCCGTCGGGCATCACATGGCGCCGCTTCACCACGCGGCAGCCCTCCGTGAGGGGCCAGAGCTGGTCGTAGAGCTCCTTGGTGGTGGCCTCCTCGATCTCGATGCGCTCGATGCCCCGGCCGAGCTTCACGGTGCGCAGGTAGGTCTCGCTCCCGTCGGCCTTCCGGACCCGGCGAAGCCGTTCGCGGAGCACGTCGCCGGGGAGGTAGCCCTGCGCCAGCTCCTTCTCGACGGCGCCGGCGAGGTCGGGCGAGCCCTTCAGCAGGAACTTCCGCTCGATCTCGCGATGCGCGCTCCCCTCGAGCTCCGAGGCCAGCGAATCCACGGAGGTGCGGAGCGCGTCGAGGCCTCCGCCCATCCACTCGGTGCGCACCCGGGTCTCGAGCGCGTCGGACGCCGTGACCGACGCCTCGAGAAGCGCGGCCATGCCCGCCGCCGTCGCCGCATCGGCCGGGGCCGCGCGCAGCCGGTCCTCGAGCACGTGCAGGTCATGAAGGTCGCCGAGAAGATCCTGGAGCCCCTTCAGCGTCTTCACGAGCGTCCGTGCCCCCGCGGCCTCCGGTCGTACCGGCTCGAGGAGGTAGCGCAGGCGCTTCACGTCGATGCGCGCGTCATGGAGCGCCGCGCGGCGGACCATGGCGGCTTCGTCGTCATCGCTCGCCGCGTCCTCGCTCGCGGCGTGACCGTTCGCGGCAGGCTCCGGAAGCCGCGCGTCTTCGAAGGTCGCCAGCAGCGCCGCCGTCTGCTCGCGGGCCAGGCCGCCCAGCACCACGCCGAAGCTCGGGGGCGCGGGGCCGCGGAGATCGAGGACGAAGGTCCCGAGCCCCGCGCGCAGCCCCGGCCGGAGCTTCCGGAAGCGCTTCCGCGCCTTCCGCAGGGCCGACCCGTCGGCGTTCCGCCGCTCCTCCTCGAGCCCGCCGTGGAAGCCGGCGACCTGCGCGCGCAGGTCCACGGGCAAGGTCGCCGCGAGCCGCTCCACGTGGCCCAGGAGCACCTCGGCGTCGCGCGCTCCGCCCGTCGACCCGGCGATGTCCTTCAGCCGCCTCCGCGTCCGCCGGCCGAGCACGGCTCCGAGGCGGGGCGCGTGGGCCCGGGACTGGCTGCGGAGGCGCCTCAGCGCGACGCGGAAGTCGTGGAGCGCTTCCGTGTCGCCGGCGTCGTCGAGGCGGCGCTCGGCGGCCCGGGCCTCGTCGACGAGCGCCAGTGCGATGCGGCGGGCGGCCTCCGGGGCCGGTCGCGGGAGCAGCGCATCCATGCCGATCATTGTCCCGTTCACGTGACGAGAGACAAGGGCCTTCTCGCGGCCGCCACGCGTCGCAGTGGGGCGTCTGATTGCCGAGGGGCCTTCCTGGCACGATGCTCGGGACGTGGCCGCCCACGTTCCCCCCCGCACCACGCTCGAGAAGTGGCGCTACGCGCTCAAGCCTGCCAGCTGGGCCAAGCTCACGGCGCCCGCCGCGCTCGGCCAGGCGCTGGGCGTCGCGCACCGCGGCGGCGTCGATCTCATGGGCATCGTCGTGGGCATGGGCCTCACGGCGCTCATGCTGGCCTTCATCGTGCTGCTCAACGATTGGGGCGACCGTGAGGTCGACGCCCTCAAGCGGCGCATGTTCCCGGAGGGCTGCTCGCCGAAGACCATCCCGGACGGGATCCTCCCGGCGCGCGCGCTGCTCCTCGTGGGCCTCGGCGCCGGCATGCTCGCCAGCGCGCTGGCCTTCGCGAGCGAGGATTGGCTCGCGCGGCCGCTGCTCGGGGACGCCACGCTCGTCTGCCTCGGGCTCTTCGTCGCCTACACGCTGCCGCCGCTCCAGCTCAACTACCGTGGCGGCGGCGAGCTGCTCGAGGCGCTCGGGTGCGGCTTCGCGCTGCCCTGGCTGAACGCCTACGCGCAGGCGGGTCTCGGCGCGGCCTCCCTGACCTGGATGCCGCGGCCCGCCGCGCTGCTTCCCGGCGTGGTGCTGCTCGCGCTCGCAAGCGCCATCGCGAGCGGCTTGAGCGACGAGGTCAGCGACCGGAAGGGCGGCAAGCGCACCTTGACCACGATGCTCGGCAACCCGCTGGCGAGGCGGCTGACGGAGCTCTGCGTGCTCCTCGGCCTTGGCGCCTGGGCCCTCGCCGGGCTGGCCTCCGAGCACGTGCCGCTCCTGGTGGTCGCCGTCGCGACGCCGGGCGTGCTGCTCCAGTGGCGCCAGGTCCGCGCGCTCTCGACCAGCGCCGTCACCAACGCCTTCCCGGCGCAGGCGCGCTACAAGCACCACCTGCATCAAGCGATCTGGGGCGGCTTCCGTACCCTCGGCGGCGCGCTCGTCTTGCACCGGGTCTTTCTCGCCTAGGCGCCGACTCCCCAAGCCCGTGAGCCTCTTCACCGCCCGACGCTCCCCGGACCGCCTCGTGCGCCTCGACGCGCGGATCGCTTCGCTCGGCCGAGAGAGCCTCGCGCCAAAGCGGCGGGAGGCGACGCCCCTGGTCGGTCTGCTCTCGCTCGCGGCGGGGGACCCACCCGCGCTTCGCAAGGCCTTCGCCGAGGGCCTCGCGCGCATCGCCGAGGCCAAGCTCGAGGCCTTCCCGGAGAACCTCTTCTGGGACCTCGATCTGCTGGCCGCGAGCCTGCTGCGTGACGCGCGGCGGGCGGCGGATCCCGTGGTGCACCTTTCGGGGTCCGCAGGGCTGGCGGCGGAGCTCCAGCGCGCCTTCGGCGGGCCGCCGATTCAGTTCCGCTACGTGCACGACTTCCTCTACGCCTTCGACTGGGCGAAGTGGGTGCGCGAGGCGCCGGAGGAGCGGGCGTCCGTGGGGCCCTTCGACCGGCCCTTCCTCGAGCGCATGGTGCGGCGCGGCGGGGAGCTCGTCGCGCTCATCGAGGCGCGGGACGCGAAGTACGGGCCGATTCCCGAGCGGCAGTCGCGCAACCCCTTCTCCTTCAGCCGCGTGCCGGCGGACGAGCGGGCGCTCTGGCAGGCCATGGCGGTGCACGACGAGCTGCCGGCGCGGGCGTGGGAGCCGAAGGCCACGCCGGAGTGGGGACGCGACTTCTACGCGCTCCGCGAGGACCGCGCGGCGGCGCTGGGCCTCATGAGCTGAGCCCCGGCGGGTCGATTTCCCTCGCGTGAGGCGCCGTCCCTTGGTGTGCTTCCTTCCCGGAGCACGCCGATGATCAAGCACTACGTCCTCGACACGAACGTCCTCCTCCACGACCCAGACGCGCTCTTCACCTTCGAGGACAACCGCGTGGTGGTGCCGATCTACGTGGTCGAGGAGATCGACAGCTTCAAGAAGGATGGCGGCGTGCTCGGGCGTGCGGCGCGGGAGACGAGCCGGGCCCTCGATGCGCTGAGCCGGCACGGGGATCTCGCGGCCGGGGTGCCTACGGAGCGCGGCGGGACGGTGCGCGTGACCTTCAGCCGCCGGGAGCTGCCGGACGAGCTCTCGACGGTGAGCAGCATCGTCGACAGTCGGATCATCGCGCAGGCGCTCGACCTGCTCGAGGAGCACCCGGAGATGCCCTGCATCCTCGTGTCGAAGGACGTGAACCTGCGCATCCGCGCTCAGGTGCTGGGGCTTCGCGCCGAGGACTTCGAGAGCGACCGGACGGACATTCGCGAGCTCTACATGGGCATCGAGGACGTCGAGGCCGAGGGCACGGAGGTCGATGCGCTCTACGCCGAGGGGCGGCGTCCGGTGCCGGCGGCGCGGGCTCCGGGGAGCGACGCGGCCTTCGCGCCGAACCAGTTCGTGCGACTCGTGGACCCGTCGGCGAAGGGTCATACGGGGCTCGCGCAGGTGACCTCGGACGGCGCCGAGCTCGTGGCGCTCGCCAAGCGTGACCCGAACGTGTGGGGCATCCGGCCGCGCAACTTCGAGCAGCGGCTCGCCTTCGAGGTCTTGCTGGACGACGACTGCCACCTCGTCACGCTCGTCGGGAAGGCGGGTACGGGGAAGACGTTGCTCGCGCTCGCGGCGGCGCTGCTGAAGACGCAGGAGGAGAAGCGCTACGAGCGGGTGCTGGTGGCGCGGCCCGTCGTGCCGCTCGGGCGCGACATCGGCTACCTGCCGGGGACCGTCGAAGAGAAGATGGAGCCGTGGATGCGGCCCATCTTCGACAACCTCGAGCAGCTCATGGGGATCACCGAGGAGGACAAGCGGCGCGGCCGGAGCCACGAGGAGCTGCTCCACATGGGCATGATCGCCGTGGAGCCGCTCACGTACATTCGCGGGCGCTCGGTGCCGCGCACGTTCTTGATCGTCGATGAGGCGCAGAACCTCACGCCGCACGAGATGAAGACCATCGTGAGCCGCGCGGGCGAGGGCACGAAGGTCGTCTTCACCGGGGACCCCTACCAGGTCGACGACCCGTACCTCGACGCCTCGAGCAACGGCCTCATCCACGTGGTGAACCGCTTCCGCGGCTCCGCCCTCGCCGGCCACGTGGTGCTCACCAAGGGTGAGCGCAGCCCCCTGGCCGAAGAAGCCGCCACCCGCCTTTGACAAGCGCGCGCTCCGGCCCCCTCCGTCGCTCGTCGGTTCAGTCGCGGGGGCGGAGGACTTCGGCGAGGGTGAGACCCCAAGCTCGCTCGGCGGCCGCGACGAGGGCCTCCGGGGAGCGTTCGAGGACGCCGAGGGCGTAGAAGCGGAGCGAGCCGTCCCAGCTCGCCGCGCCGAGCCGACCGTCCGGGGCGAAGCCGACCCAGGGCACGCGGTCGTGGGCGTCGTCCACGAGAGCGACCAGCTGACCCGACCGCGCGTAGAGTGCCACCGCGCCCTCTCGGGTCCCCACGGCCAGCCTACCGCCCGCGGCGTCGAAGGCGAGGTCGAGCGGCGTGAGATCCATGGACCAGCGTCGCACCGTACCGTCCTCCTGCTCCCAGCTGACCCGATCCCGAAACGCGAAGGCGAGCTCCCCGCGGTTCGAAATCGCCACCGCCAGCGCGAAGGGCTGGTGGCCGCGCGGCAAGAGTCGCCGGTCGCCCCCCAGCTCCCGCACCTCCCCGTTCTGCCCGAGGCCGACGACGCGCCGGCGATCCGGCGACGCGCTCAGGTCGACCAGCGCGGGGCTCGGCAGGAGCTCCTCGAGCCGCTCGTCGTCGAAGAGGTAGAGCCCCTCGCGGTAAGGTGAGGCGACGAAGCGCTCGCCGTAGGGCGAGTCCCAGGCGACGACGCGCTTCAGGGCGAGCACCTCGTCGATGTCCAGGGGCGGGGCGGCCTGCATCGTGGCCAAGGTGACCGAGTGCACCCCCGGATCGGCCGCGGTGGCCGCGACGAAGCGTTGCCCGTCGAGGCTCGCCGCCACCCGCTTGACCACGGCGTCGCCCAGCCGCGCCTCGCCCAGGAGCGCGCCCCGGGAGAGCTCGCGCACGGATACCGCGCCGTCGCCCCGCGCGAGCGCC
>CALCTH010000310.1 GCA_937893795.1 uncultured Myxococcales bacterium | reverse complement strand
GCGACGCCCCGCGGGCGTCGAGCGCCTCGCGGGCCCACACCGCCTCCCGGCTCGCGGGGTATCGCTCCACCAGCTCCTCGAGGGTCGTGCGTCGCGCCTCCTCGTGCCCCTCGCTAGCAAAGCGCTCCGCGAGGTGCCAAAGCGCCTCCGCGGGCGAGTCCTCGAGGCGGCGTTCGGGCGCCGGGTCACTCGCGCATTGAAAGGGCGCGAGACCGACGAGGGCCAGCGCCAGCGCCAGCGCCTTCACGCGCTCAGCTGCCCGCGCCGAGGACGCCTTCGAGGGGGCTCGAGGCCGTGGCGTAGAGCTTCTTCGGGATGCGCCCGGCCAGGTAGGCGTCGCGGCCGGCCTCCGTCGCGGCCCGCATGGCTCGCGCCATGCGTACCGGGTCCGGGGCCCCGGCGATGGCCGTGTTCATCAGCAGCCCGTCCACCCCGAGCTCCATGGCGGCCGTGGCGTCGCTCGCGGTCCCGACGCCGGCGTCGACGATCACGGGGACCGAGGACTGCTGCACGATGAGCTCGATACTGTAGGGGTTGCACACGCCCAGGCCACTTCCGATCGGCGCCGCGAGGGGCATCACCGCCGCGCACCCGAGGTCCTCGAGGCGTCTGCAGGTCACCGGGTCGTCCGTGATGTAAGGAAGCACGGTGAAGCCCTCCTTCACGAGCGTCGCGCAGGCCTCGAGGGTGCCCGGGACGTCGGGGTAGAGGGTCTTTTCGTCTCCGATGACCTCGACCTTCACGAGGTCCGTCGAGAGCATCTCCCGGGCCAGACGGGCGGTGCGGACCGCGCTCTCGGCGTCGTAACAACCCGCCGTGTTCGGAAGGATGGTGTAGCCGCCCTCGCTCAGCATCGCGAAGAGCGAGCCCGCGCCTCGCGCCGAGAGGTCCACGCGCCGCACGGCGACGGTCACCATCTCGCACCCCGATGCGGCGAGCGCCGCGGCCGCGATCTCCGGCGACGTGTATTTCCCCGTGCCGGTGACGAGCCGCGAGTGGAAGCGATGGTCCCCGAGCGTGAGCTCGTCGTCCGGAGGCTGGATCTCGGGCTGCGTGTCACTCATCGGGAGCCTCCCTGGCCACGACCTCCGCCCACGAAGTGCACCACCTCGAGGGCGTCGCCCTCCGTCAGCGCCGTCTCGCCGTGTGCGGCGCGGGGAACGATCTCTTGGTTGCGCTCCACGGCGACGAGCCGGTCTCCGAGCCCCAGCTCCTCCAGCAGCTCGCGCACGGTACGGGCGCTCACCTCGCGGGCCTCGCCGTTCACCACCACGTTCATGAGGCCGGCAGCATACACGCCCGGCGCGCCCCGGGCGCGCCTGCCATCGAGGCCCTCCGCGAGCGCGCTCCTTGGCGCGAAAGCGGAGCAGCGCCATGAACCCGAGGCATGCGCCCGGATGCCCCGAGCTATGACGTCGCGACCGTTCGCGCCCAGTTCCCGGCCCTCGCACAGACCGTCCACGGCAAGCGCCTCGCCTACCTCGATAGCGCGGCCACGGCGCTGAAGCCGCAGGCGGTGCTGAACGCGCTCGCGACGGCCTACGGTCGCGACATGGCCAACGTGCACCGTGCGGTGCATGAGCTCGCGCGGCGCGCCACGGAGGGCTACGAGGCGGCGCGGGCCCGGGTGGCGCGATTCCTGGGCGTCGCCGACGCGAGCAGCGTGGTCTTCACCCGCGGGACCACCGAGGCCTTGAACCTCGTCGCGCGCGGATGGGCGACGCCCCGGCTGCGGGAGGGCGACGAGATCCTCCTCGGGGAGCTCGAGCACCACTCGAACCTCGTACCCTGGCAGATGGTCGCCGAGGCCACGGGCGCACGCCTCGTCTGGGTCCCGGTCCCCGTCGACGGCGTGGTGCGTGCGGAGGACTACCTCGAGCGCCTCGGCGCCCGGACGAAGCTCGTGGCCCTCACCCACGTCTCGAACGTGCTCGGGACCGTGCTCCCCGTCGCCGAGATCGCCCGCGGCGCCCGCGCGGTAGGCGCGATCACCGTCGTGGACGGGGCCCAGGCCGTGCCGCATGTGCCCGTCGACATGACGGCGCTCGGCTGCGACTTCTACGCCTTCGGCGCGCACAAGCTCTACGGCCCGACGGGCATCGGGGTCCTCTGGGGCCGCCGGGAGCGCCTCGACGAAATCGTCCCCCAGCAGGGCGGAGGCGAGATGATCTCAATCGTCGAGCGCGAGGCGAGCCGCTTCAAGGAGGTCCCCCACCGCCTGGAGGCGGGGACCCCCCACATCGCGGGGGCCCTCGGGCTGCACGCCGCGCTCGACTGGTACGCGGGCCTCGACCAGGCCGCGCTCCACGCCCACGAAGCGCGGCGCCTCGCCGAGGCCACGGTCGGCGTGGAAGCGCTCGGCGGGCGGGTCATCGGCGCCGCCCCGGGCAAGGTCGCGGCGCTGAGCTTCGTGATGGAGGGCATCCATCCCCACGACCTCGGGACCATCCTCGACCACGAGGGCGTGGCCATACGCGGCGGCCACCATTGCGCCGAGCCCCTCATGGACGCGCTCGACCTCGAGGGAACGGCGCGCGCCAGCTTCGGCGCGTACAATGACCACGAGGACGTCGCGGCGCTGCTGCGCGGGCTCGAGCGCGCCCGGGCGCTCTTCGCCCCCTCGCCGTGATGAAGCACGCGCCATGACCGACGCCCTCGACGCCCTCTACGACGCGGCCATCGTGCGGCGAGCCCGGGAGGCTCGCGCCGTCCGGGTCCCCGAAGGCGCGACCCATCGGGCCAAGGTGCACAACGCGCTCTGCGGGGACCGCGTGGAGGTCGGCGCCGTGCTCTCCGAGGCAGGCATCACGGAGCTCGGCTTCCGCGCCCGCGGCTGCGCGCTGAGCCTGGCGGCGGCGCACCTCCTTCGCGAGCTGCTCGCAGGGCGTGACGTGGAGGAGGCCCGAGCGCTCACCCGGGCCTTCCGGGCCGCGCTCGAAGAGGGCGTCCCGCCCGAGGATCCCGCGCTCGCCGAGGCGCTGGCCCCCTTTCTCCCGGTGCGCCGCTTCCCGAGCCGCGTCCGCTGCGCCACGCTCGCCTGCGAGGCCACCGAGGAAGCCTTGGAGCCGTGAGGGCTCCGCGGGCCTCGACGCGGTGCGTCACGCTTTAGTCGAAGAATTTCCTGCCAGAATGCGTACGGAGCATTGACCCTCTTCCGAACATCCCCCTAGTCTACCTCTCTCACGGCGCAAGGAATCGAACGCCGGCCCTCGCGCCGCCCTAACGAGTAGTGGTTGCCGGCTCAGGCGTGTCGGCGACGTCTACAACGGAACTTTCCGCTGATATAGCGGCCAAGCTCCACCTTGTCAGCGAGCCGCCCGAGAGCGGCCAGGAGGCCGTGGATGTACCCGCCCAGGTTCGACTACGTCGCGCCAACTTCCCTCGAGGAGGCGCTGGACGCGCTGGCCGAGCACGGCGATGAAGGCAAGATCATCGCCGGTGGTCAGAGCCTGATTCCCATGCTCAAGCTCCGCTTCGCGTCGCCGGAGACCCTCATCGACATCAACCGACTGCCGGGCATGGACGGGGTCAGCGAGGAAGGCGGAACGCTCCGTTTCGGTGCCCTCTGCCGCCATAACCAGCTGGGCGCGCACCCGCTGATGACGTCGAAGTACCACGTCGTCGCCGAGGCCGGGACGCTCATCGCGGACCCGCTGGTGCGAAACATGGGCAGCCTGGGGGGCTCGCTCTGTCACGCCGACCCTCAGGCGGACTGGGGCTCCGTGATGATCGCGCTCAAGGCCACCATCGTGTGCCAGAAGAAGGGCGCGACACGAGAGTTCGGCGCCGCCGAGTTCATGGAGGGCATCTTCACGACCAAGCTCGCGGACGACGAGATCGTCACGGAGATTCGCTGCGATGCCGCCAATGGGGGCTTCGGATCCAGCTACCTCAAGATGGAGCGAAAGGTCGGCGACTTCGCGACCTGCGGAACCGCCATCGCCCTCACGCTGAAGGACGGCACCATCGCGAGCGCCGGCGTCGGTCTCACGGCCATGGGCGCGAAGAACCTCCACGCCGAGGACGCGGAGAAGGTCCTCGTCGGCCAGGCGCCGAGCGCGGAGCTCTTCGCCGAGGCCGCGGAGGCCGCCGTGGCCATCGCCGACGTCCGCGAGGACAGCCGGGGCACCCCCGAATACAAGAAGAACGTTCTTCGAACCTTCATGAAGCGCGGCCTCGCCAAGGCCGCCCTTCGCGCGCAGGCCTGAGCCCCGAGAGAGCCATGGAAGTCACGATCACCGTCAACGGTCGAACGCACACGAAGAGTGTGGAGCCCCGCATGCTCCTCGTTCACTTTCTCCGCGAAGAGCTCGGTCTGACCGGAACGCATATCGGATGCGATTCATCGCATTGTGGGGCGTGCACCGTCCTCGTGGACGGCACGCCTTTGAAGAGCTGTACCTATCTCGCCGTGATGGCCAATGGTCGATCCGTCGAGACCGTCGAAGGATTGAAGCAGGGTGGAAAGCTCCACGTCATTCAGGAAGAGTTCAAGGAGCAGCACGGCCTTCAATGTGGCTACTGCACGCCGGGTATGATGCTCGTGGGTAAGGCGCTGCTGGAAGAGAACCCGAACCCAACGGACGATGAAGTCCGCTTTGCGATCAGCGGAAACATCTGCCGCTGCACCGGCTACATGAACATCGTCAAGTCCATTCAGGCCGCTGGAAAGCGGATGCAGGCGGAGTCGGCCGACGCGGCCGAGTGAGGCGGAGAGCACGATGGAACCGAGCGAGCAGAAGGCCGTCCGCGGTGTGGGCCACAGCGTCCGCCGCGTGGAAGACGACCGCTTCATCGTGGGGCGAGGCAACTACCTCGACGACGTGAAGCTCCCGCGCATGCTCCACATGGCGATCGTTCGGTCGCCGCTGGCGCACGCCACCATCGAGAGCATCGACATCTCGGAGGCGATGGCCCTCGAGGGCGTCGTCGCCGTCGTCACGGGCAAGGACCTCGAGGCGCACAAGCTCGCGTGGATGCCCACGCTGAGCGGCGACACGCAGGCCGTGCTCGCCACGGACAAGGTGCGTTTCCAGGGCCAGGAGGTGGCCGCCGTCATCGCCGAGTCGCCCTACGTCGCGGCCGACGCCGCGGAGCTCGTGGAGATCGAGTACGAGCCCCTCGACATCTTCGTGGACCCCTACAAGGCCCTCGAGAACACCGAGACCATCATTCGCTCGGACAAGGAAGGGCAGGCGGACAACGTCGCCTACGAGTGGGAGGCCGGGGACAAGGCGAAGACGGACCAGCTCTTCGCCGAGGCCGACCACGTGGTGAAGCTCCACACGCACTACCCGCGCTCGCACCCCGCGCCGCTGGAGACCTGCGGCTGCGTGGCGGACGTGAATGGCGCCACCGGCAAGGCGACCATCTACCTCACGAGCCAGGCCCCGCACGCGCACCGGACGCTCTTTGCCCTCGTGGCCGGGCTTCCGGAGCAGAACATCCGCGTGATCAGCCCGGACGTCGGCGGAGGCTTTGGCAACAAGGTGCCCATCTATCCGGGCTACGTCGTCGCGACGGCGGCCTCGCTCCTCCTCGACGCGCCGGTGAAGTGGGTCGAGTCGCGCTCCGAGAACCTCATGAGCACGGGCTTCGCCCGCGACTACCACATGGACGGGGAGCTCGCGCTCACGAGCGACGGCACCATCACCGCGATGCGCTGCCACATCACCTCGGATCACGGCGCGTTCTTCGCCGACGCCCAGCCGACGAAGTTCCGTGCCGGCCTCGTGCACATCTGCACGGGCTCCTACGACATGCAGGCCGCGCACATCACGGCCAAGGGCGCCTACACCAACAAGGCGCCCGGCGGCGTGGCCTATCGGTGCTCCTTCCGCGTAACCGAGGCGAGCTACATCATCGAGCGCCTCGTCCAGAACGCGGCGTACGAGCTCGGCATGAGCCCCGTCGAGATCCGCCGGAAGAACTTCATCAAGAAGGAGCAGTTCCCCTACACGAGCTGCACCGGCTTCATCTACGACTCCGGCGACTACGACGCGTCGCTCGACAAGGCGCTCGAGATGCTCGGCTACGACGAGATCATGGCCGAGCGCGACGCGGCCCGGGCCGAGGGGCGGCTCATGGGCGTGGGCATCGCGACCTTCACGGAGGTCGTCGGCGCCGGCAACTCGAAGGAGTACGACATCGCCGGCCTGAAGATGTTCGACTCGGCCGAGCTCCGCGTGCACCCGACGGGCAAGGCCATCCTCAAGCTCGGCGTGCAGACCCAGGGCCAGGGCCACGAAACGACCTTCGCGCAGATCGTCGCCAACGAGCTCGGCATTCCGCCGGAGGACATCGCCGTCGGCCACGGCGACACGGACAACACGCCCTACGGCCTCGGCACCTATGCCAGCCGCTCGACGCCCACGGGCGGAGCGGCCACGGCGGTCATTGCCCGGAAACTCCGGGACAAGGCCAAGAAGATCGCCGCGCACCTGCTCGAGGCGAGCGAGGGCGACCTCGAGTGGGACTCGAACAAGTTCGTGGTCAAGGGCACGGACAAGTCCGTGTCCATCCAGGACTGCGCCTTCGCGGCCTACACGAACCCGCCGGATGGTGAGGAGCCCGGCCTCGAGGGCGTCCACTACTACGATCCGCCCAACATGACCTACCCCTTTGGCGCCTACGCCGTGGTGGTCGAGGTGGACCCGGAGACGGGCGAGTGGGAGGTCAAGCGCATGGTCGCCGTCGACGACTGCGGCGTGCGCATCAACCCCATGGTCGTCGACGGCCAGATCCACGGCGGGCTCACCGAGGGCTACGCCATGGCCTCCATGCAGTACATCCACTACGACGACGACGGGAACTGCGTCGGCGGCAACTTCATCGACTACCTGATCCCGACCGCGGTGGAGACGCCGAAGTTCGAGCTCGGGGAGACGGTGACGCCTTCGCCGCACCATCCCATCGGCGCCAAGGGGGTCGGCGAGTCGGCGACGGTCGGCTCTCCGGCGGCCTACGTGAACGCCGTGCTCGATGCACTCCAGCCCCTCGGCGTGAAGAACCTCGAGATGCCGGTCACCTCGGGCCGGGTCTGGGAGGCCATTCAGGCGGCCAAGGCCGCCGCCGAGTGACCGCCATGGAGCTCCTGACCGACGTCGTCAGCGCCAGCCGTGACCTCGACCGTCGCCGCGAGCCCTACGCGCTCGCGACGGTGGTCTGGACGAAGGGCACCAGCTCCGGCAAGGCCGGGGACAAGGCGCTGGTGACGGCGGACGGGACGCTCCAGGGTTGGGTCGGCGGCGCGTGCGCCATCGGCACGGTCATTCGCGAGTGCCGCGCCGCCATCGAGGAGGGGCGGCCGCGGGTGCTCCTCGTGGGGGCGGACGAGCTCGCCGACGCCGACGGGTCGCGGGTTCCGCGCATCGGGCGGCCCGCGAGCTGCGCGAGCGAAGGGAGCTACGAGATCTTCATCGAGCCGGTGCTCCCGCGACCCCAGCTGGTGATCTTCGGCGACGCTCCCGTCGCGCGCACGCTCGGCGCGCTGGCGCGGACCGTGGGCTTTCGGGTCGTCGTGAGCAGCGCCGCCGAGCCCGGGCAGCGGCCGGAGGCGCACCGCGTGGTTCCGAAGGCCGAACTCTCGGACGTGGTGGTCGACGACCGTACCTGGGTCGTCGTCGCCACCATGGGGCGGTGGGACGGGAAGGCGCTCCGGGCGGCGCTCGGGACGGGGGCACGCTTCGTCGGGCTGGTCGCCAGCCGCCGGCGCTGGGTCAAGCTCGAGCGCGAGCTCCGCGCGGACCTCGGCGCCGCGCTCGGCCGCGTGCGCGCTCCCGTAGGCCTCGACCTCGGTCCCCTGCCGCACGAGGAGATCGCGGTGGCCGTGCTCGCCGAGCTCGTCCAGGACAAGGCCGCGATGGCCTCGCCCGCCGCCTCCGCAACTGGCGAAGGCTCGCCGGCGGCTCCAGAGACGATCCGGGTCGGCGACGTGGGCTGAGCGCCAGGGCGCGGCGGCTCGGAAGAAGCAAGGGCGAGATGGAGATCAAGAACACCTTCGAGGTCGCGGCCACTCCGGAGGCGGCGTGGAAGTTCCTGCTGACCCCGGAAGAGGTCGTGCCTTGCATCCCGGGCGCGTCGCTCGTCGAGGTGAAGGAGGACGGCACCTGGGTCGCCAAGGCGAAGATCAAGCTCGGCCCGGTCACGCTCTCCTACAAGGGCAAGGTCAACATCGTCGAGCAGGACGACGCGAGCTACCGCGTCGTGCTCAAGGGGTCCGGCACGGAGACCAAAGGCAAGGGCACGGTGAAGGCCGACGTCATCAGCCAGCTCACGGCGCTCCCGAGCGGCGGCACCAAGGCCGAGATCACCACGGACCTCACCATCACCGGCAAGGCCGCGCAGTTCGGTCGCGGTCTCATCGCCGACGTCTCGACGAAGTTCACCAACGAGTTCGCCGAGGCGATGGAGTACAAGCTCGCCAGCGCCACCACCGAGGCGGCCGGAAAGGAAGCTGAGGAGGCGGCCGCGGCCGCGGCGAAGGCCGCGGAGGACGCCCAGAAGGCTCTCGAGGAGGCCAACCAGGACGACGACGAGCCGCCGAGCGCGAGCGGCGGAGGGCCCGACACGGCCGCGGTGGCTGCGGCCGCCGGCTCCGACGCCGCCATCGCGAGCATCGAAGCGCTCATCGCGCGCGCCGAGGACGCCGCGAAGCGCGCCGAGAAGGCGGCGAAGAAGGCCGAGGCCTCACAGAAGCTCGCCGAGGCCAACGCGGCCACCGCCGACGCCGCCGTGAAGCGCATCGCGGCCCTCAAGGAGGAAATCGCCTTCCTCCAGAAGGAGAAGCCCGAGGAGAACAAGCCCGTGAGCGCCCTCGGCATCGTGTGGTTCGCGCTCGTCTCGGGCATCAAGCGTCTCTTCGGCATCAAGTCGAAGCCCAAGCAGCTCGAGGGCTGAGACGTGACGGACGAGGCCGTCCTGCCTGCCTTCGGCGCCGTCGAGGAGGACGTGCTCGGCGCGGCGGCGCGCTGGCGAGACGAAGGCGCGGGGGTCGCGTTGGCGACCGTCGTGCGGACCTGGGGCTCCTCGCCTCGGCCGGCCGGGAGCCGCCTCGTGATTCGGGACGACGGGACCTTCCTGGGCTCGGTCAGTGGCGGCTGCATCGAAGGCGCCGTCGTTCAGGAGGCGCTCACCGTCATCGCCGAGGGCCCCGCGAAGATGCTCGAGTTCGGCGTGAGCAACGAGCGCGCGTGGGAGGTGGGACTCGCCTGCGGCGGTCGCGTCGAGGTCTTCGTCGAGCGCGTGGGCTGACGCCATGAAGCGCGGGATCCTCGACGAGCTTCGCGCCGCCCGCGCCGAGAAGCGCTCGGTGCTTCTCGTCACCGAGCTGCCCAGCGGAGCGCAGCGCGTGCTCGGCTACGACGCGGCCGAGGCGCTTGGCGGACCGCTCCGCGACGCGGCGCTCGCGGCGCTTCGCCGGGACCAGGCGACGGTCCACGGCGAGGGCGAGGGGCGCCTCTTTCTCCAGCCGCAGCAGCCGCCGCTCCGGCTTCTCTGCGTGGGCGCCGTACACATCGCGCAGCCGCTGGTCCGCCTCGCGGAGGTGCTCGGCTTCGAGGTCGTGGTCGTCGACCCCCGCGCGGCCTGGGCCAAGGCCGCACGCTTCCCCACCGGCGTCACCCTCGTGGACGAGTGGCCCGACGATGCGCTCGAGGAGCTCGCCCCCGATCACCGTTCGGCGGTCGTCGCGCTGACCCACGACCCGAAGCTGGACGACCCGGCGCTCGAGGTGGCCCTCGCCAGCCCGGCGTTCTACGTGGGCGCGCTCGGGTCGAAGAAGACGCATGCCGCACGCGTGGGCAGGTTGCGAGAGGCCGGCGTCGAGGACGCGGCGCTGGCGCGCATCGCGGGCCCCATCGGCCTCTCCATCGGTGCGCGGAGCCCGGCGGAAATCGCGGTGGCCATCCTTGCCGAGGTCGTGAAGGCGCTCCGGCAGGGGTTCACGCCGCGCGCGCTCCCGGCGAGCGAGTCCGCCCCGTGAGGCGCCCGGCATGAGGTTCGGTCCGGTTCCCGTGGCGGAGCTCGAGGGCGCGGTGCTGGCGCATACGCACCGGCTCCCGCGGCCCGGTGCGAAGTCGATGGTGCTGAAGAAGGGGCGCGTGCTCGACGCCCGGGACGCCGAGGCCTTCGCCGCGGCGGGCTTCTCCGAGGTCATCGTCGCCGTGCTCGAGGCCGGCGACGTCGGCGAGGACGTCGCTGCGGAGCGGCTGGCGGAGGCCTTCGTGGGCGCGGGGCTGCGGCCCGGCCCTGCGACCACGGGCCGGGTCAACGTCTTCGCGACGGGCGACGGGCTGCTGCGGGTCGACGCGGCCGCGGTGGACCGCATCAACGCCGTGCACGAAGCGTTGACGGTCGCGACGCTCCCACCGCGGAGCCGCATACGCGAGGGCGACCTCGTCGCGACGGTGAAGGTGATCCCCTTCGCCGTACCCGCGGCGGTCCTCGAGCGGGCCCGCGCTGCAGCGACGCCGGCGGTGGCGCTCCGCTCCTTCGTCGCCAAGGCCGCGGGCCTCGTCCTGACCCGGCTTCCGGGCTTCCCGGAGTCCCTCCTCGACCGCGCCTCCCAGAGCCAGCGTGAGCGCCTCGCGCGCCTCGGCGGGCGCGTGAAGCGCGAGCTCCGGACGAGCCACGACGAGGCCTCGGTGGCGGAGGCCACGCGCGAGCTCTTGGACGATGGCTGCGACCCCGTCCTGCTCCTCGGCGCCAGCGCCATCGTCGACCGCGAGGACGTCTTTCCGCGCGCCGTGCGGCGCCTCGGGGGCGAGGTCGTGCACCTGGGCATGCCCGTCGACCCCGGCAACCTGCTGCTCCTCGCGCGCGCGGCCGGGGCCGACGTCGTGGGCGTCCCGGGCTGCGCACGCTCGCTCAAGCCGAGCGGCTTCGACGAGGTGCTCGCCCGCCTCGCCGTCGGCGAGCGCGTGGGCGCCGGCGACGTCATGGGCATGGGCGCCGGCGGGCTGCTCAAGGAGGTCATGGCCCGGCCCTCGCCGCGGCGCGGCGGCGCGGGTCTCCCGGCGAATCTCGAGGGGGAGCCCGTGCGCGTCGGCGCCGTGGTGCTCGCGGCGGGGCGCTCCTCCCGCATGGGCGCGTCGAACAAGCTCCTCGCTTCCGTGCGCGGTGAGCCGATGGTGCGTCACGCGGTGCGCGCGGTGCGCGAGGCGGGGGTGGCGCCCATCGTCGTCGTGACGGGCCACGAGGCCGAGGCGCTCCGTGCGGCGCTCGAGGACTTCGAGATCGAGCTGGTGCACAACGAGCGCTTCGCGGAGGGCATGGGCATGAGCCTGGCGGCGGGGATCCGCGCCCTCGAGCGGCGCGTCGACGCGGCCTTCGTGTGCCTGGGCGACATGCCCCGCGTTGGTGCGCGGCACCTCGAGGCGATCCGCGCCGCCTACGCGCCGCGCGAGGGGAGGCTGCTCGCCGTCCCCGTGCACGGCAAAGGAAAGGCGGAGGAGCGGGGACACCCCGTGCTCTTCGACGCGCGTTTCTTTCCGGCGCTCGCCGCCCTCGAGGGCGACCGCGGGGCCCGGCGTCTCCTCGATGAGCACGCTGACGTCGTCGCATGCGTCCCGCTCGACGACGCCGTGCTCATCGACGTCGACACGCCCGCGGCGCTGGCTGGCCTGGACGCTCGCAGCGCCGATTGAAGGCCCGGCAGAGCTCCGACTCGGTCGCTTCCTGCGGCGCAACTCCTCGCGCTGATACGATCGCTTCGTCGTGGCGGAGGATCCCGAGCGTGACGCCGAGGGCGGCGAGGAGGGACCGCTACGTCCCACCGTACGCCCTCGCCGCCGACCCGTGCGACCCGAAGGGACCGCGCCCACGCAGCGCGCCGCTGGCCTCGCGCCCTCGGAGAGCTCCGGCTCCCTCGGCGACGAGACCGAGCACGAGCCGGTCTTTCGCCTCGGTGAGCTCGTGTCCGGCACCTTCGAGGTGCGCACGCTCCTCGGGGAAGGCGGCATGGCGCAGGTCTATGAGGCCCATGACCACGTGCTCGACCGCCGCGTCGCGCTGAAGGCGTCCTGGCCCGACCCGCGGCTGCCGCCCTTGCGCAACGAGGCGCGGGCGCTGGCGGCCTTCCGGCATCCTTCGCTCGTCACCGTGCACGGCGTGGGGGAGCACCGGGGCGTCGAGTACATCGTGATGGAGCGCATCTACGGCGTGCCGCTCTCGGAGCATCTCCGGAACCGGCGCGCCGCGGGCGTTCCCTTCCCCGTGGACGAGGCGCTGGGGCTGCTCATCGAGCTCGTGGAGGGCCTCGCCGTCGTGCATCGCGCGGGCGTCGCTCACCGCGACGTCAAGCCCGGTAACGTCATGCTCACGCCGGACCGTCGCATCGTACTCATGGACTTCGGGTTGGTGCTCCCCGAGTACAGCGTGGCGGACCAGCGTCTCATCGCAGGGTCGCCGCCCTACATGGCGCCCGAGGCCTTGGCCAATGCCGTCGCGCCGGGACAGGGCCAGCTCGTCGACCTCTACGCCCTCGGCGTCGTCGCCTTCGAGGTGCTCGCGGGGAAGCGGCCCTACGCGGAGACGGAGCTCCGGGCGCTCTTCCAGGTGCTCGGCGCGTCCTCGGTGCCGGATCTTCGGGAGGTGCGTCCGGACGTGCCCGAAGCGTTGGCCCACCTGGTGAGTGAGATGCTCGCCCGGGACCCGCACGAGCGTCCGCCCAGCGCCGAAGCCATCGCGTGGCGCCTCGGCGGCGTCGCGGCGCGCCTCGGCGCGGAGGTCGCCACACGCGAGAGCCTGCCCGTGGCGCGCTCCGTGCCGCCCGAGCCGGAAGCCCTCGAGGTGCTCGTCGTGGAGGACGACGACGACCTCGCCCGCATCCTCGGCTTCTACGTCAAGAAGGCCCTGGGCGAGGCCGTGGCCCTTCGCCGGGCCGCGGATGGCGTCGAGGCGCTCGAGCGCGTTCGCGAGCGCGCGCCTCAGCTCCTCCTCCTCGACATCCACATGCCGCGCATGAACGGCATCGAGGTCGTGATGCAGATGCGCGGCGAGCGGCTCGCTCCCGGCTGCAAGGTCATCGGCGTGAGCGCCGGGGCGCAGGAGCATGATCTTCAGCTCCTGCACCAGCTCGGCATGCATCACTTCGTCCCGAAGGACGAGCGACTCCGCGAGCGGCTGCAGGTGGCGCTACGGGCGCTCTTCGGGTGACGTCGTGGGCTCCGGGGCGCCCAGCTGGCCAGCTGCCACCTTGTCCAAAACGAGCGCCGCGGTGAAGGAGACGTCCGACTGAAGCCGGCGTCGGATGGTCGCGTCCCCGAAGGCGAGGCTCTGTCGAGGCACCCAGTGCGCGCCGATCTCGACGCCGAGGGGCCCCAGGAGATGCACGCGCGTCCCCACGTCGAGGCGAACCTCCTGCCGGACCAGGCGCTCTTGGTTGCCATCACGGGGTGCGTTCCACGCGACGCCCTCCCAGTGGAAGGCAGCGTAGAGCTCGCCACGGCGCGACGCGCCCGGGATCCAGGCGACCTCTGCGTAGCGCGGCAGGAGCATGTCGACGCGCACCGGGCGGTCGCCCGGACGGTAGTAGAGCCCGAGGAGCGGCACCGGCGCGACGCCGTCGAGGACCGTCGGCGAGTAGAGCACGGACAGGGAGAGCGCGAGGGGCTGGGTGGCCGGCGCCCAGGTGGCGCCGGCGCGTACGCTCGGCACCCAGGCTTCGCTGCCGTGCTCGTCGAAGGCGCTGGCGTAGGCGAGCCGAGTGTCGAGCTCGACGCCCCAGCGCCGCGCGGCGCGGAAGGTGAGCGGCAAGCCGAGCTCCAGCACGTGGAGCGTGCCGTCCGTGACGCCTAGCGTTTCGAGGGGGGCGCGCCGGAGCACGTCACGGCGATAGGTGGTCAGGAGGGTCACTCCGTAGCGCGCGCCGGACGCGAGCGGCGCCGGCAGGCTCACGAGCGTGCTGCTCTCCGTGATCGGGCTGCGCGGCCGCTCGTCGTGACGGATCACCTCGTGCCAGAGGAAGGGCCCGGCGCTCCGCGGGTCGAGGCCCGGTCCGGGCTGCGCGGCGGCGGGCGACGCGAGGATCGAGACGCCGAGGGCGAAGACCGCGAAGCCGCAGCAGGACCCGGACCTCCGACGTGAACGTCCTCGGCTCATCGGTAGTTCAGACGAATACGAACGGCCGTTCGTTCGGATTCGTGGGCGAAGCTACAGTCACGGTAGCGGGGGGCGCCGAAGGTCCGGAGCGGCTGATTCTTGGAGACGCCCCAGCCCTCGCGGGGGAAGCCCATCAGGTTGGTGCGGAGCACCCCGTTGCCGTCCTCGTCGTGCATCACGCTCACGGCGTAGGTCCCGGCGGGCACGTCGTCGAAGACGCAGGTGGCCGCGCCTTCACGAATCCGGGCCCAGCGACGCATCGTCGCGCGGCCCGTCTCCGAGGGCCAACCTTCGTCGCTGGCCCAGAGCGAGCAGCCCACGCGCCCTTCGGCATGCGCGGCGCCGGTGACGCGCACCGTGATGCGACCCTCCGACGCGGCGACCTCCTGAGCGGAGGCCTGAGGGAGGAGCATGGTGGCGGAGAGCGCGGCGAGGAGGAGAGAGTGGAGGGTCTTCATGAGGCTTTCCTGTGGGTGTCGGTGACGGGGTCCGCGCCGCGCAGCAGGCGGCGCGCGCGGTGAAGCGCGACGCGAAGTGCTTCCCTATTTGTGCCGAGGCGGCGGGCGACCTCGCCGCGGTCGGCGCGCTCCCCCACGCACCCATCCATGGCGGCGCGGGCGGCAGCGGGGAGGGCCTGGTAGCGGGCTTCCACGCCCTCGAGCTCGAGGCGCGCCAGGGTTACGCGCTCGGGGTCGAGGGGCGTCGACCCCTCCGGCGCGGCCGCGAGGGGGAGGGCGACGCGCCGGCGGTAGTGGTCGGCGATCTTCCGCTTGAGGATCGCGACGAGCCAGGTCCTGGGGGCCGCGCGGCCCTCGAAGCGCGTGGCGCCGGCCAACGCGGCAGCCCAGGTCTCCTGCACCACGTCACGCGCGACGTCCGGAGCTACGCGCCGTCGCGCGTAGGCGAGGAGGTAGGCGTCGAGGCGCTCGGCCTCGCTGAAGAAGCGAGTGCTCACGGGCTCGCCTCGCTGGCCGCGCCCGTCGCGCGGTCGAGGCGAGCGCGCGCGATGCGCGCCTCGATGGCCGCGTCGATCTGCCGAACGCGTGCGGCGGTCAGCTCGACGTCGGCGTCGAAGACGTCGCCGATGGCGCCCGAGCCGACCTCCCAGGCCCGCTCGCGGGCCGCGAAGGCGGCCTCCGCGGCGAGCACGCCGGCGCGGGGGGCTTTCAGC
>CALCTH010000309.1 GCA_937893795.1 uncultured Myxococcales bacterium | reverse complement strand
GCGCATCTCCACGGGAGTGGCGCGGCCCCCCCTGCGCCTGCCCTGACGCCCCGGACGCGGTCGCCGCGTGCGGGGATGCCGGCGGAGCCCTATGGTCGCCTCATGGTCGATCGGGAGCGCGAAACGCCGCGCAACATGGTTCTGCCGCGCGTCGTCGAGTCCACGCACCGCGGTGAGCGCGAGTGGGACATCTACAGCCGGCTCCTGAAGGACCGCATCGTCTTTCTCGGCACGCCGGTGAACGACGCGGTGGCCAACGCGGTCATCGCTCAGCTGCTCTTTCTCGAGAGCGAGGACCCGGACAAGGAGATCACCCTCTACATCAACAGCCCGGGCGGCGTGGTGACGTCGGGACTCGCGATCTTCGACACCATGCGCTACGTGCGCTGCCCCGTCGCGACGGTCTGCCTCGGTCAAGCGGCGTCCATCTCCGCCGTCCTCCTGGCGGCGGGCGAGCCCGGGCATCGACGCTCGCTGCCGAACGGCCGGGTGATGATCCACCAGCCCCACATCGGCGGCATGCAGGGGCAGGCGACGGACATCGAGATCCACGCCCGCGAGATCTTCGCCTCCAAGAAGAAGCTCAACACCATCCTCGCCGAGGCCACGGGCAAGACGGTGGAGGAGCTCGAGGGCGACACCGAACGCGACAAGTTCATGTCCGCGCTCGAGGCCAAGGAGTACGGCCTCGTCGACGAGGTCATCCAGCCTCGCAAGACGCCCGCCGGAAAGGCCGCATGAGCGCTCCCACGGAGGTGCACTTCGTCCGCCACGGCGAGTCCGTATCGAACGCCGAAGGACGGTGGCAGGGGCAGGGCGACTCCCCGCTCAACGCCAAGGGGCGCTCGCAAGCCATGGCCCTCGCCGAGCGGCTCGGCCCCTTCACGCCGGACGTGGTCATCGCCTCCGACCTGAGCCGTGCCCGCGACACGGGCCGTGCCTTCGCCGGCGCCTCGCTGCGCACGGACCCGGCGTGGCGGGAGATCGACGTCGGACGCTGGGAGGGGCTCCTCCACGGCGAGGTCCGGGATCGATTCCCTGCGGACGTCGCCGCGCTCGAAGGGTCGATGAGCGTCAAGGTGGGAGGCGGCGAGAGCTGGGCGGACCTCGGACGCCGCGCCCGCCTCGCCCTACACGCGCTCCGAAGCGAGCTCGCCCCGGGCCAGCGGGCCCTCGTCTTCACCCACGGCGGGGTGGTGGCGGCCCTCGTGGGCACGCTCTTCGGGGTCGCGCGGCGGCGACCTCGGCGCCTCGCCAACGTCGCGAACACCGCGCTGACCAGCGTTCGCTTCGATGGTGGGCGCGCCACGCTGCTCCGCTTCAACGATACGACGCACCTCGACGAGCGCCCCGCATGGGGTGAAGAACGACGCCGCGACGGCGCCGCGCTCGTGGCGCTCGGTGAGGCGGGCGCGGCGGACGTGACGAGCTACGACCATGGCCAGCGCCCGCTGCCCGAAGGCGATCTCGACGCCGCCGTCGCCTGGGTGGCCCAGCGCCATGGGGGAGAGCGCATCGCGCTTCGGGCTCCCCGCGAGGCCCACGCGCGCTACGCGCGAGCGCTCCTCTCGCCATCGGCCCGCGTCGAGGCGAGCGATGGGGTGACGCACGTGGTCGCCTCCGACCGGGGCGCGACCTTGGCCGACTTCAACGCGGGCGCCGCGCTCGGGGACCTCTGAGGCGCCTGGCCTCAGCTCTTCTTCTTGCCCTTCTTGGACCCGAAGGCTATCTGCTCCAGGCGCTGTTTGTCGACGACCTCGATGAGGTCCGGGCTCACCTGCAGCGCGCCCTGGCGCTCGAGGTAGGCGAGGCCACGGCTGATCTCCTCGCGCACGGTGCCGAGGCGACCGGCCACCGTCTCGGTGGTGAGGTCACGGACGAGGTTCCGGGCGTCCTGGTTCTTCGCCTCCCGCGTGGCGACGAGGGTGCAGAGGAAGCTCGCGAGGCGCGCCGGCACCGTTCGAAGCGAGAGATCGCCGACGAGCTGGAGCGTGCGGTCCGAGCGCTTGGCCCGGAGGTCGATGAGCAGCCGGAGCATTCCCGGGCGACGATCGCCGAGCTCCGTCAGGACCTCGTTGCTGATCAGGATGGCGCTCGCCGCGCGCATCGCGATGGCGCTCGCGGGGTAGCCCTTCCCGTCGAAGCGGACGCCCTCGGTGATGACCTTGCCGGGACGCGCCAGGTAGAGGATCTGCTCGCGGCCGTCCTTTCCGGACTTGGTGAGCTTGACCTCGCCGGTACGCACTACCCAGAGACCCTCGGCGACCTGCGCCTCGCTGAAGAGCGGGGCGCCGCGCGCGGCCTTCCGCACCTCGGCGGCATCCGCGAGGGCCTTGAGGTCCGGGGGAGGGAGGTCGTTGAGCTTTTCGACGTCGCGGAGGAGCTCCTCCGCCGTGCGGGGCGCGATGGCCATGTCGCTACCCTATCACGCGGTGTCGCCCTCTCGTCACGTTCCCGCTGCCTCGGGATGCGCGCGGGGACGACCTCGGCGCGATCGTCGCGTCGCCCGTGAAGCAGGGTGACGCACGCTTCGTCTTTCCCTCTTCGCGTATCGTCCGCGCCTCCCGGACCACCTGGTCCAATGGCGTCACGGGGCGTCCCACGCGGACCTCGAAGGGGGCCGTTTGCAGCTCCCGACGGAGCTCGTTCTTGGCGCACCAAGGAGCCCCGAACGACCGTTCACGGCTCGCCACACGCGCCGAAAGCGCACGTTCTGCGAATTTGAAAAGCATTCACGCGACGGCGCGTGACCTTTGCGGCTCCATACCCCAAGCTGGGTCGTGGAGGTAGGGACGTGGACCCGAGGAGGAAGCCGGTAGCACGTGGGGACTTGGGGCGGTCACCCCTCGCACGCGTGCTGCTCGGCATCTCCCGCCGCGCCCTCGACGGGACGCTGGTCTTGTGGCCGGACGGGGGCCACGGGTCGCCGGACCGGCTTCGCTTCGAAGGGGGGCGCTTCACCGCCGCCTACCTCGTGGCCGGGGGCCGCCCGGAATCCTTCCATGCGCTCTTCGAGCGCCGAGCGGCGCACTTCGCCTTCTACACCGAGAACTTGGTCGGCGGGTTGGGGACGACGCCGCCCTCGAACGTGGCGGCGCTCGTCGCGGCATCGCTCCGGGCACAGCTCCCGCGTGCCGACGTCGACCACGAGCTGGCGCGGCTCGGCGGGGAGACGCTTCGCCTCCGCCCCAAGAGCCACCTGGACCGCTTCGAGCTCACGGCGGAGGAGCGTCAGGTCGCCGAGAGCCTCGCTACCGTGCCCCAGCGAGCGGAGCGGGTGGTGGCGGCGGCCGACGACCCGGAGACGGCACGCCGGGTGCTCTATCTTCTCGCCATCTCGCGGGAGCTGGTCCGCGGCGCGACGAGCGACGCGCCGGCCGTCGAGCCCTCGGAGGGCCGCTCCCTCATGCTGCCGCCGGTGGTGGGCCCCGCGAGGCAGCCCGTGCTCCCGCCCCGGGGCCGCACGCCACTCGACGCCCCGACCCTACCGGGCGTCGTGAGCGCGCCGGCCGGCGAGGCGGGGAGTCCGGTCGCGTCGAGCGAGCCACCGGAGAGCGAGCGCCACTCTCGTCCCCTCGAGGGTCCCGGGCTCTATGGGCTCTCCATCGCGCCGCCACCGCCCGAGGAGCCGGCCGCTCGCAACACGCCTGCGCCGCGGACGTCCCACGTCGCCCCCGCGCCGCACGCTCCGGGCCCCTTCGGCGACCCGCTGGCCGACGCGACGCCCTACGACCCCGTGCAGCGCTACCAGGAAGCCCTGCGACGGCTGGCCCGCCGTGATCCCGAAGGCGCCCTCGAGATCCTCGGGGACGTGCGGACGCGCGCGCCGCGGGCGGCCAAGCTGCTCACGCTGCGAGCCAGGCTCCTTTTGGAGATCGAAGGCCTGGACGCCGCGCAGGAGGAGATCGACGCGCTCGTCGTCTCGGCCCTCGAGGCGGCCCCGCGCCATCCAGACGCGCTCGCGCTGCGCGACGAGCTGCTGGCCCTGCGGGCCGACGCCCGGGCGGCGCTGGCCGGCCCGGCCCCCGCGCGACGTCAGATCGACGGCCGGCCCAGCCGACATCGTCGGCACAGCGGGACCAGCTCGACGCCGGCACGCGGGCTCTTCGGGTGGCTCCGCGGCAAGTCCCGGGACTGACGCGGAGGGCCCGAGCCGGGGAGAGCATGTGAGCCTGCCCTGGCCCGCGTAGGGCACGGGCACGGGCAAAGGGAGCAGGCCGCAAAGGCGGCCTGCTGGTGGTGGAGGCGTGGGGAATCGAACCCCAGTCCGGAAACGATCCAGCCAGGCGTCTACGTGCGTAGTTCGAGTACTTGAGCTTCGCGTGGCCCCGCGCCCTCGAACGGGCTCTCGGACCACGCTAGCCGCCCTTCGTCTCGTCCCCGCGGCGGGTGGCGAACGCGGAGACCAGCCAGTTCGAATGACGCCTCGGTGGAGAGCACTGGCGACCTCTCCACGTCGACGGCTCTAACGGTTATTTACGCCGCGAGAGCGAGTGCGTTGTCGTTGGCACTTATAGGTTCCAGAGATTTGCGCCGATCTGGGCGGCGGACACGCAACCGAGCCTTCTTCGTCCCCGTCGAAACCGATCGCCCCCGGAACGCACCCGGAGGGCGCGCGCGGGCGAGTCGCGGAGACTCGCTGTCAAAGAACTCCCCGACTATGGGTCGCCGTCCGCGGCGTCGCAACGGCGGCGGCGCCGTGCGTGCGCGGCCTCCTTGCGCTAGGCCTCGATTGTGGAGGGGGGTACCGAGCCGCTGCCGCCAAAGAAGGACGTCGCCCGCGGGCTGCTGCTCCGGGGCTGGGTGTACCTGCACCTCGACCCGCGACGCTTCGGCGTGGTCGTCCCTCGCTGGCTCCGAACCCGGCCGCAGCTCGTGCTGCAGGTCGGCCTCGACATGCCCGTGCCCATCCCGGACCTCAAGGTCGACGACCAGGGGATTTCGGGGACGCTCTCCTTCAACCGAAGCCCCTTTCACATCAGCGTTCCCTGGGACGCGGTGTACGCGCTCGTGAGCGAGGACGGGCCGATGATGGTCTGGCCGGATTCGCTTCCTGCAGAGCTTCGCGCCGAGGTGGAGCGCGAGATGGGCCAGCGGCCTCCCGCCGGCCTCACGCCGGAGCGGCCCGACGCCGAGGGCACTCCCGACGTCGAAGGCGATGGGGCGAGCCTCAGCGACCGTGGAGCGGCGGAGGCGGGACCTTCCGTGTCACGGGCGCGCCGCGAGCTGCCTCCGTACCTTCGCGTCGTGAAGTGAGGCCGGGCCGCTGACGATGAGCCAAGGCGACTCGTGGGACGGCCGACCGACGGACGTGGGCCAACGAACGACCCAGGTTCGTGCCGGTCGACAGCTTGCCGCGCGCCCGCGCCTGCATCTCCGCCTCATCTACGCGCCAGGGACCGTCGGGACCGAGGGGCGCCACGAGACGCACGCCCTCGAGGGGCACCGGCTCAAGGTGGGCCGCTCCAAGCGGCACGCGGACCTAACCCTCGCGGACCCCGCGCTCTCCCGGCAGCACTTCGAGGTGCGCCCGGGCATGGCGGGGATCCCCTTCGTACGCGACCTGGGCAGCAACAACGGCACGTACCTGCGCGGGGTCAGGCTGGAGGCCGACAAGGAGATGCCGCTGGCGGCCGGCGACCTGCTCTGCGCCGGCGACTGCCTCTGGGCCCTCGACGGCCCCGTCGACGACGAAGCCCTCCCGGCCGTGGACGGCGCCGACCCGGAGGATGTCCCCGAGGTCGTCGGGGACGCGCCCGTGACCCGGCGGCTGCGGCAGAGCCTCGCCACCGTCGGCCCGCTCCCGGACGCCGTGCTGCTGCTCGGAGAGACCGGCACGGGCAAGGAGGTCGCCGCCGCCGCGGTGCACCGGCTCTCGGGTCGCCGTGGCGCCTTCGTGCCCGTCAACTGCGCCGCGATCCCGCCGGAGCTCGCGGAGGCGACCCTCTTCGGCCACGTGAAGGGAGCCTTCACCGGCGCCACCGGGGCGGCCGAGGGGCTCTTCCGCAAGGCGGATGGAGGGACGCTCTTCCTCGACGAGCTGGGCGAGCTGCCGCTGCCGATGCAGGCCAAGCTTCTCCGCGTCGTGGAGAACGGCGAGGTCTGGCCCGTCGGCGCGACGACGGGCCGAAAGGTCGACGTCCGGCTCGTCGCGGCGACGAACAAGGACCTCGGCGGAGAAGGCTTCCGAGACGATCTCCTCGTCCGCCTCTCCGACTGGACGCTGCGCCTGCCGCCGCTTCGCGACCGGACGGGAGACGCCGTCGGGCTCCTCGAGCACTTCCTCGGCTCCGAAGGGGAGGCGCCTTCCGTCGAACCGGAGGCCCGGGAGGCCATTGCGCTCTACCGCTGGCCCGGGAACGTGCGCCAGCTTCAGAAGCTGGCCGGACGCCTCCGAACCCTCGTCCCCGCCGGCGAGCCGGTTCGCCTCCAGCACCTCATCCCGAAGGACATCCAGGCCCCCATCCGGGCTCGGGTGGCCGAAGAGGTCGCGCGGGCCCAGCGGGCGCAAGAAGAGGGGACCCCGGGCCGCGAGAAGATCGTCGAGGCCCTCATGGCGGCCCGGGGTAACGTGACGCGCGCAGCGGAAGCCAATGGCTGGCACCGCACGCAGCTCTATCGGTGGCTCCGCCGCTTCGAGCTGGACCCGCGCGACTACCGCTGAGCCCAGCCCTCGGAGCCGTCGTCCGAACGCACCTCGAGACGAAGCGCGAGGGGCTCCGGGAGCGAGCGCCAGACGTAGGGCGTCCGCCGCTCGGTGGTCATCAACAGATCCGGGCGCAGCGTGGGACACGCCGAGGCGCAGCTCCCGAAGGTCGCGGCGCCGACGGTGACCTCGAGCGGCCGCACCGCCACGAAGAGCCGCTCTCCGACGTTCACCTCGAGTGACGCGGGGAGCTCGACGCGAACGACCCCATCCGGGCCGGCGACCGCCGTGGCCGCATAGGCGTCCGTGGGCGGCTCCGTCGCCGGGAACGCGCCGCGCGCGACCCACGCCCGTACGTGGAAGGGCACCGTGGGATCGCAATCGTAGGCGCCGCTCGCGCCGAAGCTCGACGCCATGAAGCGCAGCGACGCGGCGGTGGCGGGCGTGCTCGCGGGGTGAAGGGTCGTGACGAACATCCCGCCCTCGGCGGGACTCAGTGGGGTCTCGTCGCCAGCGCAGGCCGGCATCGGGCGGCCCAGCGTGGTGGCATCCGTCGCGCGGGCGACGGGATGCGCCTCGCCGCTGGCGGCGGCGACGACGTCCGCGTGGCCGGGACGCGCGAGCGTGACGAGCAGGAGCAGGGCGAAGAGGTGAACGACGGGGCGCATGATGAGACTCCTTTCCGGCGCGCTCCCTGGTTCGTCGGAGCGCCCCGCATGGCGCCCCTCATTGCAGGCAACGGGCCAACCCTCGCGGAGCCGCACGCTCTACCCCGCGGCGGGATCCCCCGAAAACACCGGGCGTTCCCCCCCCGGCGGACGGCTCGCCGCGCCGCCGGCCATCGGCATGCGTGACGCGACGCTGCGTGCGCGTGACGCTGGAAAGGCCTCCGTGTCGGCAGGGACGACCCGCGTGTCGGTCGCCGGCCTCAGCGTGTTGCGCGAGGCGGCCGCAGCGTGACGATGGGGCTTCCAGGCGCCGGGGCACCGGCCAAGGGCACCACGAGGCCGACGCTCGCGGGGAGGATCAAACCCCGCCACCCGAGGACACGCGCTCCCGCATCCGTGAGCGCGACATAGCCACGCGTCGGTAGCGCGAGACCGAGGGAGGCACGAAGCGCCACGCCACGACCCAGGTCGAGGTGCGCCACGAGCGCGCTCCCGAGCGTGAGCACGGCCGTCCGCTGGACCAGCGCCGGGCTTCGGCCGAGACGGCCCTCGGCGCGGACCCGGGACAGCTCGAGGGAGAGCTCGGGTCCCCAGGCGAGGCGCCCGCGGCGGCGCAGCCACGACAGATCCAGCAGCGCGCCGAGGCGCCGGCCGATGACCTCGCCGTTGACGCCCTCGAGGCGGGCTCGGCCCTCGGCCCGCGCACCCGCCACGGCGAGGCCCAGGCGCATCCCCGTGGGGAGCCGAAGCACCACCCCTCCCGAGGCACCGAGCCATGGGCCCTCTCCGGAGGCCGCTGCGAGGGAGCCCGCGAGGTGCATACGCGCCCGCAGGTCCAGACCCCAGCGGGCCGTCGAAGTCGCGAGCGTCATCGCATGCGCCGAGGGACGTCGTAGCGCGGCGCTCGCGAGGTCCACGTCCAGCACGGCGGGCCGGCGGGCCGGCGTCGGAGGGGGCGTCAGCGGCAGCCTGTCGAGGGCGACGACGAGCTCGGCGAGGACGAGCGCCAGCACCCGCGGCCGGCTCTCGGGCAGCACGTCGGCCAGCGAGGTCCGGGCCCTGCGCTCGCGCGCGCCCTCCGTCGCCCGGAGCGCGAGCTCGGCCGGATGGGCACAATCCGGAGCCGAGACCTCCACGCGACGCGGCGCGGAGTCCTCGATGCGAGCCACACGACCCGCACCCGCAAGCTCGACGCGCAGCGCGGGCCCCACGACCTCGGGTGCCGCCCAAGGGACACCGCAGACGGAGACGCTCAGGGAGATCCGCAGCGTCGGCTCGGGCGATGCGCTCGGCGCCTGTCCCTTCGCGCTCGACGCGAAGGCGACGAGAAGGAGCCCGGACAAGAACCGCACGCGGGCATTATGCCGCGGGTCGCCGCCGTGCCCCGAATCGCGCGCTCACTCGCCCCCAGTGCCAGCACGAGGCAGCCGCGCGAGGCGTCGGGCCACGTCGCCACGGAGCGCGGCGGGCACCCCGAGCGCCAACGCCCGCTCGAGGGCGCGCCTCGCTCGTGCCGGGCGGTGCAGGCGATCCATTTCGAGGCGTCCGAGGGTCACCGCCGCCACCGCCGCGCGCGGATCGTCCGCGTGGGCCGCGAGGATGCGCTCGAGCGGGGCCACGGCGTCCCGCGGATGACCCGAGAAACGGGCTGCGTCCGCGGCGAGCAGCAGCTCGCGCACGCCGTGGGCACCAGCGGAGGCCTCGAGGGCCGCATAGGCTTCCTCGTAGGCGCCGGCCTCGGCCAGGGTGCGCCAGTCCGAGGCGCTGTGCGGCGCCGAGGGCGAAGCCGGCTCCGGCCCCATCCTTCGCGTAGGCGCGCGCGCCGCCCGGGCAGGCACCGCTGCGGTCTCGACCAGGACGGCCGCAGCGGCGGGACTCGCAACCGCCCGGGCGGCGGCGGCATTGGTGGGAAGAGGCGCGGGCTCTCCGTTGGACGCGAGCGTGCTCGGCGGGAGCGTGAGTCGCTCACCGGGCCCGAGCTCCCGCGATTCGTCCTCGAGGCGCGGGTCGCGGACCCGGACGCGGCCCCGTTCCACGCTGACCTCGAGCTGCGCCGGCGCGGCGAAGCGCACGGTGAAGACGGTGCCGAGGACTTCGACCACGCTCGCCCCGGCGCGCAGGCGCCACGTGCGCGGGCCGCCGGGCGGAATGGCGAAGCGCACCTCGCCGATGCTCAGCTCGCTCTCGAAGAGCGTCGCTTCGTTACGGACCGGCGCCCACCGGCTGCCTGCCGTGAGCGTCACCGTGGTGCCGTCGGCGAGGGTCAGGGTTTCGTCCGTCTCGGGCGTCCGCGCCAGGGGCAGCGCTCCGGAGGCCAGACGTAGCTCACCCCGCGCCGCCTGCTCACCCCGCGCCGCCTGCTCTCCCCTCGCCGCCTGCTCACCTCTCGCCGCCTGCTCACCTCTCGCCGCCTGCTCGTGCGCCGTACCGTCCGCGACGCGCACGCCGTCATTCGTGGCGCCGTCCTGGAACGTCCCTCGCAGCCCGAAGCCGGTGCCGACGAGGGCGAGGGCGACGACGAACGCCGCCGCGCTCCGGCGACGCGCCCGGCGGGGTGCGATGCGTGCCTCGGCCGCCTGCGTGCCCGCCCAAAGCGACTGGATGCGCGCCTCGTCGACCTCGACCTCGGGGAAGCGCCGTGTCGGCTCGGAGCTCATGACTCACCCTTCCGCACGTGGGCATCGATGGCCGTCTGGGCCGCGTCGACGCGGCGCTTGACCGTCGCGAGCGACGCGCCGGTGATCTCGGCGACCTCGCGGAGCCGGTGACCCTCGACCTTCCGCAGGGTCCAGGCGAGGCGCTGCTCGACGGGCAAACGCCGGAGCGCCCGGTCGAGGAGCACGAGCTCGAGGCGGGCCTCCTGGCTCGCGTCGGGCGCGGCGACGTCCCCGAAGCCCGCGTCCGGCATGCCGCGGTCGAGACCCACGAAGCGCACGATCTTGCGGCGGCGAAACACCGCCCGGGCGCGGTTGACCGTGAGTTGGAGCAGCCAGCCCCGGAAGGCCGCGGGCTCCCGTAGCTTGGGCAGGTCATGGAGCGCGTGGGCGAACGCCTCCTGCACCACGTCATCCGCATCGGCGCGCCGGTCCATGAGCCGCGTGGCGAGGCGCGTCACGGCGACCACGTGCCGGCGAAAGAGGGCCTCCTTCGCCCAGCCGTCCCCATCGAGCACGCGCTCGACGAGCTCCGCGTCGGGCACCTCGGACGAAAATCGTGCCGCGAGCGGGGCCACTGGGGCGACCTGTGATGCGGCAGCGGAGGGCATGTACCGAGGGAGGAGCCTGGCGGCAGGAAAAGGGCTCATCTTCGTGAACGCGCGGCGCCGCCTCGCCGATCATGCCCGGAAGCGCGCCCCCTCGCGCGCCGCGGCGCCAGTCGCCGGGCGCGAACGCGATGTTGAGCCGTTTGGCCAAAACCAGGCTCCTGAGCCTGCGCGGGGCACCTCGCGCCGCGGGAGACTTACATGGACTTGCTTATTCGGAACCGCCTTCGCGGCGGCGCTGCACCTTCGTGCGCGCTCGCCACCCTTTTCCTCCTCGCAGGCTGCGGCGACGACGCCGCGGCCGGTGACGCACCCGACGCCGCCGTCGACATGGAGGTCGTCCTCGACGCCGGCGGACCCTCGGACGACGTGCCGCGCTTCCTCCCGGACGGCTCCCCGAACCCCGACGCCGACTTCGACGGCGACGGGCTGACCAACGGCGAGGAGGGCCTCGCGGAGCGCATCGACACGGACGGGGACGGCACGCCGGACTACGAGGACCCGGACGCCGACGGCGACCGCATCAGCGACCTCATCGAAGCCTTCCCGCGGGACGCCGGCGGCGGACCTCCCGACTCGGACGGGGATGGCATCCCGGACTGGCGGGACACGGACTCCGACGGCAACGGCCGGGACGACCTCTTCGACGCCAACCTCGACGAGGACGGCGTGCCTCAGGACCTCGACGGCGACGGCCTCGAGAACTTCCGCGACCCGGACGACGATAACGACTTCATCCCCGACGTCGTCGAGTTCGGGCCAAACCCGGACTTCCCGCGGGACTTCGACTCGGACGGTATCCCGGACTTCCAGGACCGCGACTCCGACGACGACTCCATCCTCGACCAGCAGGAGTACTACGAGCTCGAGCCGTACGCCGACGGCGACGGCTTCCCGTACTACCTTGACGTCGACAGTGACGGGGACGGCTTCGACGACGCGGACGAAGCGGGCGACGCGATCCTCGAGACCGCTCCCTTCGACACGGACACCGACGGGACCCCGGACTTCCTCGACCTCGACTCCGACGACGACGGCCTCTCGGACGAGTTCGAGGCCGGCATCGGCTCGAACCCGACGGCGAAGGACACGGACGGCGACATGGTCGACGACCTCATCGAGATCGGCGGCCAGACGGATCCCCTCGACCCCGAGGACAACCCGCGCGTCCGCGGTGACTTCGTCTTCGTGGTGCCCTTCCGGGAGCCGGCGGATCCCCCCGAGGATACGCTCCGCTTCAACACGAACATCCAGGTCGCGGACCTCTACTTCCTCTTCGACCTGACGGTCTCCATGGCCGGCGAGATCCGCGAGTTCCGGTCGCGGGTCGTGGACCTCATCGACGAGGCGAGCTGCGCCGACTCCGGAGATGCGTGTCTCGCCGACGCGAACTGCGACGAGGGCCAGGTCTGCGGCCTCGAGAACACCTGCATCGAGGATCCCGAGGCGACCGGATGCATCGCCAACCTCTGGACCGGCGTCGGCTACTACGCCGGCGGCGGCAGCTCCTACCGCAACCTGCTCTCGCTTCAGCCCCGGCCCGAGGTGACGCAGGACTCGGTGCCGGTCCTCGCCAACGGACCCGGCGGGCGAGAGAGCCTCTTCGAGAGCGCCGCATGCCTCTCCGACCGGCGGCTCTGCGTCGGCGCGGGCTGCGGTACGTCCGATGGCGTGGGCTGTCCCTCGTACCGCCGGAATGCCGTACGCGTCGCGCTCCAGATCACGGACGAGGACAACCAGTGCCTGGACGGTGACGCCTTCGGGGGACTCGACGACTTCGGATGCCCGGTAGTGAACACCGCCGGCGCCGCGGGCGGCCGGCTTCAGCTGAACCGCATCAACTACGTGGGCATCAACGCGACGGGCTCGACGACGTCCGCGGCCTACACGGACCTCGTCTCCCTCGCCGTCGCGGCTGGCTCGGTCGACGCCACCGGCGAGCCCTTCGTCTACAGCGGTCGCGACGAAGCGGCCGTGGACGCCATCCTCGACGGCATCCAGGAGATCGCGCAGCAGCTCGAGCTCTTCGTCGACGTGGACGCTCGGGACCTCGAGGGTGACGCCGGGGACGCGCTCCAGTTCATCGACCGGCTGGCCATCAACCTGGACGCCGAGGGCTGTGACGAGCCCGAGGTGGACCGGGTGGCCGACACCGACGACGACGGCTTCAACGACGCCTTCACCCAGCTCCCCACGGGCGTGAAGGCGTGCTGGGACATCGTGGTGCGGCCGAACCGCACCGTCCCGGCGACGCGCGAGCCTCAGGTCTTCGAGGCCGCCATCGAGGTCTTCGGCGACAGCTCGCCGCTCGATCGGCGTCGCGTCTTCTTCCTGATTCCGCCGGACAACACGCTGCCGCCGCCCGAGTGACGGCCGCGCGCGAACACACGACCTCCGGACCCGGCTGCGCGCTCGCGCGGCCGGGCCGGCGAAAGCTGGGGTAGACTGGGGCGTGCTCCGTCTCGCCCTCGCCTGCGCGCTGGTGCTCTGTGCTGCCTGCACGGAGCAGGGCGTGCTGCTGCGAGGACCCGACGGAGCCGCGCCGGCCGACTCCCTCGACGCCGACGGCGACGGCGTCAGCGACGCGCTCGAGGGCTTCGGGAGCTTCGACACCGACGGTGACGGCACGCCCGACTCGCTCGACGAGGACAGCGACGGCGACCGCATCCCGGACCGCATCGAGGGCCACCCCGTGGGCCTCGGGGGCGAGCTCCCGGATGCCGACGGCGACGGCCTGCCGGACCTGCGCGACCTCGACAGCGACGGCGACGGGCGCCTCGACCTCTTCGACGGCGCGCGCGACGGCGACGGGCGCTACCCGGACTTCGACGGGGACGGGCGGGAGGACTTCCGAGACCTCGACGACGATCAGGACTTCATCGGTGATGTGGAGGAGCTCGGGCGCTTCCCCGCCACGGCGCCGCGAGACACGGACGGCGACGGCGCGCCGGACTTCCGAGACACGGACTCGGACGACGACACCATTCAGGACTTGCACGAGGGCAGCCCCGAGGAGCCGGACGCCGACTACGACGGCCTGCCGAACCCCCGCGACCTCGACGCCGACGGCGACGGTCTCTCCGACGCCCGCGAAGCCGGCGACGAGGACCTCGCGACCCCCCCGGCGGACACGGACGGCGACCGGGTCCCGGACTTCCTCGACCGGGACAGCGACAACGACGGGCTGAGCGACGAGCTCGAGGGGCGCATGGGGAGCGACCCGCTCCGAGGGGACACGGACGACGACGGGGTCAGTGACCTCATCGAGCTGGGCGGCGGGACGGATCCCGCGGACCCCACCGACAACCCGCGCGTGCGTGGCGACTTCGTCTTCGTCGTTCCCTTCGAAGGATCGCCGGACCCCAGCGAGGACCTCCTCCGCTTCCGCACGAGCGTGCGACGCGCGGACCTCTACTTTCTCTTCGATACGACGGAGTCGATGGCGGAGGAGCTCGAGGCCTTCCGGCGCGACATCGCCCCGGGGCTTCTCTCGTCCGCCTGCGCGCGCTCGGGCGCGTCCTGCCGCGCCGACGCCGAGTGCGCCGAAGAGGAGATCTGCGGCCTGGATGGCCTCTGCGTCGAGGACCCGGGCCTCGCGGGATGCATCGCCAGCCTGCACACCGGCCTCGGAAGATACGGGGGCGGCGGCAGCAGCTACCGGAACCTGGTGTCGATTCAACCGGACGTGCGGACCACGGCGGCGCGCATCCCCGGCGCCTTCGTGAGCGACGGGGGCAAGGCGCTCTTCGAGAGCGCGGCGTGCGTCGCCGACCCCAACGCCTGCTTCGCCGCCGGGTGCGTGGATACGGGCATCGGCTGCCCGGGCTTCCGCCCCGACGCGGTGCCGGTGCTCGTCCTCGTCACGGACGGTCCGAATCGATGTGAGCGCTTCGGGGACCCCGGCTGCCTCCTCGTCAACGACCCAGCGACGGCCGGCGCCTCCCTTCAGCACGCCGGCGTGGGCTTCATCGGCGTGGATGCGGCGGACCGGCCGACGGGCGCGAGCGTCGATTTGACCCGCCTCGCGCTGGCCGCGGGAAGCGTCAGCGAGCTGGGCCGCCCCTTCGTTTACGCCGGGCGGGACGCCGACGTGGTCCCCTCGCTGCTCGGCGCGGTACGCGAGCTGGCCGCCGAGCTCCGGCTCTTCGTCGAGCTGAAGGCGACGGACCAGCCCGGGGACGCGGGGGACGCGCTCCAGTTCATCGAGCGCCTCGAAGCCGTCCCCGGAGAGGGCTGCGCGGAAGGCAGCGCGGACACGGATGGCGACGGCCTCGACGACTCCTTCCCCTCGCTGACGGTCGGCACCCCGGCGTGCTGGCGCATCGTGGTGCGCCCCAACCTCAGCGAGCCGGCGGGCCCCGAGCCCCGCCTCTTCGAGGCGGAGCTCGTGGTGGCAGGCGCGAACGGCGCCCTCGGTTCCCCGCTGGATCGCCGCCGGGTCATCTTCCTGGTCCCGGCGGACACCCGCTTCTGCGGCCCGGACGACCCTCGCCCGGACTGCAGGTGAGCCCTACTCCTCGCAGGTCTCGGGCGGCAGCGACGCCACCCAGGCGCGCAGGAGCTCGACGCCCCGGTCATGGGCGAGGGAGCGACCGAGGAGAGGCATCATGGCGCCGACCTCTTCGGTCTCCGTGCGGAAGACCAGGATGGACTCGTCCGGGTTGCCCGGGACGATGTCGTAGGTGAGGCCACCGTTGCCTTCGCCGGCGCTGCCTGGGCGCTTGCAGAAGCCGAGGCGGAAGGTGTCCTCGTTGTCGTAGTTGAGGAAGAGCTGGCTCGTCTGGCCCTGCACGCCGCGCGGGTTGTGGCAGTGGGCGCAGTTCACGTCGAGGTAGTCCCGGGCCGCGTGGTCCAGATCCTCGGGCGCGACGGCCGCGAGACCGCTCTCCTCGATGGGGCTGAAGTCCATGGCCGCCGGCACCTCGGTGAGGGCCGGGAGCCCCGTGAGCATGCCGAGCTCCGCGAGGTAGTCGAGCTGGTTGCGGAGCCCGACGCCGGGACCGAAGTCGAAGGTCCGGTTGAGGTTCCGGGCCTTGGGACCGATGGGCGTGAAGAAGGTCTCCTCGCCGCCGGCCGTCGTCTGAAGCGCGTGGCACGCGCCGCACTGGTTCCGCTGCGGGACGAGGTAGTTCGCCGTACGGGTCTCGCCTTCCGTATCGACGAAGTCGATGGCGCGCACCTCGCCGGATGGCGAGAGGAGGGCGTCCTGCTGCGCCTCGTCCCAGATGTAGGGCCAGTTCTCCCAGCCATCCTCGGCGTGGATGAGCACGCGGGTCTCGATGACGTTGCGGGCCACGTCGGGCTCACGGAAGTCCGCCGGGTAGGAGAAGCTCTTGACGATGGCCGAGCCCACGGGGAGCTCGAGCACGCCCTCGGCCGTGTAAGTGACGGTGGCGCCCTCCGGCAGGTAGAGCGCCCGATCCTTGACCGCGAAGTCGCTGAAGAGCGGCGTGTTCAGGTCGTAGGGGACGACGCGCTCGTTGTACTCGAAGGTGCCGGCGACGGCGTCCCAGCGGAGCAGGTTGAGCTCCGAGAGGCGCGCCGGCGCCCGCGACGCCGTGGGGTCGACGCGCACGGGACCCGAGAACGAGCTCGGCGCGTCCTCCCCGCCGCACGCGGCGAGGAGGAGGGTGAACGCGAGGAACGTACGCATCGATGGTCTCGCCATGCTGGAAGATGGAGCCGCGCGCTCAGGGGAGCTGCGGCAGGCTCACCTCGGCCACCGGCCCGCCCTCGAGGGCGTCGCAACCGAAGGGCCCGAAGGGCGCCGTGGCGCCGGCGAGGATGGGCGCAGGCGCGTTCTCGAGGTTCAGGAGGCCGAGCGTGCCCGCGGTGTTCCCGCCCACGCAGAGGCGGTTGTCGTTGCTGTTCCGCTCGAGGTCCATGGCGTCGAAGGTCGACTCGCCGATGTTGTCGTACACGACCGAGTCCACCGGGCCGTCGACCTCGCCGTAAAGGAAGGCGATGAGCGTGCCGAGCATGTTCGTCGTCGAGGGGCTCGCGCCGGAGCCCGTATGCATGTTGTTCGCGATGACGATGTTCTCGCTGCGGAAGTTGCTCCAGGTGCCGTCGGACGTGCCGGGAAGCAGCGCGAGGTCGCCGAAGTCTCCGATCATCTCGGTCTCGACGAGATCCCAGGCCGAAGCATCGCCCTCGATGACCAGGCCGCTGATGATGGCGATGTCGAGGGTCCGGTTGTTCTCGTAGCGGTTGTTCGTGATCTCGACGCGGCGCGAAGCCATGGCGAAGGTGCCTGTGCCCGGGGGAATCTGGGCGACGGTACCGCCGGGCGCGAAGTTGTCCCGGTTGTTGTTGATGATCCTGTTGTCGCGGAGGCGCACGTCTCGGCCGACGATGGGGTTGCCCGGAAGGTCGAAAACGACGATGCCGCCGGTGTTGTCCTCGGCGAGGTTGCCGTAGACGTCCGCGTACTGCGTGTTCTCGATCTCGAGGCCGGCCACGTTGCCGCGCACCTCGTTGTTCCGGACGATCACGTTGATGCACTGGCCCACGTAGAGGCCGGCGTCCGAGGCGTTCTCGGCGAAGCTGTCCTCGACGAGCACGTTCTGCGACTTCACCGGGTAGATGCCGTAGGCGCCGTTGTTCATGTCGCCCTCGTTGGTCCAGGTCGCCCGGATGCGGCGGAAGGTGACCCCGTCGCTGTCCTCGACGCGGATGCCGTCCTTCGGCGCGTCGAGCACCGTCAGGTCCTGCACCAGGAAGTCGTCGCCGACCACGTCGACGCCGTTGAACTGCGTGGTGCCGCTGCCGAAGGCGAGCACCGTCTCCTCGATGCCCTGACCGATGAGCGAGATGCCGTTCGCGCGAATGGTGACGGCGTTGTCGAACTCGAAGGTGCCGGCGCCGAGCACGAGGGTGGTGTCCGGCTCGAGGAGGTTGACCTCGGCGATGAGCGTCGCGGCGTCGGCGATCTCGACGCAGTTGGCGCTCGTCACCTCCGAGGAGGCGCAGCTGAGGTTCGCGAAGGCGCCCGAGGTGCCCTCGCCGCCGTCGTCACCGCAGCCGGCCAGGCCGCTCAGGGCGACCAGCAGTCCCAAGAAAAAGCTCTTCTTCATCGCGTGCTCCACTCGCGCTCTCGGCGCTCGGTGCGGCGCGGGTCCCCACCCGCGCCTTCGGAATGTGACGATGCCCGGGCACCCCGCCCAGGGACCTTCACATACCAGCGGTATGCGATATGTTGCGGGCGTGCGTCAAGGCGAAGTCACGCAGGGAGCTTCCGAGGGCGCCCTGGATGCGCCCCGCGACGCGGCGGAGGCGACCCGGGCGCTGCTCCTCGAGGTCGCGCGGCGGACCTTCTCGCGGAAGGGCTACGCGGGGACCTCGCTCCAGGACATCGTGGGGCCGGCGGGGCTGACGAAGGGCGCGCTCTACCACCACTTCAAGAGCAAGGCGGACCTCTTCGAGGCCGTCTACGTGGAGCTCGAGGAGGAGCTCACGGTGCGGGTCCGGGCTGCGCTCGCCGCGTCCGCGGACGACGCGCAGAGCCAGCTCGCCGCGGCGCTGGATGCGTTCTTCGAGGCGAGCGCCGAGCCCGCGTATCTCCGCGTGGTGCTCGAGGAGGCGCCGGTGGTGCTCCGCCAGCGGACGCGGGCCATCGACCGCGCCATCGGCCTCGAGCTCGTGTCGGCGCTCATGGAGCAGCTCATCGCCGCCGGAGAGGTCCCGCCCCTTCCCGTCGAGGCGCTCGCGGGCATCCTGCTCGCAGCGACCGGGGACGTCGCCCTCGAGATGGCGAGCCGCGGCGAGTCCGCACGCCGCGACGGCCGCGCCGTCATCGACGCGCTCTTCGCGGGTCTCCGGCTGCTGGCACGGGAGCCCGCGCCTTGAGGTCCGCGCTGCTCCTCGCGGCGTGCCTGGCGTGCGCGCCGGACCCCGCGCCGGGCCTGGACGCCGGCCCCGACTGCAGCGCCATCGGCTGCCTCTCCTCGCTCGAGCTCACCTTCGACCACGCGCTCGACCTCGGCGAAGGCCCCTATCGCCTGGAGGTGACGCTGCCCGGCGGGCCGGCGCCGCGCTGCACCGTGGGCCCCGAGAGCGAAGGCGAGACCAGCTGCTTCGGCTTCCGCTTCGCGAACGTGCGCTGGGACGCGACGCAGATCGTCGTGAGCCTCCAGCAGCCCTTCAGCGTGACGCCGGAGAATCCGACGGGGGCGCCATTGGCCTCGGCGGACTTCGCGCTCGAGCGCGGCGGCGCCACGCTGAGCGAGGGCAGCCTCGCCATCGACGCCGGAGAGGAGCAGCGGCCCAACGGCCCGCTCTGCCCGCCCACGTGCTGGCAGGCCACCGGCACCGCGGAGCTCTAGGCGGCGCGCATGCGGGCGGCGAGCTCGTCGCCGAGGCGCATGCCCTCGTCGACGACCGCGCTGACCTGGTCGCTCACGAGGCCGAAGCGCTCGTGGGCGGTGACGACGAGCGCATCGCGCTCCTCGTCGGGCTCGCCTTCCCCGAGGCTCGCGACGAGGCGCACCGAGAGCGGCACCTCCTTCGCGTCGGGGACGTGATGGTCGCCGAGGGCCGCCACCAGGTTCGGCGGAAAGCCCCACTTCTCGGCGACGAAGCCGCCGATGCTGGCGTGGTCGAAGCCGAAGAGGTCGAGCTCCCGCGCCGTCAGATCTCCGCCCTCGTGGCGCCAGGCGTCGAGCACGCGGGCGTAGGGCTCGCCGTGGACCTCCGCGAGCAGCGGCACGGCCATGTCCTGGAGCAGCGACGCCGTGAAGGCCTCGGCCTTCCGGCCGGGCTCGAGGGCCTCGGCGAGGCGCTTGGCCGTCGTCGCCCGCCGCGCGCTCGCGCGCCAGAAGCGTCCGCTGTCGAAGGAGGGGCTCGGGTGCTCCGGGAGAAGCCGCGGCACCGCGACGCTGAGCACGAGGGCCTCGACCTCGCCGCGCCCGAGGAGCGAGACCGCGTGGCCGACGTCGCGGACGGGGTGCCGGAGCGCGTAGGCCGTGGAGCCAGCGAGCGCGAGGAGCCGGGCGCAGAGCCCGGGGTCCACGGCGAGGCGCTCGGCGATGCCCGCCATGGTGAGCGAGGGGTCCCGGAGCGCCGAGAGCGAGTCGAGCACGGTGCCCGGGAACGAGGGGAGCGTGAAGTCGCCGAGGGCGCCCTTCACCTGCGCCTTCGCGCGTCTCCGGCCGAGCCAACCCATCGTCCCGTCCCGTCTATTCGGCCCGCCGGGCCATCTTGTTGGTGAAGATGCTGAGCAGGCCCCCGAGCAGTAGGTAGCCGATGCTCACCTCGACCATCACGAGGGCCTGGCCGGCCACCGTGGCCGGCGTGATCTCCCCGAAACCCAACGTCGTCAGCGTGACGAGGCTGAAGTAGTAGGGCGCGAGCCAGGTCTCGTGGGCGTAGTCGAGCGGGAGGTCCCGGAAGAGGCGTCCGAAGAGCGCCACCACCATCGCGACGAGCATGGCCCAGCGCCCGAGGCTCCGGCCGCAGTCGCTGCTGAGCCACCACAGCATGTAGAGCGTGCGGTGAAAGCGGCTCTGAGATCGGAACTCCTCGAGGTAGTTCTCGTCGAGCACGTGGCGGCGCACGAGGTAGGCGCCGGCGAAATCGACGTCGCGCACGTCGGCCCGCAGGAAGCTCGCCCGCGCGAAGCCACGAAGGCCCCGGAGCCGGGCCCCGCGGAAGTCGGCCTCGACGAAGCGCGCGCCGGCGACCTCGGCGCCGACGAGGTCCGCGTCGCGCAGATCGGCGCGGCTGAGCTCGGCGTCCTGGAGCTGCGCGCCGGTGAGCGTGGTCCCCGCGAGGGAGGCGGAGCGGAGGTCCGCGCCCCGAAGGATCGCCCCGACGAAGCTCGCGCCCGGCGCCTTCAGGCCGAAGGCGCGGACGCCGCCGAGGGACGCTCCGCCGAAGCCCGCGCGGCTCGCGCCGGTGAGCGTCGCGCCGAGGAGCGCGGCCGCGGTCAGCGTGGCCTCGCTGAGGTCTGCGCCGCGGAGGTCGGCGTGGACGAGGCGCGCTCCCCGCAGGTCCGCGCCCGCGAGGTTGGCGTCGCGAAGGTCGGCGCCCGTCAGGTCCTCGCCGGCGAGGGACGCCCGCGCGAAGCCGGCCCCGCGCAGGTCCGCGCCCGGCCCGGGGGCCGGCGGATCCACGACGCGAAGCGCGGGCGGAGAGGAGGCCCGCGCGGCCGGGTAGAGGGACGCCACCTTCATGGGAACGGCCGCCGGTGCCCCGAAATGAACGTGAGGGCGCCCCACTGGTGCGTCCGCGAGGAAGGTCCTAAGGCTCCGCCATGCCGCAAGCCTACGAGGCAAGCCTGGCGGGATGGGGCAACCACCCGCGCCTCCGCTGCGTCGTCACGCGGCCGGAGCGCCGCCGGGAGCTCCAGCGCGTGCTCGATGCACGAGGAACGCTCGGTCGGGGCCTCGGGAGGAGCTACGGCGACGCCGCGCTGAACGACCGCGGGACCGTGATCGACATGACGGGCCTCGACCGCTACCTCGCCTTCGACGAGGAGCGCGGCGAGCTGCGCGTCGAAGCCGGTGCGAGCCTCCGGCAGATCATCGACGACTTCGCCCCCCGGGGCTTCTTCCCGCGCATCGTCCCCGGGACGAAGTTCGTGACCGTGGGCGGGTCCATCGCCAACGACGTGCACGGCAAGGCGCATCACGTGGACGGCTGCATCTCCGAGAGCGTGGTCGACCTCGACCTGCTGCTCGCCGACGGAAGCGTCCGTCGCTGCAGCCGCGACGAGAACGCCGAGCTCTTCTGGGCGACGGTGGGCGGCATGGGGCTCACGGGCCTGGTGCTCGCCGCGACGCTCCGCCTCCGGCGCATCGAGACGACCTACTTCCGGCAGAAGGCCATCCGCGTCGGCAACCTCGAAGAGATGGTCGCGGCCCTCGACGAGCACGACCGGCAGCATCGCTACAGCGTCGCCTGGGTGGACCCCATGGCGAAGGGCGAACGCCTCGGCCGCGGCGTGCTCACGGTGGGGGACCCCGCGAGCCTCGAAGACCTGCCCGCGGCAAAGCGATACAAAGCGCGCGCCGTGAGCCCGCCGAGCCCGCTGGTGGTGCCGCTGGAGATGCCGAGCTTCGCCCTGAACTCGACCACCGTGCGGCTGCTCGACGTGGTCATCGAGCAGATGCAGGCCGGGGCCGGAGCGCTGGCGCACTACGAGAAGTTCTTCTTCCCCTTGGACTTCGTCGGGGAGTGGTGGCGCGGCTACGGCCCGAAGGGCTTCATCCAATACCAGTTCGTGATCCCGCTGGACGACGGGCTCCGGCGCATGCGCGGGATCCTGGAGCGCATCGTCGCGAGCGATCAGGTCCCTTTCCTGAACGTGCTCAAGAAGTTCGGGAAGGCGAACCCGGCGCCGCTCAGCTTCCCCTTCGAGGGGTACACGCTGGCCATCGACTTCCCCGTGCGGCCGGGCCTCGGTGAGCTCACCCGCGACCTGGACGCCCGCGTGCTCGACGCGGGCGGACGCCTCTACCTGGGCAAGGATTCGATGATGGACGCCGCGACGATGGCGGCCATGTATCCGCGCCTCGAGGAGTGGCGCGCCGTGAAGAAGAGCGTGGACCCGGACGGCGTGTTCACCTCGAACCTCGCGCGGCGCGTAGGGCTGGCGTAGGGGGCCTTCTTTCGGTCGGAGGGGACCCGTGGCCTGCCGGCAGGGGCGAGCCTTTTTCCCGCGGGCAGGTATAGGGGAACGGGAGTCGCGCGAGCCCCTATTGCCCCCCGTCAGGTCGGGTCGAAGGGCGAAGGGTAGAGGCCGAAGTTGAGCGTCGTGCGCGCGTGCTCGCGCTGGCGCGGGGTCTCATACGCCTCGTCGAGGCGAAGGCTCAGCGTCTGGGCGAGGCGCCAGAGCACCTTCACGCCCACGACCTGGTCGTGCTGGACCACGCCGTGGAAGGCCTGGCAGGGGAGCTGGAGAATCCGGCAGTGGTCCTTCGCGCGCACCGTGGCGGTGCGCGGCCGCTGGTTGAGGAGCGCCATCTCGCCGAAGTGCGCGCCGGTCGCGAGGGAGGCCAGCTTCACCTCGTCGCGAAGCACCTCCACCTCGCCCTCGACGATGACGTAGAGCCCATCCGTCACGTCGCCCTGCTCGACGATGAGCTCCTCGGGGGCGAAGACGTGGCTCTCGAGGCACGCGCAGAGCTGGCTCAGCTCGCGCATGCTGAGCTCACAGAAGAGGTGGATGCGGCGGAGCGTCGCGAGGTCCGCGATCTTCTGCGAGACGCGATGCTCTTCGTTCGGCGGGGCCGCCACCATGCGGACGGCGAGGGCCGTGATGTTGTCGTCGCCGCCGCGCTCGTTGGCGAAGTCTACGAGGCGAGCGGGGAGCCCCGCGAAGTCGCCCGCGGCGAGCGCATCGAGGAGCTCGCGGCCCGCGGGCCCCACGTATTGGTGAAGCCCGTCGCTGCAGAGCAGCAGCGTGTCGCCGGGGATCACGTCGAAGGGGAGCGTGTCCACGAGCACGCTGGCCTGCGGCCCGACGGCGCGCGTCAGCACGTTCCCGTGCGGGCTGTCGGCAGCCTGGTCCGCCGTGATCACCCCGGCACGAAGCGCTTCGGCGACGAAGGTGTGGTCATGGGAGAGCTGGTGAATCTGCCCGTCGCGCGCGAGGTAGAGGCGGCTGTCCCCGACGTGCGCGAGCACGGCGCGGCTCCCGCGGAGGAGCAGCACGGTGCAGGTCGTGCCCATGCCCCGCTTTCGGTGGTCCGCGCCGCCACCACCGTGGACGAAGGCATTGGCCGCGGTGATCGCCTCCCTCAGGCCAGCCTCCCAGCCCGCCGGGTCGTCCGCCGCGAAGCGCGGATCGCGCGTTACCGCTTCGCGCACCGTCTCGGCGGCCTGCCGAGAGGCCACCTCGCCGGAGGCGTGCCCTCCCATCCCGTCGCAGACCACGTGCAGGCCGAGCTCCCGGTCGCTCAGGAAAAAGTCCTCGTTGTGCTCCCGCGTCCGCCCCACGTCGGTGAGGCCCGCGGCTTCGATCGCCGTTCCCACGCCCCGGACCTTACGGGATCCCGGCCCGGAACTCCCTCACCTCCTTGGAAGCCGGGGGCGTGGTAGCCTGCCGGCGTGAGCGCGGACACGAGCTCGCCCTCGAACGGGTCGCCTCAATCCGCGCGGCCGGGCAGCCCCGCGGACGAAGACCTCGTCGGGCGGACCCTCGCCGGCCGCTACCGCATCGAGGCGCGCCTGGCGGCGGGGGGCATGGGCGTCGTCTACCGCGCGGAGCAGGAGCCGCTCGGGCGCCCCGTCGCGCTCAAGGTGCTCAAGCCGCCGGGCGACCGCGGCATGAAGCGCCAGTTCGTCGAGCGCTTTCTGCTCGAGGCCGCGTCCATGGCGCAGCTCCAGCACCCGAACACCGTGGTCATCCACGATTACGGCGAGGACGAGGGCGTCCTCTACTTCACGATGGAGTACCTGGCAGGCGAGACGCTGACCCAGCGCGTGCGACGCCTCGGTCCCCTCGAGCCGGAAGACGCCATCCACGTGGCCATTCAGGTCGCCAGCTCCCTCGGCGACGCGCACGGCATGGGGCTCGTGCACCGGGACCTGAAGCCGGGCAACGTCATGCTCCTCGAGCGCGGCGGGGACCGGCTCTTCGTGAAGGTGCTCGACTTCGGCCTCGTGAAGATCGTGGGCGAAGAGGCCCAGAGGCAGCTCACGCAGAGCGGCATCATCCTCGGCAGCCCCCGCTACATGGCCCCGGAGCAGGTCCGTGGGCAGTCGCTCGGTCCCGCGGCGGACGTCTACGCCTTCGGCTGCCTGCTCACCTTTTTGCTGACCGCGCGGCCGCCCTTCCCGAAGGGTGGGCCCTTCGAGGCGATGCGCGCTCACGTCTACGAGGACCCTCCGGCCCTGCGCGACCTCGACCCGCACTGCATCGCGGGCGAGCGCCTCGAGGCCGTCGTCGCCCGGTGCCTGCAGAAGGCGCCGGAGGAGCGCTACACCACCATGGGGGAGCTCGCGGACGCGCTCCGGCACGCGGCGCTCGCGCCCCGCATCGCCGCCGCGAGCGGGCTCGACCTCCAGGTCACCTTTCAGCGTTCGAGCACGTCGAGCGCGCCGCACGCGGTCGAGGTCCCCACCATCGAGGGCCTCGCCGCGGGCTCGCTCTCTGGCGGGGACGCGAGGCCAGCGGGCGCGCTCGCCGAGGACGAGCTCGCGGCGGACGGTGAGACGAGCCGCAAGGAGACCACGCCCCTCGGGGCGGCGCCGCTCCCGTCGATGCAGGTCGAGCTGCCCCGCGCGGCCGCGGGGCTTCACGGTCCCTCGCGCGCGCCGCTCGGCGCGGCGACGCTTCCCGATGGCGGACCCGTGGAAGGCCCCGAGGTCGCCGACGCATCGAGCGGGTGGAGCGTCGCCCTCGGGGAAGCGACGCAGGCCTGGCAGCGCTTCCGGGTGCGCATCCTCCTGGCGGCCGCCGCCATGATCGCGCTCCTCGCGGCCGTCTCCCTCGCCCTCTTCCTCCCCGGCGGGCCACTCGGCGTACCCCTCCCGCCGGAACGAGCGCCGGCGCGCGCGACGACGCCCGTCCTACGTCCGCCACCGGAAGCGCCCGGCGCACCGCCCGCCGCCGTCGCGCCCCCCGCGACCCACGACACCTACCCGGTGCGTATTCGCTCGGAACCGACCGGGGCCGAGGTGCTGCACGAAGGCGTCGTGCTCGGGGATACGCCGCTGGCCCTCGACGTGCCCGCGGATGCGCGGTGGACCCTGGAGCTCTCGCGGGCCGGCTACGAGACGCGTACCGTCACCATCGTGGGCACACCACCCGAGGGCAGCCACCCGGACGCGATGCGCGAGCTGCGCGTCACGCTACTCGAGGCGAGCGACCGGCATGCGCGCCGGCGCGATCGTCGCCCGAACGAGCCCGTGCTCGAGGAGCCGGAGCCCACGGAGACCGTCGTGCCGGAGGAGCCTCCGACCACCCAGACGATTCGCGACCCCTGGGAGCGGTGACGGCCGCGGGTCAGGGCGCGGGCGGCGAGGGTGTCAGCGACCGAATCCAGCGCTCGATGAGGTCGAGGCCGTCCGGGTCGACGATCTCCGTCCCGAGTGGGGGCATCTGCACCGCGCGCTCCGGGTCGCGGACGCGCATGCGCCGGAAGAGCGTGCTCTCGAGCGGCGCGCCGGGGACGACGCGGATGGTGGCGGCGGGCAAGCCCTCTTCGGGCTCCTCCGGCGCGAAGTACGAGCCGGCGACGTCGACGGCGGTCAGGTACGTCGGGGAGTCCCCGGCCCGGGCGAGCCCCGCGTCGAGGCGCAGGTTCATGCCGGCCTGAGGAGCCTCGCCGCCGTGGCACATGCCGCAGTTCACGTGCAGGTAACCGAGCGCGTCGGCCTCGACCGTCGCGCCGGGGATCCCACCCTGCCCGGGAAGCACCGAGGGCGTGAGGAAGCCGTCGGCGTTGAGCGTACGGAGGTTGATGCTCCCCTCGCGCTCGTGGTCGAGCTGGATCGTCCCGAAGCCGAGCACCTGGTCCACCGAGCCTCCGCCGTTGTGGCAGTCGACGCAGGCGCCCACGGAGGGAATGTCGTGGGCCGTGCCGAGGGCATCCTCCACGCCGGCGAAGACCTCCGTCGCGCCGGTCCCGGCCTCGTTCCAGGCGTAGGTGCGCCAGGTCCACGCCGTGATGCCCTCGCCCTCACGCTCCTTGCGGTAGAGGCGGGTCTCGATGCGCCGGCCGTCGACGGTGAAGGTCTTCCAAAAGGTCGTCCCGACGGGATAGCGCCACTCGTCGAGGTCCGTGGTGTCGATTGTGGAGCCCTCGGGAATGAGCACGTGGCGCTCCTTCCCGGCGCTGTCCGTCCAGAGCCAGTACTCCGGCTCGTAGGGCATGACCCCCTCGGCGAGGATGCTGCACTCGCCGTCGACGTAGAGCCCCGGCGGCCCCTGGCAGCTCCCGGAGATCTCGGGACCCTGATCGGTCGCCATTTCCTCGGCGTCTACACCTTCGTCCCGAGCCATGTCCGTCGTAGTCCCCATCTCTGGAGGCCCGAAATCGGGTAGCGTCGGCCGTTCGTCACCGCAGCCGGTCGCTCCGATGAGGCCAAAAGCCGCGACGGCGGCGACGAATGAGGCGCTTTTCATGGCTTCGAGTTTGAGCGTAGCGGAAAAATACGACAAGGTACGACTGCGTGGTTTCTTCCGAACAGCCACGTCTAGGGGCTACCGTCGGCGAGGATCGACGAGGCTGCAAGTCTCACGCGCGGCCCCGGCAAGAAGGTTGGAGAACCTCATGCGGAACCATCGGTGGATTTGGACTGGGTTGAAGGCGGCGGCGATGGGACTCGCCCTCGCGCTCGCGACGCCCGCGTTCGCAGCGGCGCAGAACGACGAGGGGCCGCAGACGCGGAACTACGACGAGAGCCTCGACCAGGCCGCTCGCCTCACCTTCCAGCGCGCCCGCGAGGCGTTCGTGAACGGGGACTACGAGGAGGCGCTTCGTCTCTTCCGGCAGGCCTACGAGCTCAGCCCGCGCCCGGTCCTGCTCTACAACATCGCCGCGACCCTCGACCGGCTCCGCCGCGATGCCGAGGCCGTGGAGGCGCTCCAGGCCTACCTCGAGGCGGACCCCGATGCGCCCGAACGGCAGGAGATCGAGGCGCGCATTCGCGTGCTCCAGGCCGGCAGCGCCGAGCGCGAGGCCGAGGCCGAGGCCCGGGACGCCCAGCAGCGCGAGCGGGAGGCCGAGCTCGACGCGGAGCGCGAGCGCCTCGCCGCCGAGGACGCCGCGCGCCGCGAGGCCGCGGAGACCGAGGGCGAGCGCGATGGGCTCCACCCCGCCGTCTTCTGGGTGACCGCGGGTGCCGCGCTCGCCGTGGGCGGCGTGGCCGCCTGGTCGGGCTCGGACGCCAGCTCCCGCGACGACGACTACCGGAACCTGGCCGCGGAAGCCGTCGCCCGTGGGGCGACCGCCGCGGACGTCGAGGAGGTCGACGAGGCGCTGACGGAGGTCGAAAGCGCGCAGCTCCGCACCAACCTCCTCATCGGCATCGGCGGATCGCTGGCCATTGGCGCCGTCGTCCTCGTCTTCTTCACGGACTTCGGCGGCGAGGACGACGAGAGCGCCGAAGCCCGCCGTTCCCGCACGCTGCCGCAGGTCGCGGCGGGCCCCGAAGGCTTCGTGGTCGGAGCGACCCACCGATTCTGAGCGCTTCACGATGCATCGCAACGCACCTCATCCTCTGCTTCTCGCGGCCGCCCAGCTTGGCGGCTGCTCCATCGTCGACTTCGGGCCTCTGAACGACGTCATCGACGCGTCGACACAGAACCCCGACATGACGCGCGTCGACGGCCCCGCCCCGGACCTGGACGAGGACATGGGCGTCGAGGGACCCGTCGCCGTGGACTTCTGCGGTGACGACACGGCCTTCGTGATCACCGAGACCGTCGAGCAGCTCCGCGTCGACACGCGTGAGCTCCAGAACCGCGAGACGCCGACCTGCGCGCCGAGCGGCGGCCGCGACGGCTTCTTCGCCCTCGACGTCCAGGCCGGCGAGTACTGGCACTTCCACCTCGCCGTCGATCCCTCCGTCGCGGACCAGGAGGACCTCAACCCGGTGCTCTACCTTCTCCAGGAGGACTGCGACGAGCGCCGCTGCGACGCGAGCCGGCTCTCGAACGCCTGCGAGGTCGCGCCCGGCGGCGCCACGGCCTTCCGCGACGAGCACTTCGCCTTCATCCCGAGCGCGCCGGGCCGCTGGTACATCGGCATCGACGACGAGGGGAACAACGCCGGCGGCGTCTACCGCCTCGACGCGATTCGCCCGTCCTGCGGCGACGGGATGCGTGACCACGGCGAGTCCTGCGAGGGCGAGGAGTTCTGCAACATCGACTGCCGCTTCGAGCTGAGCGCGATGAACTCGAACGAGGCGCAGAACGAGCCCAACGACAACCGGGAAGAGGCGAACGCGCTCTCACTGACGGCGAATGGTGACGGCTCGACGGGCATCGAGATCTCCGGGGACATCGGGCCTTCGGCCGTGATCTGCGACTACCCGGACGTCTTCACCCTCGACGTACGTGACAACGGCAGCCGCATCGAGGTGAACCCGCTCGAGCCGAACAGCGAGCCCTGCACCGACGGATCGACGGACGACTACCAGTTCGACCTCTTCCTCGAGGACGCAGCGGGGAACGAGCGCGTCGGGCGCGCGGTGGACGCGAACCGCTGCCCGGTGATCGACGAGTCCGACCTGCCGGCAGGTCGCTACTTCGTCCGGATCAGCGACAAGCGCACCGACGCGAGTCGGCCCATCAACTATCGGCTCCGGTTCCGCGTATCGTCGCGGTGAGGGCATGGAGGGGCCGGCGGCCCGCGAGGAAGGGGAGGGAGATGCACGAGATGCACCGAGGATGGCGCGCCGGACCGCTCGTGGGCCTCATGGCTGCCGGCGCGGTGCTGCTGGGCGCACCGCCGCCAGCGGCTGCGTTCGAGACGAACGTCACCCGCATCCCGCGCGTGGTCACCGCGACCAGCAGCGCGGGCGTGTCCCGGCCCTGCATCACCTGCCACAACAACGCCGACGGCGGCTCTGGCTGCGTGGCCGGCGGAGGGGCGACGCCCTGCCTGAACCCCTTCGGCATCGACTTCCGCGGCAACCGTCTCGTCTGGGACCGGACGCTGAGCGACCTCGACTCCGACGGCGACGGCTTCCGGAACGGTGAGGAGCTTCAGGACCCCGAGGGTCTCTGGCGACCCGGCGACCCGGCTCCCGGCGTCGACGCCTGCGTGACCCCGCCCGGGAACGCCCTCTTCTCCCCCGGCGACGACGATGACGACGGCGACGGCTTCTGCTGCTTCGGCGAAGACCTCGACGGCAACGGCGACTGCACGGGCGCCGGCGAGAACCTGAGCGGCGTCGACTGCGACGAGACCAAC
>CALCTH010000308.1 GCA_937893795.1 uncultured Myxococcales bacterium | reverse complement strand
AAAGGGAATCATGCTAGCTATGAAGAGCGTGCATGTTGCCGCGGCGACCGCCGCGCCGACGCGCTTCGCGTGCTCCCTCCTCCTCCCGCGACCTCTCCCATGGTGAACCCCACGGATCTGACGCTGCTCGAGACGCTCGAGGCGCTGCTCGACACCCGGAGCGTGACCGAGGCCGGGCGACGGCTCGGGCTGAGCCAGTCGGCCGTCTCCCATCGCCTTCGCCGCCTTCGCGACGACCTGGGGGACCCGCTCTTCGTGGCCGGGAGCGAGGGCCTGGTGCCGACAGAGCGCGCCCGCGCCCTGGAGGCGCCGGTGCGCGAAGGGCTCGGCACGCTGCGCGGCGCGCTCCGGGCCGCGCGACCCTTCGACCCCAACGAGGAGCGGACGCTGGCGATGGCCGGCTCGGACGGAACGGAGCTCGGGGCGGCGCCACGGATGCTGGCGGCCGTGCGAACGGAAGCGCCGGGGCTGCGGGTGATCACGCGACCGCGGGTCCCGGGGTGGAGCGAGGCGCTCGCGCGCGGGGAGCTCGACCTGGTGATCGTGCCGGCGGGCGTGCCCGGGGTCAGCGAGGAAGCCGAGAAACCGGCGCTCGTGCGACGCCGGCTCTTCGATGAGCGCTTCGTGGTTCTGCTGCGCAGGGGTCACCCGGCGGCAAAGCCCGCGCTGACGCTGGCTGGCTACGTGGCACTCGACCACGTGCTGATCAGCCCCACGGGGTCACAGAAGGGCATCGTCGATCAGGTGCTCGCGGCCCGCGGCGAGCAGCGCCGCATCGCCTTTCAGCTGGCGCACTTCTCGTCGGGCCCCTTCTTGATCGCGGAGACGGACCTGGCGCTGACCTGCCCGGCGGTGCTGGGGCGGGACGCGGCGGCGATTCTCCCCGTGGAGGCGCATCCGCCGCCGCTGCCTCTCCCTTCGGTGCCGATCTTGCTCTGCTGGCATCGGCGGAGTCACGAGGACCCGGCGCATCGGTGGCTTCGGGAGCGGCTGGTGAGGGGGATGGCGCGGTGAGGCGGGGTGCCGGGGTCGATGCCACGACATCGGTGACACTCGCGGGCAAGGGCAGGGGGGCCGTTGGTGAATCCGCGGAGAAGGCGTAGAACGGCCGCCATGCAGATCGAGGACATCGAGGTCGGTAACGGGGACGAGGCCGTGGCGGGGAAGCCCGTGAGCGTGCACTACACGGGCACGCTCACCGACGGCACCAAGTTCGACAGCTCGCTCGACCGGGGCCAGCCCTTCCAGTTCCAGCTTGGCGGCGGCCAGGTGATCAAGGGCTGGGACGAGGGCGTCGCGGGCATGAAGGTGGGCGGCAAGCGCAAGCTGACCATCCCGCCGGAGAAGGCGTACGGCGAGCGGGGCTTCCCGCCCGTGATTCCGCCGAGCTCGACGCTCGTATTCACCATCGAGCTGCTCGGCGTCGGCTGAGCGCCGCGCGCGTGGATGGATGACGCGCGTTTCCTGCACCTCATCACGCTGGGGCGCGGGGGACGGGCGTGGCATTCTGTGGGCTCATCGTTGCGGGGGGCACGATGCGCAAAGAGAGCGACCACCAAGAGCTCCGGCGGCTCTACGACCGAGATCCGGCCGCATTTCTACAGCGTACCGGGGACGACCCGGCGGGCGCGCTCCTGCTCTTGAAGCTGGGGGCCGCGGTCATGGAGCAGCGCAACGACCTCGCGTTGCGGCTGGCGGCGCGCGCCCTCCGGGAGATGCCCGACCGCGCCGAGGCGCACCTCTGGACGGCGATGATCTACCGCCGGCTTCACCACCCCCTCGCGGCGATGGAGGCCATCGACCGGGGCGAGCAGGTCGCCTCCACGCCCGACCAGCAGCACTGGGCGCGGCAGCAACGCGGCGCAGTGCTTCGGAGCCTCGGCCGGAGCGAGGAAGCCGCGGCCGTCTACGACGCCCTGCGCGAGGAGACGGACATGAGCACCGGGCGCCGCGTGCGCGTGCTCATCAACGCCGCGAGCGCCTATTGGCCGCTCGACCGGCTCAGCGATGCCGATGGCTGCCTCGACGAGGCGGCGGCGATCGCGGACTGGCCCGTGCGCGAAAACACCGAAGCCTGGTGCCACGCGATTCGCGCCTGGGTTCACGCCGCACGGGGCGATGGCGACGCGGCCTGCGCCAGCGCCGAGGCGTCGCTCGCGGCTACGGGACAGGAAGCGCTGCTGGCGCATCGGAGCGCGCGGCGCGCCCGCGCCCGGGGGCTCGAGAAGGTCGGGAACTTCGCGGCCGCTGACGCCGAGCTGGTCGCGCTCGCGGGCGAGGCGCGCGAGCAGGGCTGGGCCGATGAGCTCGACAAGGTCCTCGAGGACCTGGCGACGCTTCGAAGGCACGCCGGGAACGTGGAGGGCGAGCTCCACGTGCTGCGGGAACGGATCACGTTGATCCATGCGGCCCGGGAGCGGGAGCGCGCGCAACTCGCTGGGCTGGAGGCCGCGCGCCTAGACGCGGCGTGGAAGCCGTGAGGCGCGGGGTGAACGGCTAGCCGCGGGGATCGAGGACGCGGCCGAGGAAGAGGATCGTCCCGCTCGCGCGATGGACGATGGCGAAGGCGAAGGGGCGGTCCGCACGTACGACGACGGGCGGTACCGGCCGGGCCGCGCCGCGCGAGGCGACCACCACGGCGGTGGCGGCCGCAGCCTCCGTGCCCTCTTCGTCGACCTTCACGAAGGCCTCGTGAAAGGCGCTCTTGACGTAGAGGAGCTCCCCGCCACGCTCGCCGGGCGCCATGCCCGTCAGGTCGGCGGCGAGCGGGTCGAAGACCTGCCGCATGCCGAGCGCCGGCATCAGACGGACGAGCGGCAGCCGCGCGCCCTCGAAGGTCCAGCGCGGCATCGTGAGGTCCACGGGTCGTGGCATGCGCCGCGTGGCCATGGCGTCGGCAAGCTCGCTCTCGACGTTCTCCAGCCCGTCCCGCGCGCGCGGCACGACCAGCACCATGCCGTGCTCGCCGCCCGCGTAGGGGAGCTCGACGACCTGCGCGCCGGCCGTCTCGGCGTAGCCGAAGGAGCGCGTCTGGCGCATGAGCGGAAGGGGGACGCCGGCGGCCGCCCCATCGGCGAAGAAGGGCGCGTCGCGGGTCGCGGCGGGGTCGAACTCGTGCTGCCAGGACGCGAGGAAGTAGACGGCGTTGACGAGCACGAGCCGCGTCAGCGCGTCCAGCGAGCCCTCGGGAAGGAGCTCCGGGATGCGCTCCTGCGTGAAGTCGGCGACGTCGCCGTTTATGCGCACGCGCTGCGCTTCGGGGTCGCCCTGGAAGCTCACCGGAACGAAGGGCGCCCGGTAGCTGTCCCGGAGCAGGGTGAGAAAGGCCGGGTCGAAGCCGAAGGACTGCTCCCCGTAGAGCGTGTTGACGACGCGGAGCGTCTCGCCGGCGTTGAAAGACGTGAGGATGCGCCCCGCGGACGCGTGGCGGGCGGCGGCGTCGCCTTCGAGGTGGAGCACCCGCGCCATCTCGGCGGCGGTGTCTCCGCGGGCCCCGGCCCAGGTCATGGTGAAGGCGAGCGAGAGGCTCGCCGGCGAGAACACGAGGTTGCCGGCAGGCGCCGCGCCGTAGACGTCCATGGCAAAGGCATTGGACGCTCGCGCGAAGGCGCCGAGCTCCGCGGCGGGCGGGGCCGCGGCGGGCGAGGGCGCGGCGCTCACCTCGGGCTCCGGCGGCGCGGGCGGCGGCTCTGGATCCGCTTCGGGCTCCGGCGACGCGGGAGGTCCGCTCGAGCGTGCGCTGCAGGCGGCGAGGCACGCCGCGAGCGCGAGCCGGCGCCGGTCAAAGCCCGAGCGCACGGAGAATGTTCCCGATGATGGGAAGGCTCTTGAGCAGGTCGAGGAGCCCGCCGCCCGCAGGCTCCATGGCCGTCGAGGCGCTCGGCGCGGCGGCCGGGGCCGCGGGCGCGCTCGACGCGCTGGGCGCGGCGTAGACGTCGTCCCAATCCTCGAGGATCTCCTCGAGCTCGCCCACCAGCGACGTGTAGTCCTGGATCATCGACTGCAGCTTCACCCGCTCGGGCACGGCCTTGTCCGCGATGGGCGCGAAGGCCGCCTTCCGCGTCGCGAGCTCTTCGCGGGCCCGGCCGAGGCAGCGCTCGAGGGCGCCCTTGGCGTCGTCGGCCTGGGCCCGGTCCATGAAGCCCTCTTCGGCGAGCATCTTGAGCTTGCCCGCGAGCCCCTCGGCGTCGCTGACCGTGAACTCGTCGTGGCGCTCCACGCAGTCGAGGGCGATGGCGTGGGCCTGCCCGGCCGCGTGCCGGAGCGCCGCGTCGTCCCGGTCGCCGATGTCCCACATGTGCAGCGCGTGGTAGGCGCCGCGATAGCGGTCCTGGGGGTTCGCGCTGGCCATGTCCTTCTGGGCGTGGGGGAGCTCGTACTCCTCCTCGGGCTCGTCCGGGGTGCCCGCCGCACGCTCGGCGTGGCGCACGGCCATCTGCGCCGCGACCTGGCCTTCCATCTGCTGTTGGAAGCCCGGCGTGTACTTCGCGTAGAGCTGCGCGTACTGCGTCGTCAGGTGGTGGTTGGTGTCGGCGCCCATGGCCGCGTTCCACTCGCTCTGCGCCGTGAGCCACTGCTGCTCGCTGAGGCCGGCCTCGGCGAGCAGGGGCCCGAGCTGCTTGCTGCCGGCGAGGCCGGCCATGATCTTGGCGTAGCCCTCGAGGGAGATGCCGCCCTTCACGTCGCCGGAGGCGTCGGGGACGTCGGCGAAGTGGTTCTTCATCGTCTGCTGCTGCTGCAGCGTCGCGAAGCGCGCGTGGAGCTGGCCGCTCGGGTCGGCCTCCATGCGCGCCCACCATGCGTTCCAGGCGTGCGCCCAGGTGTTTTCATCGATGCCCTTGGAGGCCAAGAACTGCTGGAAGTGAGGCGTGAAGCCCGGCTCCCCGTGCTGGGCGCGAAGCGCCGCGTGCTGGCCCATGATCTCGGCGCAGTCCTGCATCGAGATCCCGTGAATCCGCTCGTCACCCATCGTTCCTCCACTCCGTCCACCGTGCCGCGACCGGCTCCCGCCGGTGCGCCTGCCCTTGCTACGGCCCGCGTTCGTGGGGCTCCCCTCGCCTCGCGCCGGAAGGTACGCCGGAGCTGGCGCGAGTTGAAGCGGGCTGGCGCATGCGGGGCCGCGCGCGCATAGCTCGCCGGCCATGCTCACGGCGGTCTACGACGCGATGGCGCCGCTCTTCGAAGCGCCGGCCTGGGCGAGCCAGCTCGCACAGACGGTGGTGGCCATCTTCGCGGTCTTCGGTGCGCTGCCCATCGTGCCGACCTACCTCGGGCTCACCGGGGAGCTGGCGCCGGGCGAGAAGCGCCGGGCGCGCAACGGCGCGTTCCTGACGGTGCTGGTGACGGGGACGCTCTTCACGATGGTGGGCGGCGACGTGCTCCGCGCGCTGGGGCTGCGGGTGGCGGATCTCCGCATCGCGGGCGGGCTCACGCTCCTGGTCTTCGCGATCCACGACCTGCTCTTCAGCCGCGCGGAGCGGAAGCGGAACGCGGCCCGGGCCGATGAGGAGCTGGGCGCCGAGCTCGGCCTCGAGACGCCGGACGTGGCCATCGTGCCCCTCGGCATTCCGCTGATGCTGGGCCCGGCTTCGATGACGGCGCTGGCGGTCTTCGCCCAAACGAACGGCCGGCTGCTCACGCTGGCGGCGTTTCTGCTGAACCTGGGCCTGAACTACGTGATCCTGTGGAACGCCGACGCCATCGCGCGGCGCCTCGGGACGACCGCGGTGCGGGCGGCGGGCAAGGTGATGGGCATCTTCCTCGCGGCCATCGCCGTCGCGATGCTCCGCGCCGGCGTTCACGAGCTCATCACGGACGGCCTAGGCTGAGCGCGGCGATAGCGCGCGTCATGGTCAGCGCGTCGGAGATCTGAGAGGGTCCCGGACATGACGCTGCCGACACGTGTTCGCGCCCATGAGCTGCATCCCGAAGGAGTCTACCGGTTCCTTCTCGGTGGATATCCACTGGTCTGGTGCGCCTCCGCAGGCAAGCACCGTCCGAGCCTCCCCTACGCCGCCGGCGTGGACCACTGGTACCGCGACGTGAAGCGACCTCCGGTCGTCCAAGTCGCGCAGGCTGCAAAGGTCCTGAGGGTCGAGGTCCTCCCGCAGGCAAACTTCGAAGCCGATGCGCTCGGCCTCGAACAAACCATGGGCCCTTACCTCTTCCTGTCGCCGGCTCAGGTGCCCAAGGCCGCCTTTTCGCCCTTCGCGGGCTCGGACGCCGAGGCATCACCCGCGTACGTCTTCAACGCAGAGAGTGCCATCGACAACGGCGGGACCGTCAACAGCGTCGCAGTCTCGTTCCTGCCCGACGAGTCCCCGGACCCCACGAGCTTCCGCGTGGCGTGGACCATCCCAGACAAGCCCGGCTGCGAGATCAGCTTCGGCCCGAAGATCCTCGACGTCGACTTCGAGCAACAGGTCCCTGGCGAGGACCATCACCCCTCGAAGTGGCCCGAGGCGCGCACGTTCATCGCTCCGTAGCGAGTCCACGCACGAGACGGAAACCAACGCTACGAAGAGCCTCGTCGGTGGTGATGGCGTAGCGGGCTGCGAGCATTTCCTGGCTCAGGGGGCTCAAGTAGCTCCCGCCCCGGACGGTGGTGAACGCTCGTTCGTCGTCTCCACCGTGCTTCCTGACCTGACCGCGCGGATCGAGCTCCGGCCGAGGGAACCACCTGTTGGAGCACAGCTCACGGACGTTGCCCGCCAAGTGCCGTACACCGTAGGGACTGATGTCCAAGGTCTCCCTGTCGACGGGCCGGCAACCGGAAGGGATATGGCCGCGCGAGACGACCCAGTTCGGTACGGCCGCCTCGCCCCAAGGGAAGCGCCGTTCATCTACACCACGACCGGCCTTCTCCCACTCCACATCCGAGGGGAGCCGCCAAGCCGGAAGCTGACTCCCGGCGCTTCGCCACAGCGCGAAGCCGTTTGCCTGGGTTGACGAAATCCATCGGACCGGCGCCCCGAGCGCTTCGAGCGTGTCTGCCTCATTTGCTACGCGACCTGCCGAGACCCGATCACCCTCGATCCAGATGTATGCGCGCCCAGTTTCGGCGTTGGGCATCATCGACTCGGCCCGCTCTCTTTCACCCCGCTTCAACAAATCGCGGACGAACTCCATGTAGGCCGCGACCGTCACGGGGTTCTCCTGGATGATGAAGTCCTCCAGCCAGATCTCCGTGCGCGCGTAGGCGTCCAGCGCTCCGCCCGGGGCGCCGACGACGCTCCAGCCGGCGGGGACGAAGCAGGCGCCGGGGCCCACGGTGCCCTCCTCCGGGAGCCACACCGGGCGCGGCCGATCTTCGCCCGGAGGCGTCGTGTTCCAGGTGCCCTCGCGCTCGATGCGCACCGGGTAGCGCACCGTCTCGTGGCCCGGCGCCTCGAGCACCACGAGGTAGCTGCCCGCCGGGAGCGTCAGCTCGAAGGGCGTCGTCAGGCCGCTCCGGTAGACGCGGGTCTGGAGGCGCCGGTCGAGCTCCTCGTAGCGGTGGATGGTCACCGCCGCGCCGCTCGGCGTGCTGTCCAGCGCGAGCGTGCCGAGGCCCGCCAGGAACCCGGCGTGGCGCCCCGTATCGTGCTGCCGCAAGAGGCGCTCCCAGCGCCAGGCGTCCCGCCGGTCGCCGCGCTGCTCGGCCGCGAGCACCTCCTCGCGCGCCAGCTCCGCGATGCGACCGTGCGCCGCCGTGCTCTCCGGGTCGTGCTGAAGCGCCGCCCGGAGCAGCTCGAGCACCTCGGCCTCGGCCTCCTCGAGGGCCTCACGCTTCGCGTTCGCCGCGTCCTCCGCCCGCCACGCCGGGATGCGGTCCGCGTCCGGACTGTCGTCGCGCAGCCGCCCCAGCATCGCCTGCGCGTCAGATCGTAGCTGCCGCTCCTCGGTCCGAAGCTCCTCGAGCGCCGCCTGCTTCGCGTCGACCTCCCGGAGGACCTGCGCGGCCTTCTCGCGACGGGCCTCGCCGGCCAGCCAGCTCCGCAGCCTCCCCGCGAAGGCGCCGCCGTCCCGGAGCCGTGCGCCCGTCTCGACGCGCGTCGCCTCGTCGAAGAGGTCACGCAGCTCGCGCGGCACCCGCGCCTGCGTCGGCAGCTCCGGCCGCGCGCCGGCGACGATCTCCGCCCAGACGGCCATGCCCGGTCCGTCGTAGGCCATCTGCCCGACGAGGATCTCATAGAGCACGATGCCCAGCGCCCACACGTCGCTCGCCGGCCCGACGGCGTCCGTGTGCCCGCGCGCCTGCTCCGGCGCCATGTAGCGAATCGTCCCGAAGATCTCGCCGCTCCGCGTCAGGGCGCGCTCGTCGTCGTCGATCTGCGGCGCGCCTCCCAGCGGCACCGGCGTCTCGTCCGGCGCGGCCTCGCCCATCACGCGGGCGATGCCCCAGTCCATCACGTAGACCTCGCCGAAGGGCCCGCGCATGAGGTTCTCGGGCTTGAGATCCCGGTGCACGACGCCGCGGCTGTGCGCGTAGCCCACCGTCTCGGCCACGCGGAGCAGCGCCTCCACGAGCGTCCGGCGCCGCGCCGGGAGCGTCTCCGCGGGACCGCGATGCACGGCGCGGATGACCTCCTCGAAGGTCTGGCCGCGCACCTCCTTCATCGTGAACCAGGGACGCCCATCGTCGAGCACGCCACGGTCGTGCACGGGAACGACGCCAGGGTGGGCCAGCGCCGCCGTGATGCGCGCCTCGTTCTGGAAGCGCCGAAGCGTGGGGTTGTGTGGCGGAGAGAGGTGCTTCCAGCCCAGCACCTTGAGCACCACCTCACGCTCGAGGCGACGGTCGAAGACACGCCGCACCACGCTCGATCCGCCGCGCCCGAGGTGCCCGCGGTCCTCGTAGCGATCGGGGAGCGCACCCGAGAAGTGCCCCGAGGGCCGCACCCCGCTCGTCCCCACCGGGACGGGCCCCGTGCCGACGGTCCCGGGAAGCGGCGCCTCGTCGCCGCGAAGCGTGGTCGCCTCTTCCTCCGGCGGGCGCACCACGGTGGGCTCGAGGTTCTTCTCGGTGTCGTCCGACACGCGCGAGAGGCTACACGAGGAGCTCGCTCGCCACCGAACCGGCGTAGTCCCGGTCGCCATCCATGCTGACGCTAAGCCCGAGGGCGCGAAGACCGGCGTTGTAGACCTCCGTCGCCTGGCGATCGACGTCGATCACGCCCGTGCGCAGGCGACCGTTCGCGCCGGCGACCAGATGGAAGACGTCCTCCACGTCGTGGGCCCGGCCGTTGCCGAGCTCCGTGCCCGCCATCACCAGCGCGTTGTCGAGGAGCGTCCCGCCGTTCTCGTCGACCACCGTGTCGTCGAGGCGCTCGAAGAGATGCGCCATCTCCGCCGCGTAGAGCCATACGTGATCGAGCATCAGCGCCTCGACGGGACCGGGCGCCAGGCGATGCCAGTACTCGTGGGTAGTCTCCCCGTCGTCGTAGCTTCGCGTCTGCCCGTAGGCCTCGTAGCTTCCGTAAAGGCGGATGCGCTCGCCGCCGCTCGTGAGCTGCAGGTTGCCGAAGCGGCAGAGGTCGCACTGGAAGGCCAGCACGCTCACGTCCACCATCGCCCGCCAGAGACGCATCCAGCGGTTCACGTCCATGCGCACGCCCTCGTTGTTGGTCGTGCGCTGGATCTCGATCATCTCCGGGTGGTCGAAGACGCCGGGATCCTCGGCCCGGCACGTCGCCGGCGGCGCCTCCATCTCCGCGTCCGGGTCGAAGATGTTCATCTCGAGCTCGCGGATCTTCTCGACGTGGAGCGCGACCTTCGCCTTGCTCTCGTCACTCAACCCGAAGGCATCGCTCGTCACGTAGCGGTACTGCTCGAGGGCCGTGTCGAGCACGCTCCGCGCGTAGCGCGCCTCCCGCGCGCGGGCGCGCTCCGTCTCGCTCGGCGGGCCGCTCGAGCCGGGATCCATGGGCAGACTCCCGAAGGTCCGGTCGAAGAGGCGCTTCGGGTCCTCGATGGGCGCATCCGTCGCGATGCCCGGCGCCGCCCAGCTGTGAATGTGCCGGCTCTGACCGTCCTGCCGCGAGTAGCTCCCGGCGATGAGGGACTGGATGCGCGTCGGCGCTCGTCCCCCGTAAGCCTCCTGGAGCACCCGCTGGTCGATGCTCGCTCCCGAGCGGCGCCCACCCACGAAGACCGTCTCGGAGCCCCGCGCATGGTTGCCCGTCGAGCGGCTGCCCTTCTCGTAGTAGACGCCGCGCACGAGCGCGAGCTTGTCGGCGACGCGCGCGAGCGGCGCCAGATGCGGGCTCATGAAGCCGTCGCGCTGGTACTCCGAGGGGATGCCCAGGCCGAAGTAGAAGGTGAGCACGCGCGGCGGCGGCGGCGGGTCCGCCGCGAAGACGCTCGACGCACGCATCTCGGAGAGAAAGGGCAGGCCGATGGCGATGCTGCCCGCACCGCGGAGCAACGTGCGCCGGCTGAGCACGCGGCGATAGCCGGGGTTCCGCGAGCGCGCACGGTCCTTGGGGCTCATCGCCGGTCCTCCTCGCCGCGCAGGCGCGTGAAGCTCGGGTGCGTGGCGATGGCCACGAGAAGGTCGACGTAGCCGCCACCGGCGCGCCGCGCGGCGTCCTCGACCTGGAGCACGAGGCAGCGGTCGGCGGCGCCCGTGCCCAGCCCGCGACGCAGCGCGTAGACGAGCGGCTTTTCCGCGAGGCATTCGCGCACGGCCGGCAGCTCCGCGAGGCCGTCGATGAGCTCGTCGACGTTCGCGTAGGGCTGGAGCACCTCGCCGTCCTCGTTCGGGATCCAGCCGTCCTCGCGCGTCGCGTTCCCGTGCACGTCCTCGGTCTGGTAGCGCCCGGTGCCGTCGAAGGGCTCGAAGGCGTAGGCGAGCGGGTCGAAGGCGCGGTGGCAAAGGCCGCACTCGCCGGTGCTCGGGTCGAGGCGCTCCTCGCTCCGTGCGCGCTCCGACGCCGTCTCGGGCAGCGCGGTGGTCGTCGTGTCGACGCCGACCGGCGGGTCCGGGATGTCCCGGCAGGTGAGCGCGCGAAGCAGGAAGAGCCCGCGGCTCACGATGGAGGGCCGGTTCCCGTTGGCGTGAGAGGCCAGCACGGCGGGCTGCGTGAGCAGACCGCGGCGCTCGGGGACGCCGCTCAGGTCGACCCGCTGCGGCCCGGAGCCCGGCACGTCGAGGCCGTAGACCTCGGCGAGTGCCGGCGTGAGCACCGTCCAGTCCTCGGTGACCAGGTCGAGGAGCCCGCCGCGCGCGCCGGTGCCGTCGTCGCCCCAGAGCACCGCCTCCGTGAAGGCCTCCGTCTCGGCGCGCATGGCGGCGGTCTCGGCCGGCGTGAGGCCTCGGGCGGCCTGCTCGAGGCGCTCGAGGGCCACCCAATCTTCGACGAAGGCGAGCGACGCGGTGAGCGCACGCGGGTCGTCGGACATGCGCCGCACCGCCGCCTCGAGGCCTGCAGCCGTCGCGAGCTCGCCGTCGTCGGCCGCCGCGCGAAGCGCCTCATCCGGCGTCGACGCCCACACGAGGTAGGCGAGCCGGCTCGCGAGCTCGCGGGGCGAGACCCGGTCGCCGGCCGAGCGATCTTCCAGGTGGTAGAGGAACTGCGGCGACTGCAGCATCGCGCGGAGCACGAGGCGCGCCGCGACGTCGAAGTCGTCGCCCTCGCTCGCGACCAGGTCGAAGACGGGCAGGAAGCCCTGCACCTCCGGGTCGCGGAGCGGGCGCCGGAAGAGGCGCTCGCCGAGCACCTCGACGAAGCTGCGGGTGCAGTCCGGCCGGAAAGCGCGGCACGTGATGAAAGGGCCGAGGTCGGCCGCCTCGGCGGCCGCTTCCGCGAGCGCCGCGTAGGCGGTGACGTGGTCGAAGGTCGTCGTCTGGGCGCGGCTGCTGGTGGTCGCCGGCGCGCGCGTCTCGAGGGGGAGGGCCCCCGCCGCGGCGCCGAGCGCGCCGCTCTCCATGGCCTCGGCGCTCAGACCGAGCGCGTCACGCAGCGACGCGAGCACTTCGTTGCGCGTGAGCCGCGCGAGGAGCGGCGTCCCGGCGGGAGCAGGCACCTCGACGCACGCATCGAGCGTCGCCGGTCGCGCCCCGGCGGGGATCGAGGGCGGCGCGTAGGGCTCGCTGATCTCACCCGTGCACGCGAGCGCGAGGCCGAGGAGCGCCCAGGCCCCACGGACGCGGGCTCGTCCCACCGACCGTCCCCACGACATCGCCCGTGGACCCTAGGCGAGCGGGCGCGAAGCCACCGTTACGGGGCGGGCCTAGATCGTACGGCCGAGGGCGCGGAGCCCCTCGGCGTCGAGCATGTAACGCCGCTCGACGGCCTCGCCGCTCGGATCGTCGGTGTCCGGCCGGGTCTCGACGAAGCGAAACCCAAGGCCCTCGAGCACGCGCGGGGAGGGCACGTTGCGCACGTCGTGCGTCGCCTCGACGGCCGGCGCGCCGAGCGTCTCGGCGAGGAAGCGAAGCACCGCCGCGGACGCCTCGCGCGCGTAGCCGCGACCCCAGCGGTCCCGTACGACGGCGTAGCCGAGCGTCGGCATGTCGCCGTCCGGGAGCGTCAGCTGGCAGGTTCCGGCGAAGCTCTCGGCGCTCGGCGGGCCCTCGCGGTCGAGCACGAGCCAGTTAAGCCAGGTCGCGTCGTCACGCGGGCTGATGCCCCGCGCCATGCGCCGCGTGACGGCCTCGTGCGCGGCGCGCGTCCTCGGCGACTCGGCGAGGAACGCGTAGAGCGCGGGATCGCTGAGCGCGTCGAAGGTGAGCTCGGCGTCGGCCGCCCGGAGGGGCACGAGCCGGAGCCGCGCCGTGCGGAGCTCGGGCGCCTTGGGGCGCGGTGGAAGCACGCGCGCCATGACGAAGTGCGGCCCGATGCCGGCGATGTCGAAGCGCTCTCCGTACGTGCGGAAGCCCGCCCGCTCGTAGAAGCGCAACGCCCGCTCACGCGCGTTGCACCAGGGCACGGCCCCGCCAGCGTCTCGCGCATGCGCGACCAGAGCGTCGAGCACGCGCCGGCCGTGGCGCGCGCCGCGATGGTCCGGGTGCACCGCCATGCCGCGGATTCGCCAGTCGCCCAACACCGCGTGCCCCGAGGGGTCGGCCTCTGGAGCGATGGACCCGATGGCGACGAGCGGCGCCTCGGGCATGCCCAAGCGCACGCCGGCGTGGTGCGCGCCCTGCACCTCGTCGCCGGGGTAGGCGCAGTCGGCGAGGGTCTGGTGGGGGCGGAGCACCTGGTGGCGAAGCGCGTGCGTGTCGCGCGCGGCGAGCGCGACGACCACCGGCGCCGAATCCGAAGCCATGCGGCGTCATAGCAGGACGCGCCGCGCGCTATTTAGCCCTTGCGCTCATTAGTAGCGTCGCTAAAGAAGCGGCATGCAGGACGTGTTCAAGGCGCTCTCCCACCCGACGCGCCGAGCGGTGCTGGCGCATCTACGCCGCGGGGACGCGACGGCCGGGGAGCTCGCGGCGCTCTTCGACGTCTCGAAGCCCACCATGTCCCGGCACTTCCAGGTGCTGCGGGACGCCGGGCTGATCCTCTGCGAGCGACGCGGGACCGAGCTCGTCTACAGCTTTCACGCCAGCGTGGCCGAGGAGTTCCTCGGCGTGCTGGCCGGGCTCCTCGGGGACGCGAGCGCATCTCGCTCGACGAACGTGGTGAAGTGATGTCGTCCCGGGCTCTCCGCGCGCTCGGCGCATTCCTCGCCGTGGCCCTGGTCGCCTCCCTGGTCGGCGCGCTGGTGCTGCCGGCCGATCTGCAGGCCCCGGTGCACTTCGGGCCGGACGGGACGCCGGACCGCTACGGCGGCCGCGCCGAGGTACTGCTCGCGTGTCCGGCGCTCCTCGCCTTCTTCCTGGGCATCGGCACATGGACCCGCCGCCGGCCGGAGCTCGAGGCCTCGGGCACGGCCCTCGACGCCTCGCTCGTGAGCGGCGGGCTGCTCCTCGTGGTTCTTCACGGCGCGATCCTGCTGCTGGCCGGTGGCGTGCCCGTGCCGCTGCCGGCCCTCGTGCGCGTCGGCCTCTCGCTCCTCTTCATCGTCATCGGCAACGTGATGCCGAAGACGCGCACGAATCACCTCGTCGGCGTGCGCACGCCGTGGACGCTTCGGAGCGCCCACAGCTGGCGTCGCACGCACGTGCTGGCGAGCCGCCTCTTCGTCGGCCTCGGGCTCGTTCTGCTGGTGCTCGCGCTCGCCTGGCCGGCGCGCTTCGCGGCCGGGCTCCTGGCGGGCCTGCCCGTGGTGGTCGTCGCGCTCTTCGTCGCCTCGTGGCACTTCGCGCGCCACGAGCCGTCGGCTCCCTAGCGCTTCAGGGGTCGAGCGAGCTCGGCCCGCCATAGAGCTCGGAGTCGAACGTCACGGTGCCGTCGGGCTGCCGCGTGAGGATGACGAGCTCCTGGTAGCGCTCGGCCTGGGTTCCGTCGAAGGTCGCGCCGAGGCCCCGGAGCAGCGTGGAGTTGTAGCCGCCGGAGTGGCCGATCATCAGGTAGGTCTGCCCGGGCACCTCGCGCTCGACCTGCCAGGCCGAGATGTCCTCGGCGAAGCTCGTCCAGCTCATCCACTCGAAGGGCGCGACGGTGATGGTCAGCCCGAGCCGTTCCGCCAGCGGCGTCGCGCTCTGGGACCCGCGGATGAACTGCGTCGTGATGATCTCGTCGATGCCCGCGTCCTCGAGGCGGTCCGCGAGCGCGACGGCGCGCACCTCGCCCTCGGCGTTGATGGGCGGGTCGACGCCGGGGTCGCGCTCCGTGTGGCGCACGACGTAGTAGACGGTCGGTCCGGCGCCGGCGCCATCGCCGGTCGCGTCCATGGTCGCGTCGCCGGGAGCCGCCGCGTCGTCACCACAGCCCGCGACGCCCGCGAAGGCGACGCCACATACGAGGAAGAGTCTCATCAGTCGCATGGCTGGCCCGTCTGGGGGCTCGCGACGCAAGAGACAATCACCGTTTGCGGGTGGATCGCTCGCGAGTAGGCCCACGCGTGGCGCCGTCGGTGCGCGTGCGGCGGGCGCTACCGAGCCACGGGGTACTTGGCGAGCTTCCGCTGAAGGCTGCGCCGGTGGAGGCCGAGGCGCCGCGCTGCCTCGCTCACGTTGCCGTCGCAGTCGGTGAGCACGCGCTGGATGTGCTCCCACTCGACGCGGCTGAGCGAGGGCGTCGAAACGTCGGTGGCGGTCGCAAAGGGCGCATCCGGACCGCGCGCGAAGGCCGCCAGGACCTCGTCGGCGTCGGCGGGCTTGGTCAGGTAGTGGAGCGCTCCCCGGCGTACGGCCTCGAGCGCCGTGGCGATGGAGCCGTAGCCCGTGAGCACGACGACGCGCATATGGGGCTCGCGGGCGAGCAGCGTGGGGACGAGGTCGAGGCCGCTTCCGCCGGGCATGCGGAGATCGACGAGGGCGTGCTCCGGAGCTTCACGATCCACCAGCGAGAGGGCCGCCTCGGGTCCCGCGGCCGTCCAGACCTCGAGACCTCGATCGCGAAGCGCGCGGGCGAGGCGCTCACGGAAGACCTCATCGTCGTCGACCAGGAGCATCGTGCCGTGGAGCGGGGCGCGGTGGAGCGGGGCGCTCGGACCGGAGGATGTGCTCATGCCGGGCCGAGCGCCATGCGTACCCGGGTGCCGGCGCCGGGGCGCGTGTGGATGGCCAGCGTGCCGCCGAGGGCCTCTGCCGTGACGCGCGCGAGGAAAAGCCCGAGGCCCATGCCCGTGCCCTCCTTGGTGGTGAAGAAGGGCTCGGTGGCTCGTGCCGCCGTGGCGGGATCCATGCCCGCGCCATCGTCGACGACCTCCAGGGCGCCGGCCTCGAAGCGGATGCGTACCCGTCCCGTGGGGGACGAGGCGTCGAAGGCGTTGTCGACCACGTTCGTGAGCGCCTGGAGCGTGGCCCGGCGCGGTGCGGAGAGCGTGCCCGATCCCTCGACGTCGAGGCGAGCGCGACGCGCCGCCGGTAGGGCCTGGCGGAGCGCGTCGACGAGCTCGACGAAGGCGAGACGCTCCGGAGCCTCGCCCACCACGTCGCCGGCTCGCGCGTTCATGGAGTCGAGGATGGCCCGGCAGCGATCGACCTCCCCGCGGATGAGCGCAGCGTCCTCGGCGACGTTGCCGAGGCCGCTGCCCTCGAGGGCGCGCGTGAGCTCCTTGGCGACGACGGCGATGGTGCCGAGGGGCGTGCCGAGCTCGTGCGCGGTGCCGGCCGCGAGGGTGGTGAGGCTCGCGACGCGCTCGGCCTGCGCCGTGCGCTCGCGGCTGTCGCGGAGCTCGGCGCTGAGGCGCGCGACGAAGAGTCCGAGGAGCCCTCCCGTCAGCGCGAAGGCGAGCCACATGCCGTAGAGATGTCCGGCGAAGCCGTCGTCGCCCGCGGTCGCGTGGGCGGCGTGGGCGGCGTGGGCGGCGTGGGCGGCGTGCTCCGCGTGGCCGGCGTCCAGGGCGGGGACCGCGGGCAGGAGGAAGAGGCTCCCATAGGCCAGTACGGCGAGGCCCCAGACGAGCGCCGTGGCGCGCGGCCCACTCGTGACGGCGGCGAGCACGACGAGCACGAAGTAGACGACGCTGAAGGGGTTCGACGCACCACCCGTGAGCGCGAGGAGCGCGGTCAAGAGACCGACGTCGAAGACCAGCGCCTCGACGGCGAAGCGGGGCCGCCGCGCTCGCTCGACGTTGCTGACGAGGCCGAGGCCGAGGAGCGCCCCGAGCGCCCCGAGCGTCGCCCGGGAGCCGCCCGCGACGCTCGGCCCGAGGCCCTCGACGAGCGCGGTGCCGAGGACGAGCACCACCGCCAGCGCGAGCCCGCCCCAGCGGGCCCGCACGATCCAGCCGGGGCCGGTGAGCGGAGCAGCCACGGCCGGAGCCTAGCGGCGACGCCGAGGCGGCGGGAGCGGCGAATGGTCGCAGGGCAGCCCGGGGCCCTGCGCTCCGCTCACTTTCGGAAGATCGTGTCGAAGGGGCGGAACGTGGCCCGTCGAGGGTGATGCTCAGACGTTGAAGCGGAAGTGCATGACGTCGCCGTCTTGGACGACGTACTCCTTGCCCTCGAGGCCCATCTTGCCGGCGGCCTTCACGGCCTGCTCGCTACCGAGCTCGAGGAGATCCGCCGCCTTGATGACCTCGGCGCGGATGAAGCCCTTCTCGAAATCCGAGTGGATTTTGCCCGCGGCCTGCGGCGCTTTGGTGCCCTGACGGATGGTCCAGGCGTGGACCTCCGGGTCGCCGGCGGTGAAGTAGGTGATGAGGTCGAGCATCCCGTAGCCCGTGCGGATCACGCTGTGCAGCCCGGGCTCCTCGAGGCCGGCGCCCTCGAGAAACTCCGCCCGGTCTTCCGGCGGAAGCTGCATGATCTCGCTCTCGATGGCCGCGCTCACCACCACCATCGGCGCGCCGCGTTCCTCGGCGAGCGCCCGGACCTTGGCGACCAGCGGGTCGTCCTCGGTCGCGCCGAGCTGGTCCTCCTTCACGTTCGCCACGTAGAACATCGGCTTCGCGGTCAGGAGGAAGAGCTCGTGGGCGACGCGCGCCGTGTCGTCGTCCATCTCCCGCGGCGAACCGTCGGCGAGAGTGAAGAAGGTGCGCGCGAGCTTTCCCTCGTCGAGGTGCGGGAGCAGGGCGTCGCAGAGCACCAGCGCCTTCTTCTCGAGGGGGTTGTTTCCTTTGGCAGCCTTCTGCGCCTTCTCGTGGCGCTTCTGCACCGTCTCGAGGTCCCGGAGCACGAGCTCGGTCTCGATGGTCTCGATGTCCGCCAGCGGGTCCACGCGGTTGTCCACGTGGAGCACGTTGTCGTCCTCGAAGCAGCGCACCACGTGCGCGATGGCGTCGGCCTCGCGAATGTTCGAGAGGAAAGCGTTGCCGCGCCCCTCGCCCTTGGACGCGCCGCGCACGAGCCCAGCGATGTCCACGAACTCGACGGTCGCCGCCACGACCTTGGCCGGCTCGAAGAGGTCCACGAGCGAGTCGAAGCGCGGGTCCGGCACCGGGACGATGCCGACGTTCGGCTCGATGGTGCAAAAGGCGTAGTTGGCGGCCTCCGCCTGCTTCGACGAGAGCGCGTTGAAGAGCGTCGACTTGCCCACGTTGGGGAGCCCGACGATGCCGACCGAGAGAGCCATGCCCGTCCTCTGACGCGGCCCGAGGGGGCACGCCACCCGGCCCGAGGGATCGCCAACGAAACGGTCACGCAGGGCGTGCGACCCTCCTGCCCCCACGCGTCGCCGTGCTCCTTCGCACGCCACGGGCGATCCGCCTGCCCCGGATGCCCAGGCTGCGGTAGCGTGATGACGCACGAAGGGCGCTTTCGCGGCCGCGGAACCCGCTCGTCACATCCCCGTCACCACCAGCACGCAGCGTCACCCCGCCATGGGCTCCCGCATCTTGGTCGTCGAGGACGAGAGCGATCTCGCTGAGCTCGTCGCGTTCAACCTCAAGCAGGCCGGTCACGTCGTCGCGACGGCGGGCAACGGAGCCACGGCGCTCGCCGAGATCCGCCGTCAACGCCCCGATCTGGTCGTCCTCGACGTCATGCTCCCGGACATCACGGGCCTCGAGGTGTGCCGCCGCCTACGCCGGGAAGAGGCCACCTCCCGGCTCCCGGTGCTCATGCTGACCGCGAAGGGTGAAGAGGTCGACCGCGTGGTCGGCTTCGAGGTCGGCGCCGACGACTACGTGGTGAAGCCCTTCTCGCCGCGGGAGCTGCTGCTCCGCATCGAGGCCATCCTCCGGCGCATGGGCGCCCAGGAGGACGAGGGACCGCAGACCATCACCGTGGGGGAGCTCGTGATCGACGTCCCGGGGCACCGGTGTGTCGTGGACGGCGAGGAGCTCAGCCTCACCGCCCTCGAGTTCCGCCTGCTCCTCGACCTCGCCAAGCGTCGCGGCCGCGTTCAGAGCCGGAACGCGCTGCTGGAGCGCGTCTGGGGCTACGCACCGGGGATCGAGACGCGCACCGTGGACACGCACGTGAAGCGGCTCCGCGAGAAGCTCGGCAGCGCCTCGGCCTACATCGAGACGGTACGCGGCGTCGGCTACCGCATGCGCGCCGAGCCGAACTGAGCGTGTCCCCGAAGTAGACTCGCGTCATGGGAAACGGCGGTCTCAGGCGCTCGCTCGTGAGCGCCATCGTCACCGCCATCGGCGCCCTCGTGCTCGCGCTCCTCCTCCTCGAGGATCCACTCGTCGTCGTGCGCCTGAGCCAGCTCGCGAAGGAGACGCTCGAGGCCGCGCTGGACGACGTGGAGGCGACGATGCCCGCCGGCGAGCTCGGTGCGGTGCTCGCCCAGGCGGGCGCACGCTGCGGCTGCCGCATCACCGCCTACGACGAAGGCGACGCCTTGGCCGGGGACTCGGTGCTCGCGGCCGGGGCGCAGCCCGAAGAAGGCCTGAGCGCGCTGCACGGCAGCGAGCGATCCACCTTCCGCCGGGGCGAGCGGCCGCCTTCCCGCACCGCGGATCGCTTTCTCGCGTTCCGAAGCGTGTCGTATCGCGGGGAGCCGCTGGTGCTCGAGGCCACGCTCTCGACGGCGGCCAGCCAGCGCATTCGCTCGGCCGTGCGCGAGCTCCTGCTCATCGGCGGCGTCCTGGCCATCTTCGTGGCGCTCTTCCTCACCTACGCGCTCAGCCGCGCCCTCGTGCGTCCCGCCCGCGAGCTCACGGAGGTGGCCGACGCGCTCGCGGCGGGCGACCTGAGCGCCCGCACCCGGTCGACGCGCGAGGACGAGCTCGGCGCCATCGGCCGCGCCCTCGACCGCATGGCCGACCAGCTCGCCGACCGCATCGACAACCTTCGCGCCGAGCAGGACCGGCTCCGCACCATCGTGAACTCGATGGTGGAGGCGGTCTTCGTCACCGACAGCCTCGGGCGCATCGCGGCCACGAACGACGCCCTCGATCAGCTCGTGGACGGCGACCCCATCGGGCGCACGGCCATGGAGGCCATCCGCTCGCCGGAGCTCCACGAGGCCGTGCGTGCGGCGCGGAAGGGCGAGGCGCGCGCCGTGGACCTCGACATCCCGCTTCTGGGCGAGATGCGGAGCCTCGCGGCGCAGGTCGCGCCGCTCCCGGACGGGGCCGGCGTCGTGGCCGTGCTCCACGACATCACGCGCCTGAACGAGACGGACCGCATTCGCCGCGACTTCGTGGCCAACGCGAGCCACGAGCTCCGGACACCGCTCACGGCCATCCGAGGCTTCGCCGAGACGCTCCGCGACGGGGCCGTGAATGACCCGGAGGCGGCAGACCGCTTTCTCGACGTCATCCTGAAGCACACGCTCCGGTTGCAGGCGCTGGTCGCGGACCTGGCCTCGCTCTCGAAGGCCGAGTCGCCGACGCAGCGGCTCACGCTGAGGAGCGTGGACGCCGGCGCCGCGCTGGCCGAGGTGATCCGCGGCCTCGGCGCGAAGGCGGAGCAGGCCGGCGTCACCGTGACCAGCTACGTCGACCCGGACGTCCCGCCGGTCCTGGCGGACGCTCGCGCGCTCGATCAGGTGCTCGTGAACCTCGTCGACAACGCGATCAAGTACAGCGCGGAAGGGGCCGAGGTGCAGGCGCGCCTTCGCCGCGACGGCGACCGCGTGGCGGTGTCCATCTACAATCCGGGGCCCGGCATCGCCGCCAAGCACATCGACCGGCTCTTCGAGCGCTTCTACCGCGTGGACCCCGGGCGGGCCCGCGACGTAGGCGGCACGGGCCTCGGGCTGGCCATCGTGAAGCACCTCTGCTCGCAGATGGGCGCCCAGGTCGCCGTCGAGAGCCGGGTCGGTGAAGGGGCGACGTTCACCGTCAGCCTGGCCGCGGCGACCCCGTCGGAGGCGGGCGAGGCAGCGGGCGCGCACTCGGAGGCGCGTCCGTGAGCACGCCGAAGCGTCGCCGTTGCGGCGCCGCAACCGTGGCGAGCGCCGCGCGCCGGGGGCGCTGGACAAGCCGGGGTGGCTCTGAGACGGTGCGCGCGATCCGGGGCCTCCAGGAAGGTCTCGCTCGTACCGGCCACACACCGCGAGCTCCCTTCCCGTGACCAGTTCCACCCCGCCCGGGCCTCGCGGCCGCTTCGTGCGCCTCGTGCGCAGCGAGCAGAACTTCCTCGCGCTCATGGGTGTGGGGTTCTTGGCCGTGGGCGCGGTCTATCAGGACGCCTTCCTCGCGCGCTGGCTGGGCTTCGCACTGGCCGGCTACTCGGCCGTCGCGAACGACAGCATCCAGACCATCGGCACGTTCATCGCGTCGAACCGCGGCAAGCCGTGGTGGCTCCTCTGGCTCTTCATCGGCGGCATCTTCTCGGCGACGGTCATCTACAGCTGGAGCGTCTACGACGGGGACGTCACCTACCAGCGCCTCGCCTCGAAGGGCTTCGAGACGACGCCGGAGAGCTTTGGTTTTCTCCAGGTGGCCGCGCCGCTCTTCCTCATGATCCTCACCCGGCTGCGCATGCCGGTGTCGACGACCTTTCTGCTGCTCTCGAGCTTCACGACGAGCACGAAGGGCGTGACGAGCGTGCTCGCCAAGAGCCTCTCAGGCTACGTGGTGGCCTTCGTATGCGCCATCGTGGTGTGGACGCTCGTGTCGGGCGTGCTCTCCCGCTTCCAGCGCCAGGGGCCGCCCCATCCCTGGTGGACGGTGGCCCAGTGGGTGACGAGCGGCGCGCTGTGGAGCGTGTGGATCCAGCAGGACGCGGCGAACATCGCCGTGTACCTGCCCCGGCAGCTCGACGTCGCCGAGCTCGCCGTCTTCGTCGGCGTCGTGGTGGTCGGCCTGGGCGTGCTCTTCAAGATCGGTGGCGACCGGATTCAGCAGGTCGTCGACGAGAAGTCGAGCGTGCAGGACCTGCGCAGCGCGACGGTCATCAACTTCGTCTACGCGGTGATTCTCTACATCTTCAAGATCCAGTCGAAGGTGCCCATGAGCACCACCTGGGTCTTCATCGGGCTCCTCGGCGGGCGAGAGCTCGCGATGGCGTTCCGCGGGGCGTCCGGAGGAACGGTGAAGGAAGCGGCCAAGCTCATGGGCCGCGACCTGCTCTACACGACCATCGGTCTGATCGTGTCGCTGATCATCGCGGCCGCGGTGAACCCGAGCGCGCTCGGGCTCGAGTAGCGCTCACGCGAGCGACGCGGCGGCGGGCGCGCGGTGCTTGCGCTGGTACCAGAGCCGGCGCGGGAGCCAGAGCCGGTCGACGAGGAGCTTACCCTCGAAGTGGTCGAGCTCGTGCTGGAAGCAGACGGCCTGCATGCCCTCGAGGACGCGCTGGTGCGTGTCGCCCTGGCAGTCCTGGAAACGCACCTTCAACCGGGCAGCGCGGAAGCCCCGGACCACGAGGCCCGGAAGCGAGAGGCAGCGCTCCTCGGCGATTCCCGGCTGCGCCTCGGCGAGGACCTCGGGGTTCACGTAGATCTCGGGCGCGTCGCCGGTGCCGCTCATGTCGACGAGAAGCATGCGGAGCGGCGTCCCGATCTGCGTGGCCGCGAGCCCGATGGCCGGGCCGTCGGCGCGGAGCGTATCGATGAGATCGCGGGCGAGCGCCGTGGCCGGCTCCCCGAACTCCGTGACCGGCTGCGCCTCCTCGCGCAGCCGCGGGTCGGGGTACGCGAGGACGGGACGGGCGGTCACGCCAGGCCCCCATCGAGGACGGGACGGGCGGTCACGCCCGGCCGCTTTCCGGGACGGGACGGGCGGTCACGCCCGGCCGCCTTCCGGCGCGCCACCGCCATACACCCCCGGGCGCGGGGCCGCGGAGCGGACGAGCGGCGCAGTGATGACGATGGTCGCGACCAGGAGCACGAGCTCCAGCACGTACACGGCGTTGTAGCCGGCGGCCGTGCCGCTCCCGAGCACCTCGTCGAAGAGGTCGCGGAGGATGCCGCTGAGCGCCATCGCCGTACCGGCGGCCGTGGCCTGCACGGCGCCCCACGCGCCGAGCGCGAGACCGACCTGGTCGTCCGGCGCCCGGTTCATCGTGTCCGTGAGCGTCGCGTGGCCGAAGATCGCGCCGCCGAAGCCCACGAGGAAGTTCCCGACGAGGAAGAGCGGCATCAAGCCCGTCACGGGCGACGCCAGCACCATCACGAAGCCGGGGATCCCGAGCACGGCGCCGAGCTGCGTCACGCGCTGCACGTCGCTCCCGCGGCGCAGGATGCGCGAGGCGTAGCCGAAGCCGCAGAGCCCGCCGAAGGCCAGCAGCGCCGTGAGCTTGGTGGTGCTGGACACCTCCATGCCCATCACCTGCCCGCCGAAGGGCTCGAGGATGACCTCGGACAGCCCGAAGGCGAGCGTCCCGAGGCCTACGATCACCAAGCGCCGCCGGGCGTGATCGCCCTCGAGGAAGGCCGCCCAGGATTCCCGGAAGCTGGGTTCACGCTCTCGCTTGGGCTGGTGCCGCGCGGGTCGCCGCGTCTCCTGCTTCCACATGGCGATGACGTTCAGCGTCAGCGTAGCGAGCGCGGTACCCTGAATGACACCCACGAGGCGTGCGTGGATGTAGTCCTCGAGCGCGATGCCGAAGAGAAGCGCGCTCCCCATCATCCCGATGAGGAGCGTGACGTACATGAGCCCGACGACCTTCGGGTGCGCCTCCTTCGGCGTCAGGTCCGTGGCGAGCGCGAGGCCCGCCGTCTGCACCGTGTGCATGCCGGCGCCCACGGCGAGGAAGGCGACGGCCGCCGAGACCACCCCGATCCACTCCGGAATCCGGTGCGACTCGCCCTTGCCCGCGAGGACCAGAATCGCGAAGGGCATGAAGGCGTAGCCGCAGAACTGCCACATGGTCCCCTTCCAGATGAAGGGAACCCGTCGCCAGCCGAGCTCGGAGCGGTGGTGGTCCGAGCTGAAGCCGATGATCGCGCGGAAGGGCGCGAACACGATCGGCAGCGCGATCATCAGCGCGACGAGCGAGGTCGCCACGCCCAGCTCGACGATCATCACGCGGTTCAGTGTTCCGACGAGGAGGACCATGGTCATCCCCACCGAGATCTGAAAGAGGCTCAAACGGAGCAGGCGCGAGAGCGGTAGGTCCGGCGTCGCGACGTCCGCGAAGGGCAACCACCGCGGACCCATCGCGATCCACTTCTGAACCGCCCTCTCGCTCCAGCTGCTCACGTGGGCCTCTCAGCGCGGCCTCGCCGCGCTACACGTCCTTGTCGCGACCGCCGAGGTGCATCCCGGTCCACTTGCGATCGAGATTCCACATATCAAAAGCGAAAGCCTTCGAGAACATGGCGGTCCAGAGCTTCTCCGCCGGCGTGAACGCGAAGCCCATCGACAGCATACCGGTCCACAGCTTCTCCGTCGGGTTATAGACACCCTCGGTGAAGATGTTGGTCCAGCGGCGATCTTCGATCTTCGCGAAGGGCGCGATGTTCCACGCGAGGGGCCCCAGCCAGCCGGTCTGGAACTCCTGCCGATAGGCCGTGAAGTTACCGTGGACGGTGCCGCCGGCGTCTTCGATGGCCTGGAAGGGCTTCCAGGCCATGCCCACGTTCACGAGGAACGCGATCACGGCGCCGCCGCCTTCGATGGTGCTGCGGTAGGTCGGTTCACCCGCGCTCTTGAGGTAGCCGTCCCGGATCCCCTTCGACCAGCTCTGCTCGAGGGCTTCGAGGCTGTCGAGGACGAGGACGTTGCCTTCCCTGACGCCGACGGAGGTCAGGCTCGTCGCCGCCTCCTGGGCCTGTGCCGCACTGTCGAAGCTCGCCGTGTATCCAAGCATGGACTCCTCCTCGTCTCTTCCTGGACTCGCTGTCCCTCGAACGTTCCTCGCCCTTTAGGGCCGAGGGCCGAGGCCCGGCGCAAAATTCGACCTACGCGATCGCAACCGGGCCTCGGGTGGGTTCAGCCGCCCTGCAGGAAGGCCGGGAACCAGTCGGTCTGGAACATCACCTGGAAGTGAATGTACATGGAGGTGAGCCCCAGGTAGACCCAGCCGATCGGGATCGCGATGTTGGGGTTCACGACGGTCCAAAGTCGTCCATTGGTCATTGGTTACCTCCTCAACCCAGCCAGGGGGTGAACGCGGCCACGAGCGCGTGCGCGACGACCGACGAAAGGAAAAAGAGTCGAGCCCCGTCGATCAGGTACTTGTGGAGCTCGATCGACTCCTTGAGGGTCAGGCCGGTGGGCCAGACGCGATCGGGATCATCGAAGTCAGCCATTTTTGTTTCTCTCCGGATGGCCCCGAAACGACGGAAGTGAAGCTCCCCCGACGCGCCGGGGCATTACGCGCGGGATTCGACGAGAATCGTCGTTGACGGTGTTCCGGACGCGACCCCGTCCACCCACCACGGGTGAGGCGAAATGCCGCGCCAGGACTTGGTGATCACTAAGCGCGGCTCCCCGCCGCTGTCAAGTTCTTTTTACAGTTTTGGGTGACTAGCCAGCTTTACACTCGTGAGCGTGCGCACTCGCTCCCCACGTCGGGACGGCCGGACGCCGGCGGAGACGGATCGTGGCGCGGACTAGAAGCGCAGGCCCACGCGGCCGCTGAAGCCGAGCGCCACGGCGCCGCCGCTCACGCTCGTCCACACCAGCTCCGGAAGCGCAGCTTCGACGTAGAGCGGTGACTCGCCGAGGTTGAAGGCCACCACAGGGCCGACGCGAAGGAGAACGCCCGCGTCCTGGCTCCCGGTGGTCACCTTGAAGAGACCGAGCTCCGCGCCGCCGCCGACGTGAAGCGGGAAGGTGAAGGGGCTGTAGAGGTAGACGCCGCCCACCTCGAGCGCGAAGCCACCGGCCGCCCCGAAGAAGGCATCGAAGCCCCCGCGCAGCTCGAGCCCGGGCGCGGCCTCGAAGCCCCGCCCGATGCGCAGGCTGAAGCTGCCGAGCGTGCCGCCGGTGCCGCCCTGGCCCGTCGAGAGGAGCGGGAGCGCGCCGACGCCCGCCTGCACGTGGAGCAGCCCGTCGGCGACGCCGTAGCGATCGCGCTCGGCAAAGGCGCGCTCGGCTTCGATGCGGGCCGCTTCCGCCTCGGCCGCTTCGCGTTCGCGTGCCTCGGCCTCTTCCACCGCGCGCTGCGCTTCTTCTTCCGCCTGCCGCGCCGCCTCCTCCTCGGCGCGACGCGCGTCGATCTCGGCCTGAATCTCGGCCTCGGCGGCACCGGCCTCGAGGCGACGTCCGACCACGTCGTCGCCCGCGAGCTCCGTGGCGCCCGCGCCCTCGGGGCGCAGCATCACGGCGAGCAGCTCACGGAGCCGCGCGTCCTCGCGAAGGCGCACCACCTCGGCGGCGAGCACCTCGACCCGCGTCTCCGCAACGTAACCGACGCGGAGCGTGAGCTCGTAGGCGCGGTCCGTGGCGCCGCGCACGAGCGGTACGACCGCCCAGTCGGCGCCCTGCACCTCGGCGACGGCGCGCAGCTCGTTCGCCGTCTCCGGCGGGTCGCCCAGCGCACCGACGGCAGGCTCGCGAAGCACCGTATGGCCGAGCGCACCGACGGCGGAGATGAGCGCTTGCTCGACCTCCGCGATGCGCGCCTCCGACGCGCTGCCCGTCGCGTGAAGCACGAGCACGCGATCGGCGTGCGCGAGACGCGGCAGCGCGAGCACGAGCGCCAAGAAGGTGAAAGCCGCCCCGAAGCGCGAACGCGCGTTCACGGTGGACCCCGCCGCACGGGCGAGAGAAGGCCTGGAGGACACGTCAGCCACGCCCGTCCATGCTTGCAAGGGCCGTGCACGCAGCCGATTGCGGCGAGGCGAGCATCTACCCCAGGGCCTCGATCACGGCGGCCGGCGCCTGCACCAGCTCGATGAGCACGCCCTCGCCGCCCAGGGGGCTGGCCTCGTTGCCCTTTGGGTGGATGAAGCATACGTCGTGACCGGCGGCGCCCTTGCGGATGCCGCCGGGCGTGAAGCGCACGCCCTGGGCGCCGAGCCAGGTCACGGCCGAGGCGAGGTCGTCGACCCAGAGCCCCACGTGGTTGAGCGGCGGCGTGTCCACGCGCGGCTTCTTCTCGGGGTCGAGGGGCTGCATGAGATCGACCTCGACGGCGTGCGGTCCCGCGCCGATGGTGAGGATGTCCTCGTCGACGTTCTCCCGCTCGCTCTGGAAGTCCCCGGTCTTCGTGAGCCCGAAGAGGTCGACCCAGAGGTGCGCGAGGCGCCCCTTGTCGGGGCCGCCCACGGCGATCTGCTGGAATCCCAAGATCCGAAAGGGGCGTGCGCTCATGGGCGGGTCCTATCATGCCTCCGGCGGCCATGACCGAACGCCCGACGAGCCTGACCGGCATCAAGCCGACGAACGAACCGCACCTCGGCAACTACCTGGGGGCCATCCGGCCGGCCCTCGGCCTGAGCGCGACCTACGACACCTTCTATTTCATCGCCGACTACCACGCGCTGACGATGGTTCGGGACCGCGAGGCGATGCGGAAGAGCGTCTACGACGTGGCGGCGACGTGGCTCGCCTGCGGCCTCGACCCGAGCGCGACGACCTTCTTCCGCCAGTCGGACGTGCCCGAGGTCTTCGAGCTCGCGTGGGTGCTGAGCTGCATGGTCGCGACGGGGCAGCTCGAGCGGGGGCACAGCTACAAGGACGCGCTCGCGAAGGGCGAGGCGCCGAACGCGGGCATCTTCAACTACCCGGTGCTGATGGCGGCGGACATCGTGCTCTACGACACGAACGTCGTCCCCGTGGGCAAGGACCAGAAGCAGCACCTCGAGCTGACGCGGGACATGGCGACGCGCTTCAACCACCTCTTCGGGGCGGGGGAAGAGCTCCTGGTGGTGCCCGAGCCGCTGATCGGTGAAGCGCAGCTCGTGCCGGGCCTCGACGGCCACAAGATGAGCAAGAGCCGGGGCAACGGCATCGTGCTCTTCTGGCCGCAGAAGAAGCTGCGGAAGACGATCATGAAGATCGTGACCGGCTCCGAGCCTCTCGAGGCACCGAAGGAGCCCGCGGGCACGCTCTTCGAGCTGACGCGGCTGCTCACGCCGCACGTGGCCGACGAGATGGCCGAGAGGCTGCGCGCGGGGGGCTACGGCTGGGGCCACGCGAAGCAGGACTTCTTCGAGGCCCTGGATGCCGAGCTCGCGCCGATGCGCGAGCGGTACGAGGCGCTCCGCGCCGACGAGCCCGCCCTCGACGCCATGCTCGCCGAGGGCGCCGAACGCGCCCGCGTCCGCGCTCGGCAAACCATGACCCGCGTCCGCCACGCCATCGGCATGCGCTGAGCGCGCGTCGGCTTCTCTGGTTCAGTCCTCCGCCTTGGGTGCCTCCGGCGTGCCGAGGCTCTTGGGGAGCAGCTGGGCGACGAGAGCTTCCGTGTCTCGGGCGATGTCGCCGCTGGGCGAAGGGTGGCCGGCGAGGTGCAGCATCGTGAGGCCGTGCACGGCGGTCCATAGGCTCCAGGCGAGAGACGCGGCGAGGCCTCGAGGGCGCTCCGGGAAGCTGTGGTCGAGCCACGCGCGGGTCGTGGCGACGAAGCAACGGTCGAAGCTCCGCCAGGCCACGGCGCGCGAGTCGGCGTCGCGCGTGAAGTCGGCGATGGGCGCCCCGAACATCAGCTCGAAGAGCCACGGCTCCTCTTCGGCGAAGCGCCGATAGCCGTGGGCGAGCGCGAAGAAGTCCTCGCGACGACCGGTCGGCGGCTGGGCGCCGGCCATGTCCGCGAGCCGCCGAAAGCCGTCGTCGTGCAGCGCCCGAGCCAGCGCGCCCTTGTCGCCGATGCGCGTGTAGATGACCTGATAGCTGGCGCCCACGCGCTCGGCGACGCGGCGCATGGAGAGACCCACCGGCCCGTGCTCCGCGAGCAGCGCGTGGGCCGCTTCGACGATCTCTGCCCTCGTGGGCTTGCCAGCCTTCCCGGCCATCACTATGACAGTGCCATATGATGGCGTCATATTCCAGACCGAACGACGTGCTGGCCGCGAATCCAGGAGGCCCGCCCACGAACGAGCGGCCTACCCGGGGTCCCGGCCGCGCCCTTCAGCTCGGCGAGCTGCTGGGCGTCGCGGAGGCGGCCCGGCTCGCGCGACGCGCCGGCAGGCTGCGGGCCCGGCCCGCGGCGACCCCGCCCCGCACCGTGGAGGACAATCCCGGCAGGCTCGCGCCCGAGGCGAGCCTGGCGCCAATCCGCCGCAACCTTCGGCACCACGGCCACGCCGCGCGCG
>CALCTH010000307.1 GCA_937893795.1 uncultured Myxococcales bacterium | reverse complement strand
GTGCGGGGGACCGAGGCGGGCGAGGAGCGCCGGGTCGAGGCCCGCGACGATGCGCGCGGCCGCGGGGGCCTCGAGGGCGCCTCGGGCCGCGAAGGCCGCCCGGCAGCGGAGCGTCCAGAGCGCCGTGCGGGCGACGCCCTCGAGCGCGGCTTCGCTCACCCCGCCCCGAGCGCCGCCGCTTCGACGGGCGCGGGCCGCTCCGCGTCCGGGGCGGCGTGCGCGGCCTGGGCGATGGCGAAGGGGCACTCGCCTTCCCAGAGGCCGGCCGCGTCGATCACGCGGAAGCGCACGAAGAGGTCCTCGGCGAACCAGCCGTCGCGCTTGGCGAGGCGCATGGTCTCGCGGTGCTCGCCGGCGCGGTAGGCGTAGCTCCGCATGGAGTCGCCGTCGTCCCAGAGCGAGAAGGTCATCAGGCCCACGATGGGACGCTCGCCCAGGCCGAGGCTCAGGCGAAGCGGCGCCTGGCCGGCGACCATCGCGCTCACGGCGGGCACGGAGCGCCAGAAGGCCCAGAGGCGGCTCGGGCGGATCGTGGCGCGCGTCAGCACGCCGAGCGGAGCCGGGGAGGGCGCACCGAGGGCCGGCTCGAAGGGCTCGATGCCGTCCCAGGTCCCGTGGCAGCGCGTCGCCTCGAGGTAGAGCGTGTAGTGCTCCACCGAGCGGTCCCGGTACTCGCCGATCTTCCCGTCCCCGGCGAGCGCGCGCTCCGCGTCGTCCCGCGACTCCCAGGTGGCGAGGATCGAATACACGCCCCAGTTGGGCGCCGGGTGGAAGCCCCGGCCGCGGCCCGTCCCGAGCACCTTCACGAAGCGGAGGCCGGGCGTCGTGCGCAGCGGTCCGTAGGCGAGGACCATCTGCCGGAAGGCCCAGAACCGCATCCAGAAGCCCCGGAAGCGGAAGAGGGTCACGGTCGTCACCTGCATGGTCGGGACCTCTTTAGGCTCGCGGGTGGGGATTCGCCAAGGCCCGTGCTCACGTCGTTTGGGAAGGTTGCGATGCGCGGCCTACGCGTGCACCGGCACCGCGAGCGGCTGCCGGTGGGGCGGCCGCGGCTCAGCCTCCCGGCTCGGGGAGGGCTCGCGCGGCGGCGAGGGCTGGCCGGCCTTGAGGAAGCGCCCCGGACCGCGCGTACGCCCGACGTCCTCGTGCACCTCGCCGGCCGTGACCACGCGCTCGCCGGCCACGAAGACCGCGTGCACGGCCCGCGGGTTTCGCCGCACGAGGCGGCGGAAGCCGCCGAGGCCCGCGATCGGGGCTTCGTGAATCGTGTCCACGGCGTGGTCGAGGCCCTTCGGATCGAGCACGACCACGTCCGCGCGGGAGCCCACCTCGAGCCGGCCTGCGTCGATGTCGAACCACTCGCCGAGCTCGCCGGTGAGGCGCCAGATGGCCTGCCCCATCGGCATGACGGGTCGGCCGCGCTCCTCCGCGTCGCGGACGAACTTCAGCATGCGGAGCGGGAAGTTGTAGAAGCCCATGTTGCGCAGGTGGGCGCCGGCGTCGGAGAAGCCGATGAGGCTCTCCGTGCCCCGCAGCATGCGCGCGAGGGGGCCGGCGCGGTCGTTGCCCGTGACGGTGACCCAGCGAATGTCGGGCCCGTACTCGGCCATGAGCTCGAGGAAGGTGTCCTCGGCGGGCTCGCCGCGGCTGTCGGCCACGGCGGCGAAGCTGCGGCCGACGAGCGAGGCATCGGGGCACTCCATGATCGTCGCGTGGGCGAAGCTGCGGTGGAAGATCCGCGGGAGGAAGGGGTTCCGCCACTGGCGCCGAAAGCGCTGCCGGTAGGCCGCGTCACGGAAGAGCCGCCGCCGGGCGATCTCCGTTTGCAGGTGCATGCCTTCGGCGCCGGCGCCGAACTCCTCGAAGAGCGCGTTGTCGAAGCCGTCGGACCAGAGCTCGAAGGCCACCGGGAGCAGCTGGAAGCGGAACTGCGCGCCAAGGCCGCGGTTGAAGACGAAGCCGAACGCGCGGAGGAGCCGCCAGATGAGCCGGTTGGCGCGCAGGTCCATCATGGAGAGCACGCTCGTGCGGAGCGCCCTGCGCATTCCGAGGCCCATGCTCAGGCCCGCGTAGAGCAGCATCTCGTACTTCGTGGCCACGTTCGGCAGCGCCTGGAGGTGCAGCTCGCGGCGCCGGAGCACCTTCGCCATGCGCCGAAGCTCGCCCCAGCGCGCGTGCGCCGAGGGGAGCAGCTGGCTGCGGAAGCGCTCGCCGCCCATCTTGTCCCAGCTCAGCCCGTTGACGGAGAGGCCGAGGAAGCCCGCGTCGAGCCCCTCCACGAGGCTCGCCTCGAGCTTCTCGAGCTCGGCGCGGGTGAGCCGGGCGCGCGGGTCGAGGGAGCGCTCGATGCCGAGCGTCGCGGCGCGCACGGCGGAGTAGCCGACGAAGGACGCGACGTTGGGACCGAGCGGGAGGCCGTCGAGGTGCGCCGCATACTCGCCGTGCGTCTGCCACGTCTTCCGCGCGCGGAAGAGCGGCAGGAGGTGCTCGTAGGGGATGGCCTCGACGCGCGTGAACATGTCGGCGAGGTCCGTCGGATCCCCCACGGCCGCGCTCAGCGAGCAGCTGCCCATGAACACGGTGGTCACGCCGTGCCGCAGCGACTCGTCGAGCGCCGGGTTGACCTCGATCTCCGCGTCGTAGTGGGTGTGGATGTCGATGAAGCCGGGCGTGACCCAGCGCCCCGTCGCGTCGACGACCGTCTCGCCGGCCGTCCCCTCGAGCGGGGCCTCGGAGATCGCCACGAGGCGTCCCCGCTCCAGGCGCAGGTCGCGGTGCGTCGGAGGACCCCCTCGGCCGTCGAAGAAGAGGCCGTTTCGGATGATCGTGGCCGTCATCGAACGCTCCTGGTGTACCACGCTAGGAACGGCGGGCCGGTGCGCACGTAATGGCGCACGCGGCGGGTCCGTCTCGACGGCCCACGGCCCCGCGTGCCAGCTCGGCACGGCGCCGCGGACCCTGAACCCGATGCGCACGCGCCCCCCGCTGCTCCCCGAGGAGCGTCGATGAGCTCCCGCCCGCCCGGGGAGCCGAGGCACCGGCGCGCGACCGTGCTGCGTCGCGTGCAGGAGCTCCTCTTCCGGCGCCGGCACCACGTGCTCGCCTTCATCGGGCTGCTCACCGGGGTCGCGTCCCTCGGCCTGCTGAAGCTGGAGCCGGCCTTCGACCCGCGGAAGCTCGTCCCCGCGGTCGAGGCCGGGGGCGAGGCGCGCCTCGACCCCGGATAGGGGAGTGGAACAGACATAGCTAATTTTA
>CALCTH010000306.1 GCA_937893795.1 uncultured Myxococcales bacterium | reverse complement strand
TGGCGAGAATGGGCACGAGGAGCATCACCAGGAAGGCCGTGTTCAGAGCCACGTTCGGGTACGCGCCGGTGGCCACGGACGCGATGTTGTCGGGGATGAACCAGACGATGAGGCCTTCGAAGAGCGCGCGGCGGATGAGCGGGCCATCGACCTGGTCCGACGCCACGCCGAGGCCGAGGCGACGAATCGTGATGCCGAAGCCGGCGGTGATGGCGCCGAAGAGGCCCGTCCCGAAGAGCGCCTTCGGGCCCATGGGCGTCGCGTCGCCCATGAACCAGACGGTGTAGAGCGGCTCGAGGAAGGCCTCGGGGACGAGGGCGCCGAACCAGAAGACGAGGCCGGCGACGAAGGTCACGGTGCCGGCGTGGGGGAGGAATCGCTGCATGGGGGTGTCCTTTCGAGAGGACCCTGCAGGCGAAGCGGCGCCGGAGCACTTCCCGGAAAGGGAAAGGAGCGCCGAAGGCTTCCCACTATGCTCGGGCCCATGGCGAGCGCGTTCGGGGAGCAGCTCAAGGCATGGCGGAAGACACGGGGGCTGAGCCAGCTCGACCTCGCGGTAGCCGCCGGCATGTCGCCGCGGCACCTCAGCTTCCTCGAGACCGGACGCTCCCGGCCCCGCACCCCCGCGGTGCTGAAGCTGGCCGAGACGCTCGCCGTGCCACTCCGCGAACGAAACGCGCTGCTGCGAGCAGCGGGTCTGCCCGCCGCCTACGAGGAGCGGCCCGTCGAGGGCGAGGCGCTCGCGCCCTACCGGCGCATCGCCCGCGAGCTGCTCGCGCGCCAGGAGCCCTACCCCGCCTTCGTGGTCGATGGTGTGTGGCGCGTGGTCGACGCCAACGCGACCGCACGGGCCCTGCTCCCGGTGCTCGCGGAGCTTCCGGCCGATCTCATGCGCGTCATGCTGGGCGAGGGCGGGCTCCGGCCCCTGCTCGCCAACTTCGACGAGGTCGCCTCGGCGAGCCTGGCGCGCATGCGCCGGGAGGCCGTCGAGCACGGCCGCGCCGCGCTCCGCGTGCAGGTCGACGCGGCGGCGGCGGCGCTCGGGCTCGAGGCCTCGCTCTCGCCCACGGGTCCGACGCTCATCGGTCCGCGCCTGCTCCTCCCCGGCACGGAGGACGAGGTGCAGCTCGTGACGACCGTCGCGCGCTTCAGCGGCGCCAACGACGTCTTCCTCGACGAGGTCCGCGTGGAGCTGGTCTTCGCGGCGGACGACGCCTCGGCGGCCCGCTACGAACGCTGGCATCGCGGCTGGGGCGGCCCCAGCGTCGGCGCGTGAGCGTCGTCGTCAACGCGCGTGCCGTGGAGGACGGGTGGCCCGCGCTCGTCTACGGCAACGCGACGCACACGCGCCGCATTCGCCACGCGGGCGGGCGCGTGAGCCACTACGTGGATGCGCTGGGTCCACGCGGGCGCAACCGCGGCGCTGCCGTGGTCGTGATGGCGCACGTCCTGGCCGTGCTCGGTCCGAACACGCGCGGCGGAGGCCTCGTCAGTCCGGCGCCGGCACCAGCTGGGGCTGCGTCCCCGGCCAGGTCAGCCTGAGCGCCTCGCCCTGGCGGGCTTTGCGCCAGGCTCCGTCGAGGCCGCGGAGCACGCCGAAGGCCGGGTGCGCACCGGCCGTCCCGCGCCGGAAGGAGGACTGGAGCCGCGCCACGTTGCCCTCGAGCTCCATCAGCGCGCCGGCGTCGTCGAGGGCCCGCAGCTCCGCGAGCGTCATGCCCGCGGCCAGCCGGCCGTAGAAGCCGGCCTCCGTCGCGAGCGTCGTCTCCACCGCGTAGTGGGCGAAGTCGTGGAGCAAGAGCGAGCGCGTCTCGAGGCGGGCGTCGACGGGCGCGTGAGGCGGACGACGGACGAGGAAGCGGTGCGTCTTCGGATCGAGGCGAGTGAACCAGATCTCCATGCGCCATCCCTCCCGGTGCAGGCACGGGTAGTCTTGCGCCATGGACCGTCTCCTCACCGGTCGCGGGGCCCGCCTTGCTCACGGCCTTCGGCGCCGGGCTGCGGAACCGCGCGAGACCTCCACGTGCAGGTAGTCGGTCTGGCGCTCGCGGGGCTCGCGTTGACGTTCGCACCGCTGAGCGCGTTTTCCTGCGGCGAGATGGACGCGCCGGCCCCGCGCCCTTGCCGACGCGGGGCGGCAGACCCCTGCCCGATTCCCGGCGCCGTCCCCTTCTGTAGAGGGACCCTCCGGTGTTTGTCGACTGGCGAGCTCTTGTCCTTCGAGCCCGCGAGCTGCGACGGACCCGTCTTGCGGTGCCTGAACGGAAGCCCCGACGCGCAGTGCGGGTTTCCGCAGTCGGAGTGTGAACGGCGGCGGACCCGCGACGCGGGATTCTGACGCGACCCTCGCCACACGTGCGGCGCCTCACGTGCAGGACACGCGTGCGCCACGCCGCTCGGAACTCTCGTCCCCTCCGGCGAGGACCATCGGCTTCCCAAGGTGGTAGGCGGAGCCGGGCTCGAACCGACGACATCCTCCTTGTAAGTCAGGGGGCACCGACGACAGGCACCGGGGCCCCCGAGCCCGTGTCGGGAACCTGTCGGCCTGACCCCGCGCGAGG